>JAYZHR010000222.1:0-19719 GCA_036166355.1 Verrucomicrobiota bacterium | reverse complement strand
GTGACTTGTTCCGACACTATGAGAAGAATCCGAATGCAATGGATGCGTTCGCACAATCAATGATTTCCGAGTATGGTCTAGAACGTAGTATCTGCGATCATTTAGCCTGTATGACCGATCGCACCGTAATCCTCGAACACGAACGTCTTATAACAAAATCTAAATGAATTAACTTCTTCCTTTTTGCAAAAAACCCGAATTTTATTAAATTATTAGTGCTAGATTTCATGTGAATAACAAAAAATATAGACTGATCCATACTATCCCATTAATCGGTTGGCCCAAACGGCAAAAATTCTTTATAATAATAATTTTGAACACACTTTTTCCAACAACGTCGAACAAGGCGAAACCTCTTGACAGATAGGGTAGTATTTCCGCCCCTTTTCAGGGTATTTGTTATTTTTTAGGGACTGATCTAAGTCTCTTCAGGTTAAATGAAAATTTAGTCAACCGTTATAAAAAACTAAAATGATTAAAGTAGAGAATCTGAGCAAAGCTTTCGGCCTGAAGATTGCTGTGGATAACATCTCGTTCACTGTTGAACGCGGTGAAATCCTTGGCTTCCTTGGACCTAATGGCGCAGGTAAATCCACTAGTATGAGAATGATCACGGGCTATATTCCGCCAACAGCTGGGGTAGTTCGTGTTGGAGATCATGATGTCACCGAAAATCCTATAGATGCAAAACGCCTGATTGGTTACTTACCAGAAAGCGCTCCACTGTATACGGATATGACTGTCGAAGGTTTTCTTGGTTTTTGTGCCGAAGTTCGTGGCATTAAAGGTATGAAGAAAGGTAAAGCCATCGATCGAGCAATTGAAATGTGTTTCCTGAAGGATGTACGACATCAAAGTGTCGATACACTATCCAAGGGATTCAGACATCGTACATGCTTTGCTCAATCAATAATCCATGATCCCGACATTTTGGTTATGGACGAACCTACAGATGGACTTGACCCCAACCAAAAACGCGAAATGCGTTCATTAATTCGTCGCATGGGACAGACAAAAGCGATCATTTTTTCTACTCATATTCTTGAAGAGGTAGAGTCTGCATGCACAAGAGCAATAGTCATTGACGAAGGCAAAATAGTCGCCAATGGAACACCAGACGAACTCAAGTCAAAGTCTGAATCAGCAAACAGCTATTTGGTAAATATTTTTGAAACTGATGCTAATACAGTGCGTGATCAACTGGGCACACTCATTCAAGCATCTAAGGTTACTTTGATTAATGATAAAGCCCCTAACATTACCGCTCGCGTCTTTCCAAAAAGCGGTGGAGCTGATGGTGAACTTGGACGAGCAATTTTCGATCTAGCGTCACAAAAAAGTTGGAAAGTTAGTGAAATTAAAAAGGAAGAAGGACGGATGGACGATGTCTTCCGTAACATTACTAAGTCCGAAACCGAAAATAATTAATATTAAAATAAAATGAGTAATATTTGGACTATAACAAAACGAGAGCTGGGCGGTTATTTCAATTCGCCAGTTGCTTACGTATTTTTAGTTATATTTTTGCTAATGACGGGTGCCTTTACATTTCTTATTGGCCAGTTCATGGATAGCAATCAGGCTAGTTTAAGAGCCTTTTTTACATGGCATCCGTGGCTATACCTTTTCCTCGTACCAGCTGTAGGCATGAGACTCTGGTCCGAGGAACGACGATTGGGCACGATGGAATTACTACTAACCATGCCCATTTCACTCTGGCACTGTATTATCGGTAAATTCCTCGCTTCATGGATCTTCCTTACATTGGCACTAACACTAACATTCCCTATTTGGATCACGGTTAATTATCTTGGTGACCCAGATAATAACGTTGTTTTAGCAAGCTACATTGGAAGTTTCTTCTTAGCAGGCGCTTACCTCTCGGTGACAAGTATGACATCGGCTTTTACGCGAAATCAGGTTATCAGCTTCATCCTTTCTGTGGTGATTTGTCTATTTCTTATTCTCTGCGGATTTCCGCCTGTAACAGATGTTGTAGAAACCGTCGCGCCACGCTGGATTGTAGAATTCACTGCAGCCTTCAGTGTAATGCCAAATATTGAACAATTTAACAATGGGCAGATTGATAGCAGATCAGTCATTTATTTTCTGTCTGTGATTGGCTTCCCGCTTTTCGCAACCAGCGTCATCATCAGAGGCCTTAGGGCATAATTAAAAAAAACCAGGAAAAATAACCAATGAAAAAAGAAACAAAGTTATCAATATTCTTAAACTCAGTTGGAGGAGCACTGGTCATCCTACTTTGTGTGATCGTGTTTAATATCATCTCATCTCAATTAAAAATTAAAGTAGATCTTACAGAAGGAAATCTTTTCACCCTTTCTGAGGGATCCAAAAAGTTGTTAGACGGTTTAGCCGATGAAAGGGACGGCGACAGTGAATCAAGCCCACTTGAAATTCGCTTCTATCTAACCAAAGGCGAAAAAGGCGTGCCAGTATTTGTAAATGAACACGGTAAACGGATTGAAGATTTACTTGATCAATATAAAGCCTATGCAGGCAGCAATCTGGAATTAAAGAAAATTAATCCGCGTCGAGACACAGATGAAGAAGAACTTGCTGTAAACGATGGAATACAACTTCTTAATAACGCCTTCTATGTGGGCATGGCTGTGAGTTATTTGGACACAACTGAAGTTGTCCCGTTTTTTGATCCAAGTAAATCACCCACACTAGAATATGATATCTCTCGCGCTATCAAGAACGTTCTAAAACTCAAGGAAGACCGGCAAAAAGTAGGTGTTATGAGTAGTCTTAATGTATGGGGTGGTCCTGATCCATCAAATCCAATGGCAATGATGAACCGTGGGGCTCCACAACAACCACCTTGGTATTTTCTCCGACAACTTCAACAAGATTTTAACGTGGAAAGAATCGAATCCTCAGCAACAGAAATACCTGAAGATGTGAATGTGCTTATGGTCATTCACCCAAAAAATGTTTCTGAAGACACCGAGTATGCTCTTGATCAATTCGTATTGAGTGGGCGTAAACTGATCGTCTTTGTTGATCCGATGGCACTTCGAGATGAGGGAAACAATCAAAATCCACAAATGCGAATCCCAGGAATGGGAGGTGCTTCTAATCTTACTCGACTCTTCTCAAAGTGGGGAGTGCAATTTGATGGCTCAAAGGTTGTAGCCGATTTCAACTATCGTCTAAACCAAAGAGATCCTATAAGTCGTGGCAGAGTTCAACCTGCCTATTTAGCATTAAATAAAAATGCACTTAATAGCGAAGAAGTAGTCACTCGTGATTTAGGAACTATTCGGTTACCTTATGTGGGGAGTTTCGACACTAGCAACTTGGCAACAGGATTAAAAAGTACAGTACTAATCAAAAGCTCTGAACAAGCCAAATTAGTTGACGGCATGTCCTCTCAGTTCAATGGTGCAAAAGTCATGGATTCATTTCTGACCGGCAGTGAAGACGGACAACCGGTCGGCACAAAACAATATACTTTAGCACTAAAACTAAGCGGGAAATTCACTACTGCATTTCCTGATGGAAAACCAAAATCAGAGACAGCGGAAGATGGTGAAGAAGACAATAAAGAGGGTGGCAATCCTCAAATCAAGGAAACAGATGGCGAAAATCATGTCTGCCTTATAGGTGATACTGATATACTTTCAGATGAACACTTCCTAGTGCAACAAAGGTTCTTAATTAGTGAAAACATAGCCTTTGTTCAAAATCTGGTTGATCACTTTGGAGACGGCACACTTATTAATATTCGAAGCCGAAACCAGAATAGACCTTTCACGACTATCATGGACCTAGAAAGGGATGCACAAGCAAAATTTGAAGGCAGACTCAAAAAACTAGAAGCAGAACAGCAGGAGATTCTTCAACAAAAAACCAAACTTGAGAGCACAGGTGATGGCAGTAATCAATTTACCCTCTCAATTGATCCAGAAGCACTGAAAGAAATACAAAAAAAAGAACTGGATAAGCGAAAACAAATCAGGGAAATACGTAAAGAGCTACGATCAGAAATCGATTGGATCCAACTGAAAATTAAAATGGCCAATATAGGCTTAATGCCCATGATCGTAATAGCTTTTGGTATCGCATTCTTTATTCGTAAAGGCAAAAAAACAGCTGCAGTTTAAGACCAATGAAAAACAAACAAGTTCTTATAGCTATAATTGTATTGGGAGTGTTAGGCGTCATAGCGTTCTTCACATCTAATAACCAAAGCAATCAGCCAAGCGACAAAAGCGGAATCGGAAAAGAGGTGGTCACGAAGTTGGATCCGAAAAAAATAGCCAAGATTACCATCACGGATAAGGACGGCTCTGTTTCACTGGAAATGAAAGATGAAAAGTGGACAGTAACGGAGCGAGATGGGTTCATCGCCAACTTCGAAAACATTCAAAAACTTGTCTCTAGTGCTGTCACCTTGAAATCACTTCGACAAGTTCGGGCCAGCAAAAAACAACATGGAAGATTTGAGTTGATTGACCCAACAGTTGAAAAGGAAAAATCAGGTACCAAGGTAGAATTCAAGGGTTCTAACAATGATTTGCTAAAGGTACTGGTGTTGGGCAAAAAAAATGGCTCACAATCAGGTTCTAACGCTGGATCACCATTTGGCTCAAGTGATAACCAACGCTTCGTATTAGTAGACGGAAAGATATCAGTAATTGAAATCGATTTTTCCAGTGCATTAAATGAAGTAGAAGCTACCGCCAGCGAATGGCTTCAAAAAGACGACTTCTTGAAGATAGAAAAGATCAAATCAGTATCCGTATCCCAGCCTAATGCCGAGGACTCATGGACAGTTAATCGGGGAAAAGAAGGTGATGACATGACTTTGGCAGAAGCCAAAGAGGGAGAAAAGCTTGATTCTTCAAAGGGAAACAGTGCCGGCCGTGTATTTGGCTTTGCCAATTTTGACGATGTCGCGAGCAAGTCCGCAAAGCCGGAAGATCTAGGAATGGATAAGGCTGTAAAAGCAAATATCGAAACATTTGAAGGTTATAAGTATGCCGTTAATATGGCGAAGAAAGGCGAAGATCACTATATGACTGTTTCAGCTAGCGGGACTCGTATTGCACAAGAAGACGAATCAAAAGCCCGTGTGCCACAGCCAGATGAATCAAAGCCACGTGAACCAGGCAAGGACGAAAAGCCAGAAGATAAAGAACGACTGGACAAGGAACACACTGCGAGCTTGGCCGCGCTGGTTGCAGAAAGAGAGAAGTCGCACAAGGACAATCAGGTTAAATTAAAAACTGATCGTGATAAGGCATTCACAGAGAACTTGGCTAAATTGAAAAAGCTTGAAGGTTGGTCATTTAAAGTCTCTAGCTTCACTTTTGATGCAATATTCAAGACACGTGCAGAGATGAGGGCGGCAGAAAAAGAAGAGGAAGCCGAATCTACAAATACTACTAATATTCCAATTCCTACTGATGATGATACTGCACAAAAGAACAAGGCAGCAGGCGAGGCATTTCTTACTGAAAACAAATCCAAGGAAGGTGTAACTGCGACTAATAGTGGTTTGCAATATAAGACAATCAAAGAAGGAAATGGCCCCTCCCCTACTGCTTCAGATACCGTAACAGTTAATTACAAGGGAACTCTGATTGATGGAAAAGAATTCGACAGTGGAGAAGGAATAAGCTTCCCACTAAATGGCGTTATTAAAGGATGGACCGAGGGATTACAGTTAATGAAGTCCGGGGGCTCTACCCGTTTCTTTATTCCATCGGATTTAGCATACGGCCCATCTGGCCCACCAAATATAGGGCCCAATTCAACACTAATTTTTGATGTTGATCTTCTTTCCATAAAAGGAAAAGAAGGATCTGTTTCGAAACAGACGCAAGATGCTCCCAAAAAAGTGGTTACTAGTGACATTATAAAGGTCCCTTCCGCTGAGGAATTGAAAAAAGGCGCCAAAATCGAGGTAATTAAAAAGGAAGATCTTGAAGCCGAAATCGAAAAAGCTAAGCAAGAGCAAAAAAAACAGCCAGAAAAGAAAGCTGACGAGAAAAATTAGCGTTTTTCAACCAATCGAATTTATAACCATTCAAACTTGCTTTTGGGTGGTTTTTTCATAAATGGAGTAATTTTATTTTACCTCCTTGATCAGTATCGTAGCGTTTGGTACATGGCAAACGACAACGCCGTTGTTCTAAAACTCGAGAAAATCCACAAGCAATACGAAAGTGCAGATCGCAGTCCCGTCGAGGTACTAAAAGGCATCTCACTCACCGTCAAACGTGGTGACTCTATTGCCATAGTCGGCCCGTCCGGCTGCGGAAAAAGCACACTACTTAATATACTAGGTTCACTTGACTCACCAACTAGCGGAAATATTCAGCTGGATGGCCAAGAACTAGCGAACTTATCGGAACAAGAATTAGCCGCTATTCGAAACCAAAAGATCGGCTTCATCTTTCAGTCACACCACTTACTCCCACAATGCTCAGTCCTTGAAAACGTCTTAGTCCCAACACTAGCTGAGAAAGGCAAAGCATCACCGGATGCAATAGAACGCGCCAAACAACTACTTGAGCGTTCAGGCCTAGAACATCGATTCACCCATCGCCCTTCTCAGCTATCAGGAGGTGAATGTCAGCGAGTTGCAGTTGTACGAGCACTAATTAATCAACCCAGTCTAATCCTTGCAGACGAACCCACCGGTGCACTGGATCATTCTAACGCTGAATCCATGACCGAATTACTCGTGAAACTAAATCGTGAAGATCAAGCTACACTTATCATCGTAACACATTCGACAGAACTAGCTTCAAAAATGGGTTTAACCTACAGACTACAGAACGGCATATTCGCAAGCTAAACTATGACAATCTGGTCACTAGTTCTAAACTCATTCCGCTATTACGCTAAAAACCATATTGGCACTATACTTGGTGTTGCTGTCGGTGCCATGGTGTTAGTCGGTGCATTATTAGTTGGAGAATCGGTAAAAGGCAGTTTGCGTAATATGGCTGAAGCCCGATTGGGCAAAGTTGAACTAACGCTTTCATCAAATGATCGATTGTTCCGTGCTCAACTGGCTGATCAAATTCAGGATGAGCTCGGTGCCAACACCGCAGCAATACTGCAATTACCCGGTATAGCCAAACGACCATCTGGCGAAAGCCGAGCAAACAATGTCTTTGTCTTAGGTGTAGATGAGAAGTTTTGGAAGCTCGCTCTTAAACAACCAGAATTCAATATCCCGGAAGATGGAGTTGTTTTAAACAAACGATTGGCCAGGCAATTAGGCAATCTTAAAGTAGGCAACATCATTAACTTACGTGTCCACAATCCATCACAACTATCCCGCGACGCACCAATGGCACCAATCGAGGATTCCACCGCATCGCTGGCTCAAATGGAAATCATTGCTATAGTCAGCGAAAAAGAATTCGGGCGATTTAGCCTACAAGCATCACAAGTGCCTCCTTACAATGCATTTGTACGATTAGGGCAACTTCAGGAAGCAATTGAAAAAACAAAAATGGCAAACCTAATCCTCATAGGTGATATCGAAAAATTAAGTAACAATACGCTTAACCGAGCACAGGCTGCACTAGCAAAAAATTGGCAACTAGCTGACGCTCAAGCTCAACTGCTACAACTTCCGGATAATAAAGGAATTGAACTCCGATCTCCCCGTGTCTTCCTTGATGCACCTTTAGCCGAAGCGGCTCGATCCATAGATGGAAATATAACCGAGGTGCTCACCTATTTCGTTAATAAAATACAAATAGGCGATCGTTCAACCCCATACTCAATGGCTTCTGCATTAGCCGACTTCGAACCAGGCACTGTTTGGCTAAACAAATGGACGGCCGACGATTTACAGGCCAAAATCGGAGATGATGTCGAACTCAGTTACTACTCGGTCGGAACTATGCGTCAACTCGAAGAACGTACTGAGAAATTCAAGGTAGGCGGCATTATTTCAATGAATGATGCACGATCCGACATCACACTAATGCCCGATTTCCCAGGAATGACCGACTCAGAAAACTGTGCGGACTGGGACACCGGTTTTCCAATGAACCTCGATGCAATCCGCGAAAAAGACGAGGATTATTGGGATATCTACAAAGGAACTCCCAAGGCCTATATCAGCCTTAAAACCGGCAAGGAAATCTGGAATAATAGGTTCGGTAACGTTACTGCCATACGATACGCACAAAATGGACCAGAGGCACTTGAGTCGCTTAGTGAAAATTTACTTGCTGAACTTAACCCAAGGGACGCAGGTCTTTCCTTTCAGAGTGCCCGTTTGCAAGCCGATTCCTCTGTAAATAATGGAATGGACTTCGGCCAATTATTTATGTCTTTCAGTTTCTTCCTAATTGCTGCAGCAGTAATGCTTATATCCTTACTATTCCAATTCACTATGGAGAAACGAACTAGAGAGACTGGAACCTTGCTCGCAGTTGGCATCTCAGGGAAACGAGTTCGTCGAATGTTGACACTAGAAGGAGGGCTAATCGCAATCGTGGGCTGTATTATCGGATCTGCTGCTGGCACCCTCTTCGCAAAGGCTTTACTTAATGCTCTATCAACCAACTGGAAGGATGCAGTCGCCTCAGCTGCTCTAACTTATCACAGCTCTAGTTCCGCTATATGCACTGGTATGGCTATGGGCTTTTGTGTAGCACTGTTAACTATCTGGTGGACTTTACGTAAATTAAAAAAACAAACCGCTCGTGAACTACTAACAGGTGAGTTACAGGAACAAATTAACACAAAAAAAACAGCCAAACGCTCAGCAATCATTGGCGGGTTACTGCTACTAACAGCGCTAATTAGCATTGGATACACTTTAGCCAAAGGCAATCATATGCTACCTCAATCCTTTTACGGCGCTGGGGCATTACTATTGCTTTCTGGAATCGCGTTGGCTTCAGCGAAACTAAGGCACTTGAGTAGCCATAGCATGATAAACCAAACACATTCACTAAATATAGGAGAGCTTGGTCAACGAAATGCTGCGCGTCGTTCACGCCGTAGCATGGCTACAATAGGCATGCTTGCTTGTGGTAGTTTTATGATCGCATCAATTGGCGTCTTCCAAAAGGATGCTAATATTGATGCCCACCAGCCCAACTCGGGCACAGGTGGTTTCGAACTAATAGGAGAAGCGAGTATTGCTGTTGTCCACGACATGAACAACAAAACCAATCGCGAAGATTATTACAGCCTCAACGAGGATCTCTTGAAAAAAGTCAGCTTTGTTCCTTTCCGCCTGCGCGACGGAGATCAAGCGAATTGCTTAAACCTTAACCTTGCGCAGGAGCCTAGATTACTAGGAGTTCGCCCAGAAATGTTAGCTGGAAAATTTACCTTTATCGACACAATGGATGGATTGGACCCGGGTGATAACCCCTGGAGTATACTGGAAAGCGCCCGAACATCCATCAAACTACCTGATGATGTTGTACCAGTCATTGCTGACCAAAGTGTCATGATGTGGGCATTGAGCGGAGGAGATATGATGAAATCAAAGAAACTAGGAGACACTCTTGACTATATTGATGAGCAGGGACGGCCGTTTAAGATTAAGTTTGTAGGCCAGATCGCCGACAGTATCCTTCAAGGTAATCTAATTATCTCTGAGTCAGATTTTATCAAGAGGTTTCCTAGCGAAAGTGGATACCGTGTATTTCTCGTCGATGGCCCCAAGGAGCAGACTCAAAAAATTAGTGACGAGCTCAATGTTGCCATGACTGATCATGGCTTCGAATGGGTAAAGACAATACAACGATTAGGGGAACTTAACGCCGTACAGAACACATACCTTCAAACCTTTCAAGTACTCGGTGGATTAGGCCTACTACTTGGCAGCCTAGGTCTAGGTGTCGTCGTTATGCGCAATGTACAGGAGCGAAAAAGCGAATTAGCTTTACTTAAAGCCATTGGATTTAAGAAAAATCAGATTAGACGGTTCATACTTCATGAATACCTTAGTCTTCTATTTGCTGGACTATTGATAGGCACTATTGCGGCCTCACTAGCTGTACTACCAACAATTTTATCGCCCACAACTAACGTTCCCTACACTCTGCTAGCCAGCACTCTAGGAGGAGTGTTAATACTAGCCAGCATCTGGACATGGATAGCAACAAACCTATCTCTTCGGGACAATCTCCTTGAAGCCTTACGTCGTGATTGAATTACAACATTCATAAATGCATCATCTGTTCAGTTTGATATTGTTACGCTTTTCCTTTAATGATTGAGTTTTCAGAATCAAAAAACTTAGTTAACTTGAAGAAATAATTAATTCATTTATGAATTGTGAAGACGGATTGGCCGATTGATCTTAATTTAAAATTAATGAAAACCTGGAAAGTAATTAGCCTGTTTTTTGCTGCAGTTTTTTTCTATATGGACACGCACGCTGCAGATCATCTTTATCGTGCAGATATAGATAATACTCAAGTAGGAGAAATCCCAGACGATTTCCTCGTGCTAGATGGCGACTTTGCAGTGAAAAAAGAAAACGGAAATAAGTTTATAGAGCTTCCTGGTGCTCCTTTAGACTCATTTGGAATAATGTTTGGACCATCTGCACGTCACGGCAACGAAATAAGTGCAAGGATTTACGGCACAAAAAAAGGCCGTCGTTACCCGGTTTTCGGTATAGCAATAAACGGTGTAAATGGATACCGACTACAAGTGGCCCCAGCCAAACGTTCTATAGAATTACTCAAGGGAAACAATGTAATCGCAAAAACCGCATTTCGATGGTTTGGTGAATCGTGGCTCCGATTATCGCTTAGAATCAAAAAAACTGGTGAAAGTGAATGGACGGTAATTGGAAAAGTATGGGAAGATGGAAAGAAAGCACCACAAAAACCCACCATATCGTATAAGGAAAATAACGAGCCTCGTAATGGTAAACCCTCTATCTGGGGGAGCCCTTATTCTGGCACGCCAATTAGATATGACGACATCGTGGTCAATAAAAAGGTTGATTAAAACGCTAACTGTTTCCGGAATTCTGCTTGGGCTAGTACAATCGGTTGTAACGTCACCAGTAACCCTTAGGCTGAATATACCGGAAGCATCTTTTCATGTGGTCGGTGATCCAGCTCCTCTCAACTGGGAATTTTTAAATAATAGCAATCAACGAATGGCTTTCATGTGGGAAGGCTGCTGTCGCCTAAATGGCCGAGTCATGGCAAAAATGAATCAACTAATGATTCATTCTGAGATCTCAAATGAACCATCTCAAATCACTGCACATCAATTTGCCCTAGCGGCCAGAATGTATCCAAATAAAATCACTAAATTTGAAACAAGGATAAGTGATTGGCTAATAATCCCAAAATCGGGCACCTATGAGCTTTCAGCTAGATATACTGGACTACTTGACACACAGCGTCCGAATGTCTCACCGGGATGGATGCTTTGGAAGCAAACTGCCAAATCGGATCCAATTAATGTTACTTTACTTACCCCACTAGACTATGTGAGCAAAAGAACAACGCTAGGGCAAAAGAGCGGTCTAGCTCTCAATCTGGCTAAAACGAAAGATTGGCATCCCATAGAAGGAGCAAAACTTCAATTAACGATTACTAATCAATCAAAAAAAGGAATAACCCTTTCTTGGCCGACAGACATTGGGCTTTGGTTTTTGAATACAGACAATCGCCGCGTTCCACTTACTCCAACTCAAGTTAAATCCCCTTTCGAAAAAATCGCACTTCAGCCTAATGAAAGTTTAAAGAAAACAGTTTCAATCAATGGTTCCGCCCTAGAATCAAAATCATTTGGCTCTTATCGCATATTTCTAGACTATAAAAACAAGAATCAACGAGTTCCTTCCAACTTAATCGAATTAAATTGGAAACTTAATCAAAACCAGATCACTAAATTAATTCATTCTGCTTCCGGAGGGGCAAAAACCGGACTTCGTAATAAACCATTAAAGATCCTAAGAATGCATATTGCCTCAATTGAACAAACGCTAAATCAAGTACCCATGGAAGAAATAAACAGCAATAGCAAAAAACTACTTAAAGAACTTCAATTGGCCGCCAAGCTAAAACCTCTCTCTCCCAAACCAGGATTAGTTAAATTTAAACTAAGGCTTGAGAATGATGGTTCCATCCGGTTTATGGATCAATCATTTCTCCAAACATTTCCGAAAATAGTTAATTCCATAGACCAAATCGAAAACATATTAAATATTCGAAAACATCTTGGATGGGCTATTGCTTTAGAAATCCATACTAAAACTAGTCAGAAAAATCAGTATACCGCTCAAACAATTAATCACCTGAAAACCTTACAACCTAGCTTGGCAAAACCTCTTGTTATAAAAATAAATTAACAAGTATTTGTTATAATTTCACTAGTTCTTGGAGAATTTTGAATTAGCTCGCCCTTCAAGAACCTTGGATGTTGGTACATACCCGGCAATGAATTCTTCACGAAATTCATCAAAAGTACCTCCTACCAAGTGACTACGAATCTGCCTCATAATTTCATGATAGAAATGCGAATTATGAACACTTAACATTCGAAGCCCAAGAATTTCTTCAGCTTTTAGTAGGTGCCTCAAATAAGATCTCGTATATTTTTTACAAGCAAAACATTCGCAGCCCTCTTCTATGGGCCCAAAATCCTCTTTCTGGTGACCTGCCCGAAGATTAATCGCACCCTTTGAAGTATATGCAGTTCCATTTCGAGCAACACGAGTAGGCAAAACACAATCGAACATATCTATGCCTCGAGCGACAAGCTCAACAAGCTGCGCTGGGGTTCCTAATCCCATTGCATACCGGGCCTTATTTTTTGGTAAATAAGGCTCGGTGATTTCAATCGCATGCATCATTTCGGGTTCTGGCTCACCCACACTAACCCCTCCCACCGCGTAACCATCAAAACCTATGGCTGTCAGTTCTTCGGCACACTTTTGACGTAACTCAGGACTATTTGCTCCTTGTACAATACCAAAGTAAAGCTGCCCTTCAGCACGTGGTTGTTCAGCACAAATTGAAGCCCATTCTATAGTACGTTTTACGGCTGTTTTTAGTTCATCCACAGAACAACCATGAGGTGGACACTCGTCAAATAACATTGCAATATCAGAACCAAGTTCACGTTGAATAGTCATCGACTCCTTGGGGCCAAGAAAAAGTGTTTCACCGCTTAGATGAGAGCGAAATTCTACGCCTTCATCATGAACTTTTCTAATCTTGGCAAGACTGTATACCTGAAATCCTCCGCTATCAGTTAAAATTGGTTTATGCCAATTCATAAACTTGTGCAGCCCACCAGCCTTACGAATAATGTCTAATCCAGGGCGAAGAAACAGGTGATAGGTGTTACCCAAAATAATTTCAGCACCTACTTCGTTTAGCTCACGCAGATCAAGCGCCTTGACACTGGCTTGCGTGCCAACCGGCATAAATACAGGTGTATTAATGAGCCCACGTTTCGTTGTCAGGCGACCCAGACGTGCTTTACTACGCGTGTTGACTTGGTACAACTCAAACATACAGTATGAAGAAAATTGCTAAGGCAAATGAGTGCTTACCACTCACCCTCAGCTAACAAAGCAACGGTTCGCTTTGCTAAATCATTGGCTAGAAGAGGCAGAGATTGCCTTTCAGCACTAGACAAGTCGTCGCCAAGCCGAACCGTAGTACGACTTGTAATGACTCTATCCACAAGTAATTTTCCAGACGATCTTTCAGCAGCCTTAATCCGGACTGAAAGTTCCACAACAAAATCTCGCACACTTAGTATATCTTTGGGCTGAAAACTTACAGGAGAACGTCGATAATTGGTAATGTTACCAGTAAGCAATATATCGGAATCATCTTTAGTAGCTAACTCAAAAGTACCATCGCGGTGAAGCTCCCTCCTGATAGAAGCATTGACTGATTCGGACAAAATTGGCTGAGTCGTAGAATTTTGAAATAATCCTACCTGAATGGAATCCCCAGCAGGGATTAAAGAGCTAACTACTCCCAAACGGTAACTAGCGCAACCAGAAGCTAACACTAACAAAATAAAAAAAAGAATATAAGAACTGGAAACTCTATGGATCATGGGGCAGCTTCTTCTGAATCCAAACTGCTCTCCGTTAATCGCTTAATCTCAGCTAAACTTTGTTTAGCCTGCTCACCATATTCCGAATCTGGAGCCAACCGATAAGCTTGATCATAATAAATCTCAGCACCTCTCCATTTCTTCCGCTTTTCATAATATCTAGCTATATTAAAATTACCTCTTGCCTGTTCAAGTTTCATGTCCTCAATACGCTTCTTTGCCTCTGAAATATATTGATGTTCAGGATAAAGTGTAATCAGGTCAGAATATGCATCTATCGATTTAATTGTAACAGACTGATCATATTCAGCGTCGAGTGACTGATTCTGGTATGCCATACCTGCAGCAAATATGGCATTAGAAGCTATCTCCTCTTTTTCCTTATATCTTTCAGAAGCTGTTTTATACGCTTGAACTGCCCGACCATAAGTCTTGTGCCGCTCACTCTCTGAGAAATGAAAGCCTTGCGCATGCTTTTCCCAAGCCAAGCCAATTTTCATTTGTGCCTCAGGCGCCTCATTGCTGTAAGGACCTAGACTAACTACATCTTGATACAATGCGGCTGTTTTACGCATTGATCTAAATAAAGAAACTCTGCCCCAAAGTTTGAAACGCTGACCATTTAAAAACCGATCGGCAATGGCAATCTGACGGCGTTGAATATCTTCATATTCCACATTCTGTGGATAAAGGGTCAGTAAATTTTGATATTCCTTGAAAGCTCGTTCGTCATTTCCCCTTTTCTCAAACGACTCTGCAAGCAGAAGTTGGGCCTGTGGAGCATAATCTGAAAGTGGCCATTCATGTACAATTCGACGTGCTGCCTTATAGACAATTTTCCAGTCCTCCTTAGCAACAGCCTCGCTGGCAACCTTAAGTTGATCCTTGGCTCTATCCCTCCTCCACTTACCCATGCTATCTCGACTTTCATAAGACCAACCCTCACCGGGCCTATATATGATAGGAGCAGGCGAGTTGTTAGGCCAAAGCAAAAAAACAACTGCCACAAGAAGCAAAGGACTAATCCTACGCTGCATGGGTTTTACACTAGGCCCATTTGCTCACCTATTCCAGCCTGATTTTACTTTTGCCAAGCGACTATGACAGTCAAACTTCAGTCCATTAGGATGTCAGAGCCTCTCATTATTACAGATACACCAGAATCGGTAAATGGCATGCCAAATCTAGGCCAAAATTCTACATGGCAATCAATCAGTTATAGAGATTGGAATGGCCCAATTAAAGAAACATGGGAAGCAATAGGTGGAAATGCAGAAATAATGCCAATGGTACGCCCGGGACTAAAACAATGGCAGCAAATCATGATATTGGACAGTTCTCCGATTTCACAGGTTGATGGTTTAAGGATAATGCTACAATCCGGCAAATCACCTCCTACTCCATTTGCATGCATAGCTATTACCGGAGACGGTTTTCATGGTAATCGTGGGCGACCTTGGCATGCGCTTGAGGGCAACTTACATCTTACAACTTTATTTTCACCTAACCGCTCTGCTAATGAAATGGGGATAGGCCTAAGTATTGTTCCTTCACTTGCCGTGGTTGATGCTCTTGAGCACTTTGAAGGACTGCGCAAAAAAGCAAAAATTAAATGGGTAAACGATGTATTGATTGACGGAAAAAAAGTCTCAGGAGTTATTACTTCCACTTTAACTAAAAGTCAGAATGTTGAACATGCAATATTTGGAATAGGAGTTAACATCGCAGCAACCCCCTTGCTAACAGAAAGTAAATTTGTACAAGTTCCAACTTGCCTCCGTGAAACCGCACCCGACACTCTAATTACTCAGCAAGTCTTTCTACCTGTCTTGCTAGAAAGTTTAATTAAACGACATAAGCAGCTTCTTGACCACGGTCCAAAGCCACTTTTATCAGATTATATTTCTTATAGCTGTGTAATCGGTCGTAACGTAGAAATATGGGAGGAACATGATAACCAAAACTTAGCCCCTAAAATACTTGGCCGAGGAAACGTTGAAAACATCTTACAAGACCTCTCAATTAAACTTAAAAACCAGCCAAAACCGATCCAGAGGGGGCGATTGATTTTCGTTAATTGATTTTTCGGCTTTGGCCCAAGCCTACACACCCGTATCTTTAGGGCATGCGCACGGTAAAAGTGCCCCTCGGGGATCGCAGTTATACCATAAAAATCGGTAACGACCTTCTGTCCAAGTTAGGCAAGGAGTGCCTGCGGCTCAAGCTTGGGGCTCGCTGCGCATTGGTGACAGATCGTAAAGTTGGGCCGATCTATAGTAAAATAGCAATGTCTTCTCTAAGGAATGCTGGCTTTAAACCAGTTGAAATTCGTGTTCCAGCTGGAGAAACAGCAAAGAGTCTAAATACTATACAGTCAAGCTATGACAAGCTTGCCAAACATCGACTTGAAAGAAATTCATTCATAGTTGCACTTGGAGGAGGTGTTGTCGGAGACATGGCCGGATTTTTAGCAGCAAGTTACTTGAGAGGTATTGGCTTTGTTCAAGTTCCGACGACTTTGCTTGCACAGGTCGATAGTTCAGTTGGAGGGAAAGTAGGCGTTAATCTGAAAGCTGGCAAAAATCTAGTTGGCGCTTTTTATCAACCACGCCTAGTACTATGTGATCTTAAAACTATAAAAACCCTTCCAAAGAGAGAATTACGCGCTGGACTAGCCGAGGTAATTAAATACGGCATTATAGATGATGCCACTCTTTTTAAACGAATCGAACGCAAAATCTCAGATTTACTTTCCTTGAATACAAAAGAAATGGCTTTTATCGTCGCACGCAGTTGTCAAATTAAAGCAAAAATTGTTGGACAAGATGAAACTGAAAATGGTCTACGAGCCATTCTTAACTACGGCCACACCATTGGTCATGCACTTGAATCCATCTCTAGTTACGGAAAATTTTTGCATGGTGAAGCGATCTCTATAGGCCAAGTAGCTGCATCAAAAATCTCTCGAGAAATCCATGGACTTAGTCAAACAGAGGTTGATCGCATTGTATCACTATTTGTTGCTGCAGGACTACCCACTCAAATTAAATTGGATAAAAATGAGACCAAAAAGCTCCTCGATGCAATGAAGCTCGATAAAAAAGTCAGTGATGGGAAAATCAAATTCGTACTAGCAAAAGCTATTGGTAAAGTCGACTTTGGCATAGAGTGCCCAGAAGCCACTATCAAGGCATCTCTCTTATAATTTTTATTTTTCTACTGGCTGGCAGCTTGAGCATATGCCAAAAAACTCCAATTTATGAGTTATATGAGTGAATCCAGTATGCGCAGCAAGAGTATTTGATAATGAATCAGGAAAACAATGATCAACCTCAATTACTTTGGAGCATTGAGTGCAAATTATATGATGATGATGATCTTCCCCCCCAGGTGCCACTAGTTCAAATCTCGCAATACCATCTCCGAAATCAAACTGCTGAACCAAACCTATTTTGATAAATAGATTTATTGCTCGATATACAGAAGCAAGGTCACAATCAATAAAAAGCTTTTCATGAATCTCACGATTTGTTGCTGGATGTTTAGAGCGGTGAAGTAATTCTAATATAGCTTGTCGCTGTTTAGTCAGCTTTAACCCGTTAGATTTCAAAGAATCAATCCATTCTTTTAAATCCGGTCGATTGTTAACACTCCCACAGCAATTTATTACTTCATTGTGCATAATCAATGCAAATGAAACAACATCCCCAATCCCGCAATTGCTAATCCCATAGCAACAGCAAGCATTTTATAGGCATTAAACTTATGTCCCTCGTTATTCTCAAAAAGAATAGTCGTAGATACATGCAAAAATATACCTATAACAATTGCTAAACTTTCTCGGTGAAAATCTCCAATCACACTAATATCAGCAAACAATGTGCCTAACGGAGCCATAACACCAAAAACCACGAGTAATCCAAAAGCCTTAGGCTTACTCATTCCACTGTTTAAAAGCATAGAAAGAAAAACCATAGCAACAGGGTATTTGTGTAATACAATACCCCAAAGCAACCCACTCTGCCACTCTGCCATACTATGATCGTGACTATGATCGTGACTATGATCATGAGAATGACCTTCCTCCCCGCCAGCTAAAGGCATTCCTTCAAGAAAAGCGTGAAGACAAAGACCAATAAGCAATGCAAATGGCACTGCCCCTCCTTTATTCTGATGAGCATGGCCATGCTCAATTCCGCCTGATAAATATTCGAGCATCACCTGAACAAAAAATCCCACTAAAATTAACGCACCAAAATACGCTCCTTGACTAGTGTTTATGAATAATTCAGGTAGAAGATGCAATGCGGTGATAGACAATAAATAAGATCCACTAAACGCTATAAGTAACTTAAGCCGGTTGCGATCAGTCGGTTTAACACAAATCACCGTTATTGCAGCCGCTACCACAGATGCAATTAGGAGGATTATAGTCATAGTATAAGAAGAACTAGCAAATCATGAAGCAACTTAAAAAATTATTGCAACACATTTGCAATTAAAAGGCAGAAAAAATGCCGAATTTGAATAATTCGGCATAAAAATTATTTCATCAACAATAACTGCCTTGCCTGCTTAATTGCATTCGCCATTCGGCGTTGGTACCTAGCAGGTAATCCAGTGTATTTACGTGGTAAAATACGACCATGTCCTGTAACAAATGTCTCAAGCAGCTCCGTATTTCGATAATTTAACTTATCGATAGTAAAATCTACTTTGGGCCTAGGACGCGGAGTACGAGTCTGAGTTGTATTGCTATTTTTATTTTTATCTTTCTTCTTTGGCATGACTATTTGATTTCGCGATGAAGCGTGTGGCGGCGCATGTTGGGATTATATTTTTTCATTTCCAACCGGTCTGGCTGAGTCTTCTTATTACGCTGAGCCATATAACGCGAGACAGGCTTCCCCGCCTCTTTAGCTTCCGTGCATTCTAGTATTACTGTTTCTCTTGCCATAAATTAAAGTTTTTTTGCTGTTTTAGGATCTGGAAAATCTCCTTCTATCTTTTCCTTAGGTTGGGCTCCCGGCGTAGTAATAGTTCCAAGCTGGCCTAACGATCTGCTTTGAAGCGCTCCATAACGTTCTAGTTCAGACTGAGCATCCACGCGAAACCGAGTCCAAGGTATAGCATTAAGCCTAGTCAGTGGAATTGGTTTTCCAGTTAATTCGCATACCCCAAAAGTTCCTTTTTCAATCCTTTTTAGTGCTTCTTCTATCTCATAAATTACATCTTGATCTGAAGAAAGAAGACTTAAATTAAAATCTCTATCAAAATTATCTGTACCAGAATCTGCCATATGCACTCCATAGCTCTCCATCTCTTTTGCAGATTCTTTAGCCAAACCATTTCGTTGATCAGTCATCCGCTGTCTAAATTTAATAAGTAAATTCTTTTGTTTTTCCCACTTACCAGCACTAGAATTATCTGACAGCTTAGGTGTTTTTTTCTTTTTGCCTCCCCCTACAGGCAAACCCAAAACAGATGCTGTAGACGCAGCCCCAAATTTTTGTTTAGCACGTTTAACTCGCTTTCTAATTGGAACCTTTTTTTCAGGAGCTACAGCTTTCTTGGCTACAGCTTTCTTGGCTACAGCTTTCTTGGCTACAGCTTTCTTGGCTACAGCTTTCTTGGCTACAGCTTTCTTGGCTA
>JAYZHR010000221.1:0-7583 GCA_036166355.1 Verrucomicrobiota bacterium | reverse complement strand
TTTTTATATTGGTGTGAAGTCAGAGGATCAGATGGGAGCTGAATTTGGTATAGTTGGTTTATCGAGTAGCAGTCCGTTTGGTGGATTCGATAATGGTGGGAAATTAAACATGATGCCGTTGCCTGGTGTGATTCCTGATGGTTCGGCCTCAGATCCAGGAGGGGTTTCAATTTTTGGTATCTACGTTGGCCAGCCCTATGAGAGTATACGTAAGGTGACCGCTGTAAGCTCTATTTACCATCAAGAGTTAGGGGATCTTTGGGGGCATTTAAGTCACAATAGAAGTGCGGTAGTGTTAAATAATCATACACTTGCTGATCCCCTGCCTAATCAGCCGTATCCAACTGACTTTTTATTCCAGTACGATGACGACTTGGATATCCCTCAAGGCTACCGTGATTCGGCTGAGATCTTATTCACAGATGGTCCAGGTAGTTTAAATGATTTCAAATGGGAGCCAGCGATGGGTGTATGGCAATTAGATATGGTTGACAGTGCAATGTCCTACACCGGTGTGGTCCAGAACCTGTCGCTTACCGTAGACGCAATAAAGAATTTAAGTTTGGTTGGAAGCCAGGGAATAGATGTAAATCTTGAGCCTGGTGAGAAAGAAGATTTCTTAATTGATGTTCCTTTTAATGCCACGAACATGATTGTCCAGGTGACGGACATGACTGGACCAATTGATGTCTATATTCGTAAAGATAATGAGCCGAAAATTGAGCCGGAGCCCTGGGATGATGCTGATGAATTTGATCAGAAGTACGACAAATCAACGGTAGACGCTGATCCGAGTGCAGGGGAATGGGATGGCAGCCCTCCAAGAGGGGAGCTGCATTATGGGTTGGGCGACAATCCTCCTCTTAGTGAAGGTAAATGGTTTGTAACTACAAAAAACCCTGACTCATTGAACGAGGTTGATTTTCATATTCGTGTGATTTTTGAGTACGATATCTCACTTGAAAACTCAATTAAGCTAGTGAGTGAAGAGCCTGAGCCAATCGGAGATGATCTTGTCACAAAATCTTTGCTTACCGTGACGAATGATTTTTTGGTTGGCATGATGGAGGTGGGTGTTCGAATTGATCACCCGCGTTTGGCTGATTTGGATCTTCATCTAGTTAGCCCTCAGGGGACTCGCTTATTACTTTCAGAAAACAGGGGTCACACAAATATTTCTTATGGCCTGACACAAACCGATGTATTGGAAGGTGATCCGATAATGCAAGATGGATTTGAAACTGCTGATAACGATTTTATTAATAATTCAGGCATGTTCAATTCAGGGTGGAAGCTTGAATCGGGTGAGGTATATGCATACTTATCTGACGAAATTGATGGATGGAAGGCTCATTCCGGAGATAAGTTTATTGAGCTGAATGGTTTTATGCTTGGGACCATTTCTACTAACATTAATACAGTGGTTGATCAGTTGTATCGACTCAGTTTTGCCTATGCAAAAAACCCTGATGCAGATGAATCACTTGAAATGCGAGTAAGGGTTGGTTCGGTCACCAATATGACAGTAAAGGCTTCGGTTGATAATGACGACAACACATTGGCTTGGAAGCAGCAAGTCATTGAGTTTGTTGCAACTGATACAGAGACAAAACTTGAGTTTAAGCCCTTTGGGTCGGATGAATATGCAGTGTTAATTGATACCGTTTTGGTTGAGGCTGTAGAGCCTGCCACACTTTACGCAATTTTTTCTGAGTTAGAAAATCTTGCTCAAGATAAAATTAAATTTGGTGATGCGCCGTATGCAGTAAAAAAAGAACAGGTGTTATTTAGCGGATTTGAGGGTGAGAAGGTTGGATATGTTTCATTAGATGATGAAGTTGATGGCTGGACAGTA
Source organism: Verrucomicrobiota bacterium (assembly GCA_036166355.1). Taxonomy (GTDB): domain Bacteria; phylum Verrucomicrobiota; class Verrucomicrobiia; order Limisphaerales; family UBA1096; genus UBA1096. The sequence goes on along the minus strand of JAYZHR010000221.1, from coordinate 5,728 downwards.
ACTAATGAGCGGGTCCGTATAACTAGATCCTCCAAATCTCATAGTGGTGATTTCTTTGCTACGCTTTCTACAGAAGACAGCGGTAGTAAGCTGGGTGGTGCGATTTTACGAGATTTGCCTACAGCAGTTGGTCAGGAATATCGTTTAACTTTTGTTACCCACGCTGGTGGTGGTGGTGGTGAGTATGTTTTAGGTGGGGTTATTACCAATAACCTTGAAGGGACGATCACTGTAACAAACTCGATTGAGGAAAGTTCAGGTTGGATCACCAATAGTATTGAATTTATTGCCGCTCGATCTTTCACGCCATTTACCATTCGTACTGAAAATTCTCCGGTGCGATTGGATACAATTGAGCTTATCGGCCCAGGTCCGCACAATTTAGCAGAGGAACCATTAGATGTTTTGCGTGGTGAACGTGCCATGGGTGAGTGGACTCTTGAAGTGAGGGATCATCGTGTTGGTCCAGGTGCGGATTCAGCATCTTCTGAAGATGAAATAGAACCAATGCTGGTGAGTTGGTATATAAAAATTATTGGCAGTGAGGCAGAAGATACCAAGGTAACTGATGACAATGACCGTGTTTACACACGTGATGATACAGCGGATTCTCTGGAAAATGGTAAGAAGGTGCGTGGTAGAATTGTTGAGGATGAGATTAATTATTGGACAGTAGAAACGTGTGATGATTCTAAAAAATTAACCATTGAGCTTTCATCGATCAAAAAGTCTAACAATGCTAGAGTTTCGCTTCTTGCCAGTTATGGAGGATTTCCTAGTGGTGACACTTCTTCTGATGATTATGTGCGAGTTGATATGGATGACTCATATTTTGCTGAGTTGACTCTAGATGAGAGTGGGCATCTACCACTTCAACCAGGTGAGTTGCTTTATTTATCGGTGCAGAAGATGGATACGAATGCCACCGAACGAGCAATTTATGATATTGTCGCCAAATGGGATGGTAACTGCGGGAAGCAAGATCCTCCGGAAATTTCTTCGGTTGAGCGTTTGACTGAAGTTGAGGGTAGTAAATGGTCAAGTATAGCTGGAGGGGGATCTACCAGCCTAGTCTGGAGCATTCCATCCGGAACATCATCCGCTTTGCTTGAGTTAACGGGATTAACTGTCGATGCAGACGTTGAATTATTGAGTTCTGATGGTCGGTATATAAGAAATAGCATTAATCTTGGTCAGATATCTGAACAGGTTGTATTGCGTGCAGGTGATTTTATTCCAAAGCTTGATGGAGATTGGTTGATTAAAGTAAATAATCGTGAGGTAGATCCAGGCGCATTTACCATTAACACCACTTTGGCTACGGATCAGGGTAATTTGATTTCCTCAAAGCCTATTCAACTGGATATTCAAGCCCAGTTTTGGCCGCCGACAGTAAGGCTCGCTTGGCCTAGCGTTTCAGGTGAAAATTACATACTTGAATCATCTGAAAATCTTGTTGATTGGTTGCCAGTATCAGAGCAGATCGCTGGTTCAGGTGAAATTGTATTCTACACTGGGCGTGTTTGGTATGGTGAGCGGTATTACCGGGTCAAGCAGGCGTTGGGTGAACGTTAATCTTATATAACATCGCTTTATTGACGGGGAAGGCTTCAACGATGAAGGCATGCGATCATCGAATACGCTTAGTGATGGCGTGGGTTTTAAATTTACCTGCGCTGCTTTGCTTGTCCCTACTGTGTGCGATTCTAATTTCTTGTACTACCACTAATTACTCGCCGTCTACATTAGTATCTCCGCCTGAGATTATTGGAGCAACATTTGTTGGTAATAAGGCTTGTGCAGATTGCCATGACAAGCTTAACAGCGAATTTCATGGTAGCCCACACGGCCGATTTTATCGGAGTGATGAATTGCAATGGGCATCTTTAGCTGGTTGTGAATCTTGTCATGGCCCAGGTAGCAAACATGTCAAATCTGGCCTGGCTATAGATATAGTGAACCCTAAAAAGGAACCTCAAGCCTGCCTTAAGTGCCACGTATCCACGCATAGAGAATTTTCTCTGCCTCATCATCACCGTGTTCTAGAAGGGAGAATGACATGTACCGATTGTCATGAACCGCACGGTCAAAATATTCATCAAATAAGCGGTGGATTAGGAATGCAAAGCCGTGATGCTGTCTGTGTTCGTTGTCACAAAGAGCAAACCTCTCCACATGTGTTTCAGCATGAAGCCATGCGTGAGGGTTGTACGACATGTCATAATCCTCACGGTTCAGTGAATCGTGGAATGTTGGTTCAACGTGATGCGAATTTGTGTCTTCGATGTCATGCTCAGATTCAGAATGGATCTGATCGAGTTTATATAGGTAAAATGGATCATACTGGATTGCTGCGGAGTGGCACCTGTTGGTCATCTGGATGTCATTCCTCAGTACACGGTTCTAACTTTAGTCCGCGCCTTTTATACTAGTGCGTATTCTTCTGCCCATACTGATTTGTATTACTACTGGTTTTTCACAGGAGAATTTAGATATAAATCAATTGGTGAGGCCGGTTGAGCGACATGTAGATTTTGTTACTGAGATTGAGCCTTTATTCAATCGTTCATGTATGAAATGCCATGGGGATAAAAATCCTAAGAGTAATTATCGAATGACCAGTCGTAAGCTAGCTTTGGAGGGTGGTGAATTGGGTGTTGCTATCATATCCGGTAATAGCGAGAAGAGTCCATTAGTCCATTATATTTCCCATTTGGTAGAAGACATGGACATGCCGCCTGAAGGAAAGGCGCCGACACTCAATCAAAAAGAAGTTGCTTTAGTACGTGGTTGGATTGATCAGGGTGCGGTATGGCCCGATCATAAAACAAAAATCATGATTGCTCCATTAATTCGCTGGATAGAGATCGATGGCAACTCAGCAGCCTTTAAACAACACTGGGGAATAACAGATGGATTTACTGCAGGCATTGAAAAATTGGCAGTGACAGGAAAGACATCAAGTGGATCTCTTGTAGAACTGAATGGAAGATATATTGACTCAGAAAAAGATCATTTGACTCAGCTAAGAATTGAGAAACCTGGGCTTGGTTATATTGAAACTGGTTATGAGTCTTGGCGAGAATTTGGTCTGGCCAACGGCGGATTTATGGTTGGGGCGAAGTCTACACCATTTAGTTTGAACAAATCTCCACAAGTTGATCTTAAGCGTTTTTGGTTTTCTGGAGGTTTACTGAAGAAAGATTCTTCAGGTCTTAACTTTTCATATGATCGACTCTGGAGTGATGGCCAACTTGCTACACAGCAATGGGGCACTGTCCCTCTTGCAGATTTTGAAACACGGGCTATTTATCCTTCAGTGAATTCAGTTGAGGATGCATTGCATCGAATCTCACTCGATGCTTGGCATGAGATTGGTGAAACAAAAATTGAGGACTCATTGTCAATTGAAATAGGTGATTCATCCAGTATCCGAAATCATGTGGATTATTTTAATTTTCCAGAGGAGGGCAACTTGCCAGATTATATTTCGCAAATTGATAATTCTCAGGATTTCAAACGAGGTGCAAATTCGTTGCGTTTTACCCGCCGATTAAGGGATTGGTGGCATGTTTCCTTAGGACACCATTTTGCCAAGTTCGATGGAGGTGGTAGTCTTAACGTGATATCCATGTTCCCAAACAATCCAGGAGAAGCTCCATGGCAGGGGGATCGCAGCAATTCAATTCGTACTAAGCAACGTTCTCATTTTATCAATGCTACGACTTTAATAAATCCAGTTAAAAGTCTTAGCTTCTCAGGAGGGGTTCAAGGTGAGTCTTCTCGTCAACAGGGAATTGCAAGTGGCTTGTCCTTAGGAACATCACCATTGCGATTTGCGTCCGGTCTAGACACGTCATCGATTGAGGCAAATGTTCACATTAGTTACTCCGGGATAAAAAACACGGTTTTAACTGCTGGAACAAGGTTACGTAGCGAGCAGTCTGATCATCGTGAAGAAAGTCATATTGATAATGACTGGGGAGCGGATGGTTTTATGCGGGAGACTGATGAGAACGGGCGATTAGTTCAGAATCGATTTGGGTTTATTTGGTCGCCGAATATTAAGTGGCTTTTTCGTGGAGGATATAGATGGCGTAATTCTGAGAGTAGGTTCAAGCATCCTATCGATGTTGATTTATTTAATAAACAGAATTCGGGTTATCCTGCATTTATTAATTTTCGACAGGATAGAGGTGATGTTGTTGACCTTGGATTGACTTGGCGTGGTTATTCTAAATGGATTCCTAGTTTGCGATGGGAGCAATACAGTACAGACTATAAATTGAGCACATCGAACTTTGATGATGCTCGTGATGAGTTAAGTCGATCAGGAGATAGACTCTTGTCGGGTAAACATAAATCTGACGTGTTTAGTTTTTCATACAAATCGAGTCTCTTTCCAAAGGTTGTTATGTCTACAAGCTTGGGATATACGGATACATGGTCTGGTACCATTGAGAATAAACAAATAGGGCTGCAGCCTTACGCAGGAGATGTGTGGTTTTATGTTGATCAGCTTAATTATATTATTAATCCAGACACCGATATAACACTATCTTGGTCATATCATCATGCCAGTTATGAAAATCCCAATTTGCCTCAAGCTATTGCCTACGGTTTGGAAGCTGAACGACATGGTGTGAAATGTGGGGTTCGTCACCGTGTTGGCCAGAAGGCTGTATTAAACCTAGAGTACGGCTGGTTTAGTAATAATGAGCCTAGCTCGAATAGTATCAATAACTACAAAGCTCATATGATTCTTGCCACATTGAGGGTTGATTTGGACTGATTACTTGGCCAAATTTGTTTTGACGACGAATGACAATATCAGGCCAACCGAAAGATCCGCAAAATCCACTCGATGATCTCGAGGAATGGGATGACTTTGTTAAGACCCGCTATCCTGAGCCAGCGGAAAAACAATCACTAGTTGGTACTAATCCCGATAAGACCGAGGAGCAGTTTCGTAATTATGAAGCTGAGGCCAGAGAGTCGGTCCGCGAGTTCTACCGCTTGAATCATCGCGGTCAGACACTTGATTTTGTTCGTGAGAAAAGGGCTGATTTCCTTCAGTTAAATCGTCGAGAGATGGGAGTATGGGAGGCTGCTGAGTTTTTAAATACATTAATAGACGATAGCGATCCTGACACTGATCTTTCTCAGCTTGATCATTTACTTCAGACTTCTGAACAAATTCGAAAAGATGGTCACCCTCGTTGGTTTATTCTTGCCGGTTTAATGCACGATTTAGGCAAAGTGCTTTGTTTGTTTGGTGAACCACAGTGGGCAGTAGTGGGAGACACTTTCCCGGTTGGTTGTGCTTATTCTGATAAGATCGTTTTTCCAGAATACTTTGATAATAATCCTGATAAGCAAAATGGTGATTTACAAACTCCACTTGGAATTTATGAAGAAGGTTGTGGGCTAGACAATGTGCTTCTTTCTTGGGGGCATGATGAATATATATATCATGTCACTAAGGATTATCTTCCAATTGAGGCTCAGTATATGTTGCGATACCACTCCTTCTATCCTTGGCATCGCGAGAAGGAGTACACCCATTTAACTAATGAGCAGGATCGAGAAATGCTTTCCTGGGTTTTGGAGTTTAATCGTTACGATCTTTATACCAAAAGTCATGAAGCGCCGGATGCGACAGCTCTTCGTTCATTTTACGAAGAGCTCATTGCAGAATATTTTCCGGCCAAACTTCGCTGGTGAGTAA
>JAYZHR010000220.1:0-9341 GCA_036166355.1 Verrucomicrobiota bacterium | reverse complement strand
AATGTTTGCTCGTTTTTCGTATTTTAGTGGAGCCCGGTTCGCAATAAATTTCTCATAGCGTTCTTTTGCTTTATTTCCCACTGCCCAGATGATGCCGCTCTTTATTAATTGATGAAAACTAGCGTGGCTCCATACTCTTTGGTCGTGCCCAGATGCGGTGTAAAATACGCGGCCGCTACCCTGTGTGCGTATCCATGTCCATGGTTCTGGTTTGGTATGTGGGTCACCCTTCATTGCGTCTCGTACCATCAGAACAGTTCGATTTTCATTGTTATGGTTGGAATGAAAATAGGTTTCATCCCAAGCTGTGAATTCCTTTACGTTTTTTATGGCAGGATGATTTGGTTTTATAATTCTAGCCTTGAACTCGGCGCCCTGATGGCTTTTGAAACGCCCTCCTACAAGTTTATCAAAACCAGGTTCATTTGCGAAACACCAGCTTGCACAATGGATCGGCACAAAGCCTCCTCCGCTTTCAACGAAGTTTTTAAGGTTCTTCCATTGGTGAGGTTCAATTTTTCCGTGGTTTGCATAAAGCAATAGGGCGTCAAATTTTCCAAGGTATTTGGCGTCTCCGAGTGCTTCTTCAACCGAAGTAACATAGTCAAAATAAATCGCATCTCGCCCTAGAGCTCTGGAAAGCATGGGATAGTAAGCGTTAGAGTTATGATGCTCGCTTTCGTGTCCCAGAAACAGTACTCGAATAGGTCCTTCTTTTTTATTAGCTAAAAGAGAGGATTGCGGCACTATAAAAACACTAGCGAAACATAGCAGTGTCAGCAGTTTTAATTTTATCATCTTGAACGGCCGAAAATTTAACGCTAACACAAGCTTGGGCAAGCTAAAGACAAGTTAATCTCAATAAAAAAGGCAAAAAAACGCTGCTTTTTAATATATAGAGATTGTGTTATTATAAGGAACCGGGAGGGAATATGTGTTTTTGGCTTTTAAGGATGGGTGTTTAGCCAATTCGCTTAACTTATGTTCCGTTTTTTGCGGAATAGAAAAAATAAAGAAAGAGATTATGACGAAATTTAAAGCAAGTACTCGCCGTGATCTGCCCCAGATTGCAGACAAGCTTAATCTAGATACCGAGCAAATCATTGATATGCAGGCTGTTTCGGCAGTTTTGCCATTCCGAGTGAATGATTATGTAATTGAGAACTTGATCGAGTCCGCCGACGTTCCGGACGATCCGATTTTTCAGCTTACATTCCCTCAGCGAGGGATGTTGGATGAAGTTGATTATAAGCATATGCGAGATTTAGTGGTTAGCGGTGCATCAGAAGCAGATATTAAGCTCGCGGCTGATAGGATTCGTAAAAAACTTAATCCACATCCGGCAGGCCAGATGGAATTGAATGTGCCTAAACTTGAGGGCGAAGTCGTAGCTGGTATGCAGCATAAGTATCAGGAAACAGTCCTGTTTTTTCCGTCTCAAGGACAGACATGTCATGCTTACTGCAGCTACTGTTTTCGTTGGGCGCAGTTTGTAGGGGATTCTGATTTGAAATTTGCCAGCAAAGAGGCTGAGAATCTAGCAACGTATGTCCGAGAGAATCCTCAAGTCAGTAGTGTGCTAATAACCGGTGGAGATCCAATGGTGATGAAGACGTCTGTGCTTCGCCGTTATATTGATCCTTTGTTGAAGGAGGATTTACCTAATCTGCATAGCATTCGTATCGGTACTAAAGCACTTGCTTATTGGCCGCATCGTTTTACTGAGGGAGATGATGCAGATGATTTTCTTCGATTGATTGAGGATGTCAAAGCTGCTGGAAAACATCTCGCCCTGATGGCTCATTCAAGCCATTCGCGAGAACTGGAGCCAGATATTGCGCAACTTGCTGTTAAGCGAGTTATTGATGCTGGTGCAGTAATTCGTTGTCAGGCGCCATTAATACGAAAGGTCAATGACAATGCGAATGTGTGGGCACAGCTTTGGCGTAAACAAGTCCAGTTGGGTATGGTTCCTTACTATATGTTTGTTGAACGAGATACGGGTGCAAAGGCTTATTTTGAAGTGCCGTTGGTTAGGGCCTTAAAGGTTTTTACAGAAGCATATAATCAGGTTTCTGGATTGTGTCGTACCGTACGAGGTCCTTCCATGTCGGCTTCCCCTGGTAAGGTATTGGTTGATGGGGTTACTGAGGTTGAAGGAGAAAAGGTGTTTGTACTGAAATTCCTACAAGGGCGTGATCCTGACTGGGTGAATCGTATTTTCTTTGCCAAATACGATCCTAAGGCCACTTGGCTAGATGGGTTAAAGCCAGCATTCGGAAAAGATGCTTTTTTCTTTGAGAATTTAACTCAAAAGCCAATCCATAAATCGTATCGAAAGTTGTGACACGGCTTGACCGCGCTTTCCCTGCAATACTAGCATTGTGCCGCTGTGACAGAACGTTATTCCATATTGATTTTCGTATTCGCATTCGCCTTTGGCAAAATAGGGCTTTGCGGACAACAGTCTCCAAGGGAATTTAAAAATGGCATCGCTGCGATTGTTAACAATAAGGTTATAACAGCGGAAACAGTCTTTAGGGAACTTCCGATGGAGGTCTCCAGAGTTTATTTTTCACTTCCTATAGGAGAAAGGGAGAAATACAAGCAGGTTGCATTGAGGGGGCTAATTCGTAAGGAACTTATGTTGAATGAGTATCGAGAAAAGAATTACAATTTGCCTGATTCTATTTTTGAGCAACGTATCAAAGAGACCATCCAAAGGGAGGGCCACACTCGTTCTAGTTTAATTAAAAATTTGAGATCTCAAGGACAAACTTATGATGAGTATTCGAATGATTATCGTGAGCAAATGATCTACTCAATCATGAGATCCGAGTTTATTTCTACCAAGGGAATCGTTATATCGCCTCGTAAGATTGAAGAATATTATATTGCCAATAAGAATCAGTATCGACAGGACAGAGAAATTAGATTGAGGATGATTGTTTTGGAAAACACAAAACATGGCGGTGTGGAAACAACCCGTGGTTTAGCAGATGAAATTTATACAAAATTGGCCGATGCTGAGTCGTTTACTCAAATGGCTCAGATACATAGTGATCAAAATAGTGTTAGTGGAGGTCTGCGAGTCCAGTGGGATAAGAAGGGCGGCAGTCTTCATCCTAGTCTAGAAAAGGTGGCTTTTGAGCTTGGTCAAGGTCAGGTTAGCCCTGTGGTTCAACTTCCTAACGGTTGTTTCATTATGCGTTGTGAGGAGATTCGCCAGACGAAACTCAAATCTCTTTCTGAGGTCCGAGAGGAGATTGAAGATAATCTGATTGAGCAGGCGCGAAAAGAGCGTGCGGACAAGTGGTTCAAGAAACTGGAAGCTAAGTCACATATTCAGACCTTTTCGTTTTAATGCAAACTTGGGGAAACGCTAGTTCAAGCTGTTATTATTTTTTTGAATGAATCGTGGTCTCATCAACATTTATTTAGTTTTCTGTTGCTTCGCTCTTTATTGCTCTGGCTTTTCGTTGTCTGTAAAAGCGCAAGTTACTGCCACACTTGAATTGGAGAAGACACAGCTTCTGCCCCGTGAATCATTTATTGTTCGATTAAAAATTGTGAATTTTTCTGGGCAAACATTGGTGTTTGGGGAAGACAACAATTGGTTGCAATTCCAGATTGAAAATGAATTTGGAGAAGTTCTGTCTCCCATATCGGATCCTCCAAAAGTTGAAGGTCGTTTCACTGTTGAATCTTCCATTCGTGCGACTAAACAAGTTGATTTATCATCATATTACGCCCTTGAAAAAGCAGGGTCCTATAGGCTTACAGCCAAGCTCTATGTGAAACAGTGGGGCAGGCTGCTACCTGTTAATCCTGTCAAATTTGACGTTGTAAATGGTTCAGTGCTTTGGCAGCAAATGTTTGGGGTGCCTATTGAAAAGGGAGAGGAATTGGGTCAGCCAAAGCGTCGTCGATATGTCCTTCAAAAGGCAAAAAACCTTAAAATGATGACCCTTTATGTGAGGCTGGATGATGGGCCTGGTGGTCGAGTTCATAAAGTTTTTCCAGTATGCCCAATGGTAACCTTTAATGAGCCCAGGGCTCAGGTGGACCCCACCGGAAATTTGCATGTCCTATGTCAGTCTGGTGCCCGTATTTATAATTACTCAGTGATAAGCCCTGATGGGGTAATTAAGATTAGGCATCATTACCAGATTGTCGGAAGTCGCCCTCGGTTGAGCTTTAAGGAAGGAAAAATTGGCGTTGTGGGTGGTTTTAAGCTTCTTCGTCCTGATGATATTCCTAATCGTAAGAATGTTAATGAAAAGCCGAAATTGATAGTCCCCAAAGCAGCAAATATACCAATTCCGATAATTCGTGAACCGATTCCTGAAGCTAACAAAAGGAAGCAATAGTTGTGCTACTGCCAATAATGAAATCGAGTTTAGTGATTGTATTTTTTTGTGCGGCTATTGCCCTTAATCAAATTGGATGTATTAGCGTTGATTTAGCAAAGAACTCAAAAGAGATGACATTCCATCAAGACGTCGATTTTCTAGAAAAACATGTTGAAGTCATAACGTTAGATCAGGGGGCTGGTAAATCGAAAATTGCAGTTGTCCCTGCTTATCAGGGCAGGGTGATGACCAGTACTGTGGGAGGTGCTCAGAGCCCGAGTCATGGATGGATTAACTATGAGCTTATTAAAGCGGGTAGGTTTGAGCCTCACATTAACGCTTATGGAGGTGAAGATCGATTTTGGCTGGGGCCTGAAGGAGGCCAATTTTCCATTTTCTTCAAAAAAGATGATCCTTTTGATTTGAAGCATTGGCAGACACCAGCCCTAATTGATACTCAGCCATATCAAGTAATATCACAAACGGAAAGCGAGGTTACTTTTCGTCATGAGGCTGAAATAAGAAATTATTCTGATACTCAGTTCTTTATACGAATTGATCGAAAGGTACGATTATTAGACCGATCAGAGCTTGATGAACTAATTGGCGTTGAATTGTCTCAAAGTATTAATGCTGTAGCATATGAGACTGAGAATATTTTGACTAACATTGGTGATACTGCTTGGACCAAGCAGGGGGGGTTATTGTCAATATGGATTTTAGGGATGTATAAACATTCTGAAGAGACCACGGTTCTAGTTCCATATGTTGAAGGCAATGAGGCTGATCTGGGGCCGATTGTAAATGCGGATTATTTTGGTGAAGTGCCTGCTGAAAGATTGAGAGTTTCAAATGGGCTCATTCGTTTTTCTGCTGATGGTAAATTCCGTAGTAAAATTGGTCTTTCACCGGAACGTTCCAAATCAGTACTTGGAAGTTATGATCCAACTCGTCAGTTATTGACTCTCGTTCAGTATAACAAGCCGGAAGGCGCAACTAGTTATGTGAATTCGATGTGGGAATTGCAGGATGAACCGTTCAAAGGGGATGTTGTCAATAGTTACAATGACGGGCCACCTAGTCCTGGAGCTAAGCAATTGGGGCCATTTTATGAACTTGAATCCTCATCTCCAGCGCTTGAGCTTAAGTCGGGTGAATCAATAACACATATTCACCGAACAATTCATTTGCAGGGAGAAAAGGAAGTTATCCAAGATCTAGGAAAAACCTTGTTAGGAGCTATCGAATAGTTTTCGTTGCGGGTTGGCCGTGAAGGTGTTTGTCTTTTCTTGAGGCTTGGATTGCCTGCATTGTATCGACGACGGCTCCTGGATCCTTTTGCTCGATCATCCATTTGTCTAGTTCCGCACGCAACATGGTCAAGTGTTTGTGGTATTTATTATCGCTGGCTAAGTTCTTCATTTCGTAGGGATCATTCTTGACATTATAAAGCTGCTCTTTGGGGCGGTGCATATAACGCTTTACGAGTCTATAGGAGCGTGGTGTGTTCCATGAATCCCAAATCCATGTTGACCAATAGGGGTTATTAAGTGAACCGTTGCCACGAGAGCCCATTAGGTGCTTCTCGATGTAAATCTCATCCGGAAGAAGGTTTCGAATGTAATGATATTCACCGTCACTAACGGAGCGTATAGGGTATGGAGGGCCTTCTGGAACATTATTATGAATTCCATAAACAAATTTGCGATGTTTGTTTGTTTTATTCAAAAGTGAGGATTTAAAACTTTTTCCGTCATAGGGATAAATCTCGGGTTTGCCTCCCGCTAAATCGACCAAAGTGGGGAGTATATCAGCATACTGGACGAGAGCATTGGTTCGTTTTCCGGCAGGAATATATTTAGGCCAACGTGCTAGTAATGCGGTATGAATTCCGGTATTCCAATTTGTCCATTTGTTACCCGGAAATTGTGATCCCTGTTCTGAGGTGAATAAAACCAAGGTGTCTTCTTCTCCTCCAGTTTCCTTTAGTGTAGTGAGAATTTCACCCACTTGTCCGTCCATGTAAGTAATTTCAGCAAGGTATTTGGCGAAATCCTCTCGAGTTCGAGGTGTGTCAGCGATTGTTGGGGGTAGTTTTAGATTGGATGGTGGATACTGTGAAGGATCACCCATGACCCATGGAACATGAGGTTCAACTAGGGCCACAATAAGACAAAACGGCTGCTTGTTATCACGTTTCATGAAGCTGCGTATGCCATTGAGACTATGGTCTTTTGTAGGATTACGAACACAATTTGGGTCGAAACCATTTATGCTTTCAAACGGAAACGCTGAAGCTGGTTTAACGTGTACCTTGCCGGCAAGACCGACGCGGTAGCCAAGTGCACCGAGGTGGTGAGGCATGCTTTTAACACTTGATCGACTAGCTGAGTGGTTCCATGCACAGCCGTTGTGTAGCGGATATTGGCCCGTCATCATTTCCGCTCGGCAGGGCTGGCACATTGCTTCAGCGAGATATGCTCGATTGAATGTCAGACCTTGCTTTGCTAAGCGATCGATATTTGGAGTCTTTGCATTTTTACCTCCATACAACGCTAAGTCATTGTATGTGCAGTCATCAGCCATGATGATTAGAAAATTTGGTTGTTTGGCGGAAATAGAAACGCCTTGGACAAGCGTCATAATAGAGATCAAAAGAAGAATTTGTTTCATTCTTAGGCCAGTTTTCTGTTGGTTGCTATTTAGGTCAACTCATTCCTAAAATTGTTTCTGTAATTAATTTCCAGAGTCAATATAGCCTCGACCATTTATCTGGTCGGTTTCAAAAAGTGGATTTGTGCAAAATATCTTCACTTCGTATGGCTGCATTCGGGTGACCAAATTTCCATGTTTAATTACATTTTTTTCGCTGCCATAAAGTAAATGAAGTGTCAGTCCATTTAGCTCTTCAAGCTGGGAAACATCGACGCCAAGATGCCGATTATTATCTTCATTGACCAAGATAAGAAGATAATCATCTTTATTTTTTCTTAGTGATCCTCGAACACCAATTCCAGGCTTGTCGAAAAGGTCATCTATTATTGCAACTTTTATTGAATGACCGGGATGTATGAGAAATGGTTCCAGTTGACTTAACTCGGAAGTTAAAGAATAGAGGGATTCACGGAATAATGGATCATCTATTGTCTGTGTTCCCCAGTATATAATACCACGCGCTCCGTTTACAATCGCGTCATATGCCATGAATCTTGATTCCTTGAATGACGGGTATAGCCTCTTCCGGTCATTGCGAATTTTATGCCAAGAAAATCCTTGTAAGACCATCCAGACAGGTTTGCCTCGGCCAATTGCATCCCATCGATTTACTAATCGACCGATACTCTGCAGATCACTTCCAGTTTTTCGGACTGCGTAGTAGTCGCAGCCTGTTATATCGATCGAGTCGATATAATCTCTTACATATTTTACATCACTATCAGCAGCTTCGTTTATCCAAAATGGAAGGTTGCGCTGATCAAGTTCTTGAACCAGTTTTATTCCGTCATTCATTTTCGAAATAATTTTGCCTCCTTCTTTTGTGGCGTAGTTAACTGCTTTAGGTATTTGGTTGTTCCAGTCTTCCCGGGTAAATCCAGCCCTTTCTTTTAAAAAGCTGTATGCTGTAAAGGTCCAAACAATCTCGTCTGGTCCTTCCCAAACAGCCAGAGCAGGATGGTCTTTGAGGTTCTTGATCTGCTTCCGTAATTCAGGTGTAGCTCCCTGCTGAACGTTAAGTGGAACCCATCCCATTAAGCCTCTTTCTTGGGCCATGTTGAGGGCTTCTTGATTGCCGCATCGGAGGAGATTAATGCCACTACGAGACATTCTCTCAAGTTGTGCTGGATCACTCGGAAATTCATAGGAGCCAATAGGAAAGCGTAATTTGTTTTTATCGTCTTTGATCAGACCTTCTGTGTTAGGATCTTTTTGTAAATTTAGTATTTGCAACCCTTGTTTTTTAGGGACGTTTATTTTTTCTTCATTACTTAATGGCAGTGTTATGTTTTTGTTCGATTTCCCGAAATCGGTTCTACGAGTCAATATGCGGTTACCGATGCGTAGGCCAGAGATAATCGAATCGGGTTGTGATGGAACTTCGTAATGAACTGGAATTCCTCGATTGATAAAGCCGTTATACTTAAAACTATCACGATAAACCTCGTGTACTAGTTCAATTTCGGTCGCTAATTCTGGTCCCGTGCACCATAGGAAAAAAGTATCATGCCCTCGTAGTAACATATGCCATAGTAACTCCTTATATTTTTCCTTACTGAATTGTTCCACTGATGGATCAGGCTTATTGGGTGGAGCGGTGGTGTGCCAATGGACAAACGGAATTATCGGGGTATTCGGTGGGGTCTGGCTACCTGCATTAGATGCGACCTTTAGCATGTTATAAAACCAACGGTAATCTTTTGGCTCAAAATCGTACCAGTTGAAAGTGGAATACCAGGTATAAACCACCGGCATTGCAAAAGTGTATCCACATTGTTCAAATTCGTGAGCCCATTCTCGATATCGGGCACCTTGTTCTATCAATGCTGGAGCGTCTGAATTCTCGCGTTCAAAGTAATCATACCAATATCTGTATCCGTTATGAGGATAGACGGCGTAATTGCCGACGAGTGCAGTCGGAAAATAATTGGTCACATTTTCTCCAAAGGTCTCACGTTGAAGTCGGCTCCGAATTTTTCGTAGACTGGATTGGAAAGATCTGAAGTCATCAATTTTAGGAATATGTTCGCAACAACGTTGGCATCGCTTCGAGTTTGTCCAGGCATCATTCCACTCGATTGGTCCATCTATCTCCCAATCAGCAAATATAAAATCGATATTAACACCAGCAGACTTGTACTCTTTTAGAAATGATTCAATACGTTTACGGATAATTGGAATGCGATGTTCGATTGCAAAAGGGCAGCCCATTGTTCCCCCAAAAGATGTATCCCCATATGGCTTGCCGTTTTTATCAATATGTTTCGTCTTTTC
>JAYZHR010000219.1:0-4624 GCA_036166355.1 Verrucomicrobiota bacterium | reverse complement strand
AAAAAAAAATGATTCGGACAACAGACGCCAAGGAGGTAGGTGTGGGGAACACCGCAGAAGAAACGTGCCGTTGTCCAAATCAGTGGTTTATGTTTCTCCCCGAATGATAATCTGTCAACCATCAATTCATACATTCAACTAAACTTGCATAAGAGAGTGAATTCACAAAAAAAATCAATAAATGTTAATAGAAATGGTCTAGAGAGAGGAGGAGGACTCGAACCATCTTTCATCGTTATCTGACAAATTTGTTAGGTTAATAGAAAGATTCAGGAAGCATGGGCTATAAAACAGCCGCTTTGATTTCACTTCTCTAGCTTCCGTTGTAGATTTTACAACTATACTCCCCTTCTCTTTTGCTCGTAATTCAGTATTGACTCATTCATCTTAGTTTACTGTAAATTAAATAATCTTGGCACATCATCGACTAGCTTATCGAGCATTAAAAACTAGTGGTATTGCTTTAGAAAGAGAATGGCGGAGAGGGGGGGATTCGAACCCCCGATACCCGTGAAGGTACTCACGCTTTCCAGGCGTGCGCCTTAAACCACTCAGCCACCTCTCCAGCGAGCGGGGGAATATTGTGTGGGAGGATATCCAACCCGGCAAGTTTTTTGCAGATGCGACTCGTTACTTGATTCGAATACAGCCTTTGAAATATGCTCCCGGTGCTTTATGGCACATCTTAAGCTCCATATCCCTGGCCCCGTTGAGGTAAGCAATAAAACATTCGAAGCGTTTCGTACTCCAATGATTGGTCATCGCAGTCAGGATTTCAAAGATCTTTACAAAGAAATCATGCCTCCTTTGCAATCATTACTTTATACCAAAAGACTGGTTTATCTAGGCACTTCATCTGCATGGGGCATAATGGAAGGAGCTTTGCGCAATCTCGTATCTAAGGGAGTTCTGAATTGCATGAAAGGTGCATTTTCAGATAAGTGGTATGATGTTGCTAAACGCTGCGGCAAAGAAGCTGAAGCCTTACAAGTTGAATGGGGTTCACCTATTCTACCGGATCAAATAGAAGAACGCCTCAAAACCGGAAAGTTCGATGCTATTACTTTGGTACACAATGAAACCTCAACAGGAGTAATGAGTCCACTCTACGAAATAGCTAAGCTCAAAGAAAAATATCCCGATGTAATGTTTATAGTCGACAGCGTTACATCCATGACAGGTGTGAAAATTGAATTCGACAAGCTTGGAATTGACCTTTTGTTAGCTGGCTCTCAAAAGGCTTTCGCTCTACCACCTGGCTTTAGCGTTTTTGCTGCCTCACAGGCTGCCTTAGAAAGAGCTGCGACGATCAACGATAGAGGCTACTATTTTGATTTAATCGAATTCCAAAAAAATGCCGAAAAGAGTATGACTCCTAGTACCCCAAGCATCGGACACATATACGCTTTAAAATCGAAACTTGAGGATTTTATGGAGGAAGGACTTACACAAAGATTTGAGAGACATGCTAATCTAGCCAAAATGACCCGAGACTGGGCGACGAATCAAGGATTCTCAATTTTTCCCGAGACTGGATATGAGTCTAGTACACTAACCTGTGTAAACAACGGAGCAAAACCGAACGGAAGAGAAGTGAACATACCTAAACTCCAAGAACTGATGAAGGAACGTGGGATTATGATTGATGGTGGCTACGGCAAACTAAAAGGCAAAACTTTTCGACTGTCGAATATGGGTGATGAAACTGAAGAAACGATGAAGTCTCTCTATGCCTTTCTTGACGAATCACTGAATCAACTTTGATTATTGTTGTCACCTGACAAACCAAATTCAGTTTTTATCCTAAAAAATCAAACCATCAACTAACCTTACAGTATTTTGGGCTCTTTCGGCCACCTTCTGATCATGGGTTGCAATAATCATAGTAAGCTCAGCTTCGGCCTGTAAATCGCACAACAAATCCAATACATCGTTACCGGTTTTCGAATCGAGATTACCGGTCGGCTCATCAGCAAGAAGGATTTTAGGATTGTTTATTAACGCTCGGGCAAGCGCTACTCGTTGCTGTTCTCCTCCAGATAACTCCGCCGGCAAATGATGCATACGGTCACCCAATCCAACTCGTTCCAAAAGCATTTTAGCGCGCGGTAATGACCTAAGATATTTAACATGCGCAATACGAGCCGGTATCAATACGTTCTCCAATGCATCGAATTCCGGCAATAAATGGTAGCTCTGGAAGACAAAGCCAACCTCAGTATTTCTCCACTTAGCCAGTCTCGAAGATGTCATATTCGAAAGTAAATGCCCATTCGAAAACACTAAACCACTTGAAGGCTCATCAAGCCCACCAAGTAAATGCAATAACGTACTCTTACCAGTACCAGAGGCACCCTGTAATGATAAAAATTCACCTTGCCCAATCTCTAAACTTACTCCATGTAGGACATTAATTATCCGCCGACCTAAGTCGTAAGATTTTTTCAAATCTTGAGCTTTGAGAATCGGATCACTCATGACGAAACGCCTCAACAGGTCTCAGTCGACTTGCATTCCAAGCAGGCAACACCCCAGCCAAAAGACAAATAAAAAACGATCCAATACCAATCTTTAATAAATCACCAGGAACAATCTCAGCAGGCAATGCCTGAAAACCATATATACTGGCTGGAAAAATCTCAAAACCAGTAAGTTCTCTCATTAGTAATAAAAATTCATTTCGAAACTCCAGAGCTAATAATCCTAGACCAAAACCAAACGTTAGCCCTAATAGCGCCACAACTAAGCTTTGAGAAAGAAAAACACGCATGATTTGCCCCCCGGTGGCTCCTAACGCATTAAGCGTTCCAATCTCCGGCGTTCGCTGCACAACGAAAGTGATCTGAGAGCTAGTAATACCAAAAGCTGCAACAATCATTACAAAAAAGAGCAAGTAAAACATAACATTACGTTCCACACGCAAAGCCTCTAGCAAATGTGAATTTTCGTCCTCCCAAGTGCGGACTACTAACCCCGAAGGCAACACCTCTAACAACTGCTGACGTGTTATCTCAGCTAAAGATGCATCTTCTAAGCGAACACCAAGCCCATGGACAGCATCTCCTAAATCATACAAATCTTGCGCATTTTGAAGCGATGTAAGCATAAAATTTGCATTATAATCGTAAAAATCAACATCGATAACTCCACGAACTTCGAAGTCATCCGGAAGTAACACAATTTCCTTATCTTTCTCCTGAGCTTCACGAATGCGGTGAAAACTTCGTGCTGAATGTACAGCAATATAATCCCCCACTTTCAGATTAAGGCGTGACCGAATCTCAGAACCTACCAATATTCCCCCGTCCAAATCCATCTCACCTTGCACCAAACTATTTGAGGAAACAAGCGAGCTCACAGTTTGCTCCAACTCAATATCCACACCGCGAACAAAAGGAGTATCGATCTGTGGTAAACCTTCATCCGGCTGCGTCTCAATCAAAACAGGCCCTACAACAAACGGTGCCACACCTCTAACTACTTTATTCTGAAGCAATTTCTCACGCACCTCATTGTAATTATTCATCACGCGATTTTCCGTAAAAACCTTGATGTGGTAATTAAAATTTAGAAGACGTTCTCGAAGCATTAAATCAAACCCACTCATTACACTCATTACAATAATCAAAACTGCTACGCCGAGAGTCACTCCAATGATAGAGATCAATGTAATTACAGACACAAACGTACGCTTGGGACGCAGATACCGAAGTGCCAATGCTAGTTCAAACGGAAGCTTCACTTAAAGCGAAGCGAATACTAACTCAATGATATATATCAGAAAAGGTTGAACTAAATTGATGTTTCTTAAAAAAATAAAAAAATATGATTTATGTTAACAACTTTTATTGCTTTTGAGTTCGTGCTAAATACCCCTCCGCTAGTTACTAAAACTTTGATGCGTTCTTGAATGCAAATAGTAAGAAATCATATTATACTTTGAGATAATATAATAATTTAACAACCAAATGCTCTGCGATATATGTAAAAAAAAGGATGCTACAGTTCACCTCACACAAATGGTGGAAGGGAAGACTAAGAAGATTGATCTTTGTGAACCATGCTCAAAAGAAAAAGGTGTAGATGATCCTGCGGGATTTTCATTAGCTGATCTACTCCTTGGTCTTGGCGCGTCTCAACAAATGGAAGATGCTGATTCAACAAACACAAAATGCCCTCAATGTAACTTCAGTCAGGCTGAATTTAAAAAGACCGGAAGACTTGGATGCGCAGAATGTTATGATCACTTTGAAGAAGGCGTAGAAGGATTACTTAAGACCATGCATAAGGGCATTCGCCATAATGGAAAAGCTCCAGCCATTTGGCAGAAAATGAAAACCTACGTTGATCAACTTCATGAACTCGAAACAATGCTGGACAAAGCAATCAAAAAAGAAGACTACGAAAAAGCAGCCGAACTACGTGACAAGATTACCAGCATGAAGTCGGAATACACTAACTCCAATAAAACTGTTTGATGAAATGAATATTGACGAAATTCTTTCTAGTCCGGCTACTGCTGCTGAACGTGAAGGTCCATCGAATAAAATAGTTTGGTCAAGTCGCGTAAGGCTCGCTCGAAATCTTACCAGCATTCCATTTCCAGGATGGGCAAATAAATCTG
>JAYZHR010000218.1:0-36768 GCA_036166355.1 Verrucomicrobiota bacterium | reverse complement strand
AAGTTTAATGCATCTCTTTCAACTCCAGCAATTAGTATTGTAGGTTATGATCCGGGAAGCCTGATTCTAAAGTATGATTCGAGCTGGAGAAAGGAGCCACAGCAAGGAAAGGTTTTGGTTTCTTATGATGGGGGAGAGCCTACAACACTGTTAGAACTTACACCTGATACCCCAACAGGCTATAATGATACGGTTACCTTGAGGCTTAATAATCCTGAGGGAGCACAGAGCCTTACAGTGATTTGGGATCATCAGGGTCACAACAACTGGTGGTGGGCCATTGATAATATTGAAATTACTGGCGAGCTTCAGCCGCTTTACTCTGAAAATTTTGACAGTTTAGAGTTGGGTCCATTTGTATCTGACAGTGAGTCAGGTGGAGATGGAACGGATTGGACCGCGTCGTTACCAGAAGGCTGGGTTATGGATCGAGGAGATGGTCATGGCCCGACTGCTGGAGGAGACGCTGTTGTTGAATTTGACGGGTGGACATTCTTGGATCCTGTTTCATGGAATGCAACAGCTGGTCAGGATCGTGCAGAATTTACCAAAGGAACTGGTGTTATTGCTGTGGGTGATTCAGATGAATATGATGACAAGGCGGATGCCAAGTTTAATGCATCTCTTTCAACTCCATCTATAAGTCTTGCCGGAGTGCAGCCAAATTCATTGGTGGTTCGATATGACTCCAGTTGGAGAAAGGAACCGCAGCAGGGTAAGGTAATGATATCATTTGATGGTGGGGATCCGGTTACTCTGGTTGAGCTTACTCCGGACTCTCCGACAGCTTACAATGATACGGTCGTGATAAATGTTGATAATCCTGCTGGTGCCCAATCGGCGGTGATTACTTGGGATCACCAAGGCCACAACAACTGGTGGTGGGCCATTGATAATATTGTTGTTTATTCAACTGCTCCCGTGTCACCTCCTTTACCAAAAAATCACTATTTAGTAGAGGACTTCGACAGTCTAAAACTAGGTCCATTTGTATCTGATAGTGAGTCAGGTGGAGATGGAACAGATTGGACTGCAACAAGCCCTACTGGATGGGTGGTCACTAAAGGTGTGTCTCACGGTCCGACTGCGGGTGGAGATGCTGTTGTTGAATTTGACGGTTGGACATTCCTGGATCCTGTTTCATGGAATGCAACAGCTGGTCAGGATAGAGGACAGTTTACCAAGGGCACCGGAGTGGTGGCCGTGGGTGATTCTGATGAGTATGATGACAAGGCAGATGCCAAGTTTGATTCTGCGTTATCAACCCCGTCAGTTGATGTTAGCGGTATTGAAGCAGGTACACTTTATTTGTCGTATGACTCCAGTTGGAGGCAGGAGCCACAGCAAGGTAAAGTACTGGTATCTTATGATGGTGGAGAAGCAACTGTGGTTCTAGAGTTAACCCCAGATACTCCAACTGCTTACAACGAAACTGTCACCTTGGCATTGAATAATCCAGCTGGTGCTAAGACTGCAGTAGTCACTTGGGATCATCAGGGTCATAACAACTGGTGGTGGGCTATTGATAATGTGCGAATCTTTGCCAAGCCGACTCTTCCAGAAGGAGTTTACTTTGTTGAGAACTTCGATGACTTAGAACTGGAGCCATTTGTATCCGATAGTGAATCGGGTGGAGATGGAACGGATTGGACTGCGACAGGGCCAGCAGGCTGGGTAGTTGCATTTGGAGAAGGGCACGGCCCGACTGCTGGAGGAGACGATGTTGTTGAATTTGACGGTTGGACATTCCTCGATCCTGTTTCATGGAACGCAACAGCTGGTCAGGATAGAAACCAGTTTACTAAGGGAACTGGAGTCATTGCTGTAGGAGATTCCGATGAGTATGATGACAAGGCGGACGCCAAGTTTAATGCATCTCTTTCAACTCCATCGATTGATATCTCTGGTGCGGAGGCTAACCAATTACTTCTTGTATATGATTCAAGTTGGAGACAGGAACCGCAACAGGGCAAGGTTTTGGTGAGTTATGATGGAGCAGCACCTGTAGTGCTTCTTGAGCTAACACCAGATACTCCTACCGCCTACGATGAGACAGTTGAGTTGGAGTTAAATAATCCAGCTGGTGCTCAATCGGCGGTGATTACTTGGGATCACCAAGGTCACAACAACTGGTGGTGGGCAATAGATAATATCACCGTTAAGGCAAAACCAGCCGGACCTGGTCCTGATGATCCTTCGCTTGTTGCCGATAAGGCTGTTTATTTGACTGGCGAAACTGTGAACGTCACGTTCAAAAACGGTCAAGGTAACGCCAAGGATTGGGTTGGAATATATCGTGTAGGTATGACTCCGGGTACGGATGGTAGTTTGAAATGGTCATATGTTAGTGGAACCAAAACTGCAGGTGAAGGTTTGACAGAAGGAACCATTGCTTTTGCAGATGATAAATTAGGTGGACCTCTTTCAGCAGGTGATTATGTAGCCATCTTCTTTATTAATGATGGATATGAGCAGATGGCGACGACTGAGTTTACTCTGGTTGATCCTCCAAGTGTTGCAACTACCAGATCTGTTTATACTGCTGGTTCCCCAATAACGGTAGAATTCAGCAATGGCCCTGGCAATGCCAAGGATTGGGTCGGTTTGTATCGCCCTGATATGACTCCTGGTCAAGTTGGTAGCCTTAAGTGGTTGTATGTGAATGGAACTCAGACTTCAGGGGATGGATTTACTGATGGATCGCTAACCCTTGATGGTCTTGAGGCTGGAAAATACTACGCTATTTTCTTTGAAAATGATGGGTATAAACAACTCGCTTCAACTGCTTTTACTGTTCTAGGAGCGGACGATATCTTCTTCGAAGAGAATTTTGATTCTCTGGAATTAGAGCCATTTGTATCCGATAGTGAATCAGGTGGTGATGGGACTGATTGGACTGCTGAAGCTCCAGCAGGCTGGGTAGTTGCATTTGGAGAAGGGCATGGCCCGACTGCTGGCGGAGATGCTGTAATCGAGTTTGATGGCTGGACGTTCCTGGATCCTGTTTCATGGAATGCAACAGCTGGTCAGGATCGAGCTCGGTTCACCAAGGGAACTGGAGTGGTGGCCGTTGGTGATTCTGATGAGTACGATGACAAGGCGGATGCCAAGTTTAATGCATCTCTAAATACACCTGAAATTGATATTTCAAGTGCTGCAGCTGGGTCCTTGCTTCTAACATATGACTCTAGTTGGAGACAGGAGCCTCAACAGGGTAAAGTGATGGTCTCATATGATGGGGCTGATCCTGTGACCTTGTTGGAGCTTACTCCTGACACTCCTACGGCTTATAATGAAACAGTAACACTTTCGCTGAATAATCCGGCTGGCGCTCAAAAGGCTGTTATCTCTTGGGATCACCAAGGTCATAACAACTGGTGGTGGGCCATTGATAATATTATCGTCACTGCTGGTGAAGGCGGTGGTGGAGACGGTGATTCATTGGTCATTAGTTCGATAACTGTTGATGGGGGTGTCTTGACAGTGAATTGGCCTGGTCAGGATGGGGTTAAACTACAGAGTGCATCATCTGTGAATGGACCTTGGGCTGACGTCGATGGAACTGAGGGTAAAGAGTCTCATAGTGGTGCTGCCGATCAGGCTGCTGCCTTCTATCGTTTAGTGAAGTAACTTTGTGAGAATACACAACTAATCAGATAAGCAGCCTCGATTATGAGAATGATCGGGGCTGCTCTTTCTGTTTTTTTAAGAATGAATGATTTAATGAGAGGTTCAGTTTTGTTTTTTTCAGCCATTGTTTTTTCTTTTTCAATTGCTGGTTGTTCTAGTGATAAGTATCCAAAATAAATTACTCTTGAAGATGCTCCAGAAACGATTGCAGAAGCTTTTAAAGATGAGAAGAACAAGGATATAAAGGCAATGGCCGATCAGGCTACAAGTCTACTAAAGGCAAAAAATTATAAATCTGCTCATGGTGTCTTGAAGCGTTTAATGGGTTTAAAAAATCTTAATGCTGAGCAAAGGGATCTTATAGCGGGTGGTTTAATGGCAGTTGCAGAAAATCTAAATAAAGCGGCGGAACAAGGTGATGCTCAGGCTAGTCAGTACCTTAAGATGCAAAGTTTTGGCAAATAAACACTCAATAATTTTATTAAATTTCGTATTGCTCTTTTCAATTAGTTTGGGAGCAGGCGGGTGTCATAACCCTGATGAAGTCATTAGGGCTGCCAGATTCGGGGATCTTACAAGTTTGGTTAAAGCTTTAGACTCTGGTGTGCAAATTGATCATGCTGATCCATCAGGTGAAACCGCGCTTTTTCATATAATAGGCTCCGGTTCCGAAAAAGGGTTCGAGTTGCTGATTCAGCGTGGAGCCAGTGTTCAGGTCAAAGATGTTCAGGGAAATTCCACTTTGCATAAGGCGGCAACATTTTCTCGTGAGTCATTTGCCAAGCAACTTATTGATGCGGGAGTGAAAGTAAACTCAACCAATAAGGTTGGGGCTACACCACTCCATTATGCTGTAAGGAACGGTGATGAGAGTCTCACTAAATTACTTTTAAATAATGGTGCGGAAAAAAATATTTTGGATATTGAGGGGAATTCGGTGGTAAA
The DNA here is from genome assembly GCA_036166355.1 of Verrucomicrobiota bacterium. Lineage (GTDB taxonomy): Bacteria > Verrucomicrobiota > Verrucomicrobiia > Limisphaerales > UBA1096 > UBA1096. Next base: position 32,193 of record JAYZHR010000218.1, on the reverse strand, counting down.
TATGGTTGAGTCCATGCTTAATCAGGATTCTTTGAGTGATTCGATGGGAAAATTGATTTCGAAGAACAGTGTTTTGAGTATTGAAAAAATTCTTAAACAGTAAAATGAAAACGATAAAAAAACTAAATGTTAACAGTGGTTTTACACTGATAGAACTATTGGTTGTAATAGCTATCATAGCAATCTTGGCCTCGATGCTATTGCCGGCACTGGCAGGGGCCAAAGAGAAGGGTAAACAAGCTTTTTGTACCAATAACTTGAAGCAGATAGATTTGGTGTTCAGGATGTATGAGGATGATAACGATGGGTTTTTACATCATACCCCTGGAGGTGGTCCTCCTAATCATGGCAAGTGGTATATGAACCCAAGAATGAAGGCTGCCCGCAAATTAATAGCAGATCCTAATAGCGGAGAGGCTTACTGGGGCTTGGCTTACTATGAATATGCCGGTAGATCTATACCTCTTTGGCGCTGCGCTTCTGCTAAGACTTCTGACGAGTGGAGAGAGGACGGATTGAAGTATGGCGCCAGTTTTTGGGTGGACGCTTCCTATGGTATTAATGGACGTTTTTTTAGTGCTGTTCAAAAAAGAGGTACAAATGGTTTTCGACCAAGGAAGCGAACTGAGTTAATGGATGCGAATCAGACTATAATTGTACAGGATGCTGGTGAGCAGAAGATGGATGGTGGGCCAAGTGATAATCTCGCAGCAAACGGAGCGGCTGAAAATCTAACTCAATGGAAATATAGTCTCGCTCCGCTTTATCCTGATGTAGATTGGGTAGCAGAGTGGTTTAGACATGGAAGTGGTAAACCATACGGGGCTTCTTGTCAGACATTGTGGGCTGACGGCCATGTTAGTGGCATTAAATATACCAAGGACTGTGGTAAAAGTGCGCAACAGGGTGGAGGAAGGGATTATATGACCAACATCCATTGGTATTCTGGTTTGCCTTTGTAAGTTTAAGTCTCTTTTACTTGCTATAATAAGTATTCCATTTTTATCAGTTGTGCGTATGTGCGCGCACTGATTGTTATTTCCTTTTGGAGAATATAATCTTGTCTATTATTTCATTAAATAAACGCGAATATAACTTGCCTGAAATTCCGGTGGTTGTGATTTGTGCTGATGGCTGGGCCAATGAATACATTAGCCTTGGATTTGCGCATGGTGAATTACCTAATCTAGCTAGACTAGCGTCTGAGGGTTATTATGGATTGGCGCGCGGAGCGCTCCCTTCTTTTACTAATGTAAATAATTGCTCAATAGTGACGGGAACTCCTCCAATTGAGACAGGAATAGGAGGTAATTATATTATTGATCCAGATAGTGGTGAGGAATTAATGACTAATTCATCGCGTTTCTTGCTTAATGATACCGTTTTAGCATCAGCTTCTACAGCTGGTAGAAAGGTGGCAATGGTGACGGCCAAGGACAAGCTTCGTGAACTGCTTTCGAAAGGGATGACTGGCATATCTGTTTCAGCTGAAAAAGCTGATGAAGTGAATCTTGAGGTGAATGGCATCGAGAATATAGAATCATTAGTTGGACCAAAGCCTTCAATTTATTCAGCTGAAGCCAGTCTTTATGTCTTAAGGGTTGGTGTGGAATTATTGACTTCTGGTCGTTCTGATTTTTTATATTTATCGCTCACTGATTACATGCAGCACAAATATGCACCTGAGGCACCTGAGTCGCGCGAGTTTTATCGTTTAATTGATGCAGAAATTGGGAAGTTACTTAACCTTAATGCTGTTGTAGGCATTACGGCTGATCATGGGATGAACGCCAAATGTAATATTGATGGTGACGCAAATGTAATTTTTCTTGAGACGGAGTTAAAACAAGAATTTGGCGATGGATGCCGTGTTATATGTCCGATTACTGACCCCTATGTTGTTCATCACGGCGCACTAGGTTCTGCAGTTACGGTTTATCTGGCGGATGGGGTTGATATAGAGAAAGTAGCCAGTTGGATTGCTGCGCTTGATGGGGTCACGGAAGTATATTCAAGGGATAATGCTGTTGTTAAACTTGAATTGCCAGGTGAGAGAATTGGAGATCTTTTTGTTCTTTCAGAACGCGATTGGGTTATTGGCCGGACGCCTGAACATCATGATCTTGGAAAATTGGAAGGTACATTGCGATCGCATGGTGGACGTTATGAGGAAATGGTACCATTTCTTATATCGAAGCCACTTAACGCCAAATATGATGCGCTTGCCAAGGGTGACCCGCGAAATTTTGATATATTTGACTTCGTTTGTAATGGTATTGATTGATGAGTCAAAATTCTGACATTACAGAGAAATTGCCGCTTGCTTGGTCAAGTTATATAGCTGGGGAACGAGTTGAATCCGATGATTTGCTCGAGATTCATTATCCGTGGGATAATTCTCTTACGGGCACCTTATCGAAGATTACTCCCGAACAACTTGAGAAAGCTATTAAGGTTGCAACTGAGAATCAGCAAATACCGACAAAAAATGAACGGTATGAAATATTAATGCGAGCTCGTGAGTTATTGGATAATAATGCTGATGAGTTTGCTAATTTAATTAGGCTTGAGGCAGGGCTTTGTATGCGTGAGACACGTTATGAGGTCGGTAGGGCGCAGGAAGTTTTTAAATTTGCAGCAGCAGAGGCACTAAGAGATGACGAAAGTATATTTTCCTGTGATGCTGCTAAAAATGGTCCAGCACGAAAGATTTTTACGTTACGAGAGCCTTTGAGTTTAGTTGCTGCGATTACTCCATTTAATCATCCTCTAAATCAGGTGGCACATAAACTAGCTCCGGCTATCGCTGCAGGTGTCCCGGTGCTTTTAAAGCCATCAAGTAAGACACCCTTGACTGCAATTCGTCTTACGGAGTTGCTATACGAAGCTGGTTTACCAAAGGCAATGTTAAGTACCTTTGTTGGAGATCGTAAAACAATAACTGAGGCTCTTGTGAAGGATACCCGTGTTAATTTAGTCACTTTTACCGGAGGAACTGAGCCGGGTAAGCATCTAACAAGAATTGCTGGTTATAAAAAACTTTGTTTGGAGTTGGGAGGTAACGCTCCTTTAATAATTCTTCGGGATGCTGATCTAGATCTGGCAGCAACGTTGGCGACTGAGGGGGCTTTCCGTAATTCAGGCCAGCGGTGTACTGCAGTTAAAAGGATTTTAGTTGAGGAGAAGGTCTTGGAAGAGTTTACATCCAAGTTTTTGATTAAAGCGGCAGAATTTAAGATTGGTGACCCTGCTGACGAAGGAACTCTTATGGGGACTGTTATTGATGAGCCTGCGGCTATCGAGCTTGAAGAGCGCGTGGTTAAGGCTGTCAATTCTGGAGCCAAGGTATTGTTGGGAGGGCGTAGGAACGGTGCGCAGTTAGAACCAACTATTATTGCTAATGTTCCCAGAGATGCTGAGATGGTATGTGAAGAGTCGTTTGGGCCTCTTGCGCCCATTATGCCGGTTCGAGATATTGATGATGCTATTGCCTTGGCAAATTCTTCTGATTTTGGCCTTTCTTCAGGTGTAGTCACTAATGATATGACATCTGCAATCAAGGTCGTAAAAGAATTAAAAACAGGGGCGGTTAATGTTAATCAAGTACCTGGGTTTAGGATGGAATGTTCTCCTTTTGGTGGTGTTAAGGACTCAGGTTTAGGGATTAAGGAGGGTGTCATAGAGGCGATGAAATTTATGACAACTACCAAGACTTTTTCTTTGCCATGGTGAATGAGAGGGATACACAGTACCTCCTTTTGACTCCAGGTCCTCTCACCACGACCAGCTCAGTTCGGGCGGCGATGATGCAGGAGTACTCTACTTGGGATGTTGATTACAACGACATTGTTCAGTCTATCCGGACTCGTTTGGTGCGTCTTGTAGTTCGGGAAAATACTGAACTTAATTGCTATACCTCAGTGCTTATTCCTGGAAGTGGAACTTTTGCCGTCGAATCGGTTATAGGTTCTGTTATTCCACCTGACGGAAAGCTTCTAGTGCTTAACAACGGAGCTTACGGAGCGCGTATAACAACCATATCCCGTATGCTTGGAATTGAAACTGTAGAGCTTGCTCAGCTGGAGACCGAGCTGACTGATTTAAGTAAAGTGGAGCAAATGCTAGTTCAAGATCCAGCTATTTCCCATGTTGCCATGGTTCATTGTGAGACCACCACTGGCATGCTTAATCCGGCTGAAGCTGTAGGGGAAATTGTACGCCGTTTAGGTCGTATATATATACTTGATGCAATGTCTTCTTTTGGAGGTATTCCGTTAAGTATGAAAACTTCTGGTGCTCACTATTTGATATCTTCTGCCAATAAATGTGTACAGGGAGTTCCGGGATTTGGTTTCGTCATCGCAGATCGTGATATACTTGAGCTCACCAAAGATTGGGCACGGTCACACAGCTTGGACCTTTATGACCAATGGCAGGAAATGGAAACAAAAGGAGGAAAGTGGAGGTTTACTTCGCCGACTCATGTGGTTAATGCATTTGCCCTCGCACTAGAGGAACTGGATTTAGAAGGGGGTGTGCAGGCAAGATATAATCGATATTTGAATAATCAGAAGTCTCTTGTGAAAGGTATGCATGCTCTTGGTTTTAAAGCTTTAATTGATGATGAGTTTCAATCCCCAATTATTACTTCATTTTATTATCCAGATTTGAGTGGGTTTGATTTCAAGAATTTTTACGATGCGTTGAAGAAGCGTGGATTTGTAATATATCCAGGGAAAGTTTCACATGCAGAATGCTTTAGAATTGGTACGATAGGAGATGTTCATCAAAATGATATTATGGAACTGTTAAACAATATCGATGAGGTAATAGGTGGTTTGAAATAATAATTTGAAGTGGATTAATTAAGTTATGGCAGAAGGGAAGCCGCTAAAATTTTTAATTATTGATGGTTATACAAAAGAGGCCCGTGAACAGTTGCAGTCAGGTGGTGCCAGTTTAGCGGCTGATCTTTATAATAATATGCTTTTGAAATGTTCACCGGTTCCCAGCCAGTGTGACATTATTTTTCCCGCTGATCCGGGTGTAGGCCTTCCTGCTGGTGAAGATATTCAAAATTATCATGGTGTCGCTTGGACTGGCTGTAGTTCATGTATTTATTCTGGGACGCCAGATGTAGAGGTTCAAATTGAATTTGCTCGAGAATGTTTTCGGTATGGTGTGCCAGGATTTGGAAGCTGTTGGGCAGCTCAAATTGCTGTAGTTGCAGCTGGTGGTAAAGTAGAAGCAAATCCCAAAGGTCGGGAAATGGGGATAGCTCGTGATATTCAATTAACGGATGAAGGGGAAACTCATCCTTTATATGCGGGAAAGCCAAAATGTTTTGATGCTTTTACCAGTCATGATGATGAAATTACTTTTTTGCCTGATGGGGCAACGAGGCTTTCGGGTAATGAATTTACTTCTGTGCAGTCAGTTGCTGTAAGTTATGAAAATTCAGAATTTTGGGCAGTTCAATATCATCCGGAATATAATCTGCATGAAATGGCAAGATTGATGTTTTGTCGTTTGGAGAAATTAATAAAACTTAGTTTTTTTCAGAATGAAAACGAAGGTTTGGCATATATTGATCAATTAGAGTTATTGCATAGCGACCCATCAAGATTCGATATTGCATCAGAACTCAATATTAAACCTGATGTTACTGATGATTCAGTCAGATTGATTGAAGTCCAAAATTGGATAAGACATCTTGTATTGCCAAATTTTACTGAATAGTTTTCCTGTGATTACATAGACGGTTAATAGTTTTGTGTCATGTCCAGTTCTGAAAATTCTCTAAGAATCAACGGGAGGATTCTTCTTCTTTTGTTAGTCTGTCTATCTGCTCTTTCAACTTTTTTTTATTGGAAGTATTTATCCAAAAAGGATTTGGATAGGATTGCGCTTAATTCAAAGATTCCGAATATAGAGAAAACAAAAGGTTATGTATCTTCGGATAATTGCAGGTCTTGTCATCCATCTGAATACGCTAGTTGGTATGAAACGTACCATCGAACCATGACTCAGGTTGCGGGCGATCATTCAGTCATGGGTAGATTTGATGGAACTGAGATAGATTCCAGAGGTTTAAAATATCAAATCTTCAAAACAAATGATCAGTATTGGGCAAAAGTCCCTGATCCAGAGATTGTCATGAGGACAGTTGAAACAGGGAGAAGGATTAATGATTATACATATCAAATTAGGACAAATGATGTTTTGAAAATGCTTGATTTAAGGACAGTGCCAAGGGTCGATAAAAGGGTTGTGATGACGACAGGCTCTCATCATTACCAAACATATTGGATCGATGGATCCGTATCAAATAAGGTGAGTAAAACTAATGAGTCAAAATATGGGAATCTATTGCAGACATTGCCGTTGGTTTATTTGCCTGATGAGGATAAGTGGATACCAAGAGAGGATGCATTTATGAGGGCGCCTTCCAGTAAAAGAATGATCTCCCAATGGAATCATCATTGTATTAAATGTCATAGTACCAATGGAAATCCAGGGTTAAAAGGGAGTAATCAATTTGAAACAGAAGTTGCTGAACTTGGGATTTCTTGTGAGGCATGTCATGGAGCTGCTGAAGCACATGTGAACCATTATCAATCTCCAATCAAAAGGTATGCCAAGCTATTTAATGATGAATCAATAAATGCGGAGCATATAATAAATCCGGCGAAATTAGACCATAAGCTTTCAAGCCAAATATGTGGTCAGTGTCACGGGGTTTATATATACAAAGATGCGTCGAAAGGAATGAGTTATGCTCGGTCAGGCCCGATGTACAAGCCGGGTGATAATATTCACGAACATAGATACTTTATTCAACATCCAGGATCTTTGGATAATAAAGTTAATTCAGATGAGCTAGAGAACAACAGAGGGTTTTTCCGAGAGCGTTGGTGGGATGATGGTACAATATTAGCTGGCGGTCGAGAGTTTACGGCCATGCGTGTTAGTGCTTGCTATACCAACGAGAAAAAGGGATTAAGAAATATATCCTGTTTAGACTGCCATTCGATGCATCACAGTGATCCTAAGGATCAACTTAGGCAGGATATCAATGGCAATCAATCATGTGTCCAATGCCATGATGAGGCTCAGTATACTACTGAAATAAAATTCCATACTCATCATGAAGAAAATTCTTCAGGCAGCAGTTGTTTGAATTGTCATATGCCTCATACGAGTTATGCTTTATTGGGGGCTTTAAGGAGTCATCAAATACAGTCTCCTTCCGCATTGAGAAGCATAAAGTATGGGGTTCCGAATGCATGCAACCTTTGTCATTTGGATAAAACTTTGGAATGGACGCAAGGTTATCTTAATAAGAGATACAATCATGAGCTGTCTCCATTGACAGATGATCAAAAGAATATCTCTGCATGGATTCTTTGGATGTTGAAGGGCGATGCGGCTCAGCGTGCAATAGCGGCTTGGCATGGTAGTTGGGAACCAGCGAAAATTGCTTCTGGCACAGAGTGGACTGCTCCTTATCTTATAAAACTATTAAATGATCCTTATGGTGTAGTGCGTTATATAGCGCATAAGAGTTTAAAGTCTCATCGAAGTTATGCCGATTTTGAATATGATTATTTGTCAAATAATAATGAACTTGAGCTTAGATCAAAGGAAGCAATGAACATATGGTTGTCAGAAAGAAAGAGCTCAACGAAAATAAATTCCAGACAAAATATTTTGATTCTTGAGGATGGGGCAATTGATAATGATGAGGTAAAACGTCTTTTAAGTAAGAGAAATAATCGTCCAGTTAATATTAAGGAGTAGATTTAGTTTACTCTTCGATACTTGACATTCGGGTGTGAAATGCAAAAACCACCAAAATTTTTATTCATTGGATCGCGATTTAAGGGTCTAAAATTGATTTATTTTTGATAATAGTGGTAAAAGAGTTCTTTTTTTGATGCTTTGTTTTTTCAAAAAACGGAATTTTAAATGTAAATGACTCATTCTAATCAACATATTAGCAAGTCTTCGACTGGGAATAGGATGCCTGTGGTGGGAATCCGTGTTCCATCCTGGGCTTCTTTTACAAGGCCCATATTCCGTGGGATAGTTGATTTCATTAGAAGTAATGAACAGTGGAAAATACAGACCCTTGTGGATTCTACCAATGAGATGGCTCCGGTGGTCATTGATGAAAACTGGAGGGGAGATGGTCTGATTTTATTTAGGTATTCAAAAGAAGAGGCCAAAATATTTAAGCAGTGCAAAATACCTGTAGTTAATTTGAGTGCCGAATCCTTGGGGAAAGGTTTTCCAACTGTTATTCCAAATAATGATGAAATAGGAAAACAGGCCGCTCAGCATCTGCTGACACTTGGGCTGAAGAATTTTTCCTATTGGGGAGATCCTTCTAGGAATTATTCGCGTGAAAGAGGAGATGCATTCGAGCGGCAAATACAGTCAGCTGGTTTTAATTGTATAAAAGTACAGATTGAGCCCGATCATCTTCCATGGGATGGCCGATGGATAAAGATGCATGAGCGAATAGTTGAAGAGCTAAATAACCTGCCTAAGCCAGTTGGAATTTTTGCTAAAGATGACATGCTTGGTAGCAATATAATACATATTTGCAACGAAGTTGGAATTGTGGTTCCCGAAGAAATTGCTGTAATGGGGACCAATGCTGATGAAGTGTTCTGTCAAATTTCAACTCCTCCATTATCCAGTGTGGCATACCCAGGGGAAAGTGTTGGATATGAAGCAGCTCGTCTGCTTTCTGACATGATGGGTGGAAAGTCTATTAAGAGTGACCATTTAGTTACCATACCTATTCGTGATATAGTTGCTAGAGAGTCGACAAATACACTTGCTATCAATGATCATGTAGTCACAGAAGCGGTTCAATATATTAGGACTGTGGCTCCGGTTTATCCTATACATGTGTCGGAAGTTGCTGCTCGAAGTCCGCTTTCTCTTTCAGGATTTAATAAGCATTTTGTACAACAAATGGGTCATACGCCGAAGGAGGAAATCAAGCGGGTGCGTTTGGCTAAATTACAGGCTTTGCTCAAAAATTCTCAATTAAAGATTAGTGAGATTGCGAAAGATATGAAATTTGGTAGTCCAGAGGAGCTTTCCAGATTTTTCAAGAGAGAAACAGGAATGGTTCCAAAAAATTATCGTTCTAGCTATCAATTGAAATAAAATAAGAATTCATTCTGAATAACTAAATGCTCAATGTCTATTGATAATACAGAAGGAGATTTTAATTCCACCCCCTTACGACATGCTTGGCAACAAGAGAATATTGATGCAAGTGTCATGAAGACATTAGCTAGAGATGATAAATTTTTTCTTCATCAATCTCTCTCTACGCCATGCCTTACTGAGATAATTAAGTGTGAGGGATCATATATAATTGATGCTTCAGGTCGGAAATTTCTGGATTTCCATGGCAACAGTTTACATCAAGTTGGCTATTCACATCCAAAAATTATTGAAGCTATCAAATCGCAATTGGATGAATTGTCATTTTGTCCGAGACGTTTTACCAATAAACCAGCTATAGAGTTGGCAGAAAAACTGGGTTCATATGCTCCGAAAGGATTAGATAAGGTTTTGTTTGCACCAGGCGGGACTTCTGCTGTCGGCATGGCAATGAAGCTTGCTCGTTATGCAACTGGAAGGCATAAGACCATTTCCATGTGGGGAACATTTCATGGAGCTTCACTTGATGCGATATCAATAGGAGGTGAATCATTATTTCGAGATGATCTGGGCCCGTTACTTCCAGGGTGTTTTCATGTGCCGTGGCCAAAAAAGGTTGAGGATGCAGACGAGATAGAAAAGATAATCGAAGATGAAGGTGATATCGGTGCAATAATATCGGAACCGATGAGGTGTACTACTGTCGAAAAACCGGAGGATGGTTATTGGATTCGTTTGAGAGAATTATGTGACCGCCACGGTGTCCTTTTAATATTAGATGAAATTCCTTTGGCATTTGGCAGGACTGGTAAAATGTTTTGTTGTGAACATAGCGGAGTAATTCCTGATATTCTGATTGTAGGGAAAGGTCTAGGAGGTGGAGTTTTTCCTATGGCTGCGATTATTGCTAAAAATAATCTGGATATAGCTCAATTGAAGGCTTTAGGTCACTATACGCATGAGAAGTCACCGGTAGGTTCTGCTGCGGCTTTAGCTCTATTTGATGTGATTGAATCTGAAAACTTGATTCAAAGATCTGCGTGCCTTGGCCAAAAGATAAAACTTGAATTGGAGGAGTCTCTTAGTGGCTTATCTATTGTAAAGGAGATTCGTGGGCTTGGTTTGGCTTTAGCCATTGAACTCACAAGTCCGGATATTTCGGAGTTAGTTCTATATGAATGTCTCTCAAATGGATTGAGTTTTAAGGTTTCAAATGGAAACATACTCACACTTACACCTCCTTTGACTATTACGGATCAGGAAATGTATGATGCAGTTTGCATTATTAGATTAGCTCTTCAAAAAGCTCATTCTATGGAATCTGTTTAACGAAAGAAGTTGCAAGCTAAGTGGCAAGCAATACATCATTTTCTTTCTGGAATGAGAGATCACAAGGTTAAAATAACAAGGCAATCATGGTTGCTGGCGTTTATTTTTTTGCTGCTTTTTATTTTTGCTGTGCCTTGGTATTGGGGTGAAGGAGGCGAAAAGCCATTAATCCTTGGCATGCCTTTGTGGGTAGCTGTAAGTGTTGGGGTTTCATTTTTAATTTCTTGCCTAACAGCCTGGACTGCATTTCGCACTTGGCAAAGCGATGTTGATAAATCGGAGGGTGACAAGTGAGTAAAATTCCACTTGGCCCAGCAGAACTGGGGTTCATCACTGTTTATTTGATTTCCCTAATTGGAATCGGCTATTGGGGGATGCGGGCCAGAACAGAGAATTCGCTCAAGGACTTTTATCTAGCGGGTTCTGGTGTGGGATTCATGGTTTTGGTCCTCACTCTTTATGCAACGCAATATAGCGGCAACACTTTGTTTGCGTTTACTGGCAAGACTTTTCGAATCGGCTATGCTTGGCTGATGAGTGTCCATTTCATGACTTCAATTATAGTAGTCTATCTTGTTTTTGCCCCAAAATTACATCGTTTGGCAAAGCAGAAAAATTTTATTACTCCAACAGATTTTCTTGAACACCGATTTGCCCATAGACCGTACACTGTGCTTGCTTCGATTACTATGGTTCTTGCAATTGGAAATTATTTACTGGCTCAACTTACCTCGATGGGCCTACTGCTGCAGGGCATCACTGAATTCGATGAGCGCACTGCATTCATAGGTGGGGTCATATTACTTGCGGTTATAATGTTGGTGTATGAAACACTCGGTGGATTTCGGGCTGTAGCCTGGACTGATATGATTCAGGGTGGAATTCTAATGGTTGGATTTGTTGTTTTGCTTTTCGTAGTTCTTGATCATTTCGGCGGATTAACTAATAGCTATGAACTACTCAAGTCTTCTAAACCAGAGAAAGTCTCAGCACCAAGCTCACTCATGAGTCGGCAGTGGTTTAGTTATATTTTCGTGGTGGGATTGGGTGGTGCGCTTTATCCGCAGGCGATTCAGCGTATTTATGCAGCACGCAGTCAGAAGGTACTTCGTAATGGTGTTGCGACAATGGCGTTTTTGCCACTAACTGCATCACTAGTTGCAGTTCTAGTTGGCATCACTGCGCTGGCTTCTCCAGAGTTATCTGGACTTAGTAATGAGGATTCTGACCGGGTATTTAGTGAGGTTTGCAGAATTGTGATGGATAAGTCGGTGTTGTATAGATGGTTAGTTGTGCTGCTTTTGGCTGCTGTATTGGCTGCTTTAATGTCTACTGCAGATTCTGTTCTTTTGTCTGTATCGTCCATGTTGACTAAAGATATATACCATCGACAAATTAATCCTAAGGCCAGTGAAGCCAAATTGACGATGATAGGTAAAACAATATCCTGGATTGTCGTTACTGTTATGGCGAGCGTTGCGATATATTTAGAATCACTTGATAACAAGCCGACATTGGTCAAACTCATGAATATGAAATTTGATATGCTAATGCAGCTCGCACCTGGTTTTATTTTAGGTATGTACTGGCGAGGTATGAAGACTAATGCTCCTTTCTGGGGGCTCCTGACTGGACTAATTACAGTTTTTTCTCTCTATTTTTTTGTTTCTTCAAATAACCTGACAATCATAGAGGAGTGGATGAACTTCAGATATGGGCCATTAAAGGTTACTCAAGGGACCCTCGCGAATTTGGGGATTCACGGTGGAATATTTGGCTTGGTTGTCAACCTTCTAGTTGTATTCATTATTTCTCACTTTGCTGGAAAAAATAAATAAAAGTGTGATTCGTATGTAATATGCAATCAGGCTATTAGTGTTTAGTTGGTATTAATGAAATTTATTTGCGAGTGAATTGAATTCCGTTAGCATTTCTTTACTGTGCATCGTTTATTTATTTTATTCTTATTATTTGGTTTGAGTATCTGTGTTTGGGGCAAGAATTATGACTACGATCGTACAAAGAATATTATCTATAAAGAGATCAATGGAGATTCTCTTAAGCTTGATATTTATATTCCGAGAGGTGATGGGCCATTCCCATCCATATTAGTTGTCCACGGGGGGGCATGGCGTCTTGGTTCTAAGGGGCAATTAGCTATTTATGCTAGGAGTTTGGCCAAACGAGGTTATGTCTGTTTTGCGATAAATTATAGATTGGCTCCAAAGTACAAGAGTCCGGCGCAAACTGAGGATTGTCGTGATGCTATAAGATGGATTCGGAAAAATGCTCACAAGTATAAAGCAGATCCAGATCGTATAGGAGCTATAGGCTATTCTGCTGGTGGCCATCTTGTTTCGATGTTAGCAACAACTGGATTATCCAAGGAAAATGATCCGAAACGGATTGGTACAAAAATTATTGCTGCTGTAGCTGGAGGAGCTCCGACCGATTTCCGTTCTGTTCGTAAAAAGTCTAATGCTCTTTCCTATTGGTTTGGAGGTGATCGGAATGATAAGCCAGATGCGTATGTAGCCGACTCTCCAAACGCATTTGTAGATAAATATGATTCTCCGATCTTTTTTTATAATGGGTCTGCTGATCTTTTGGTGCATCCCGATAAGCATCCAACTATCGGTTTTCGAGGCCCGATTGCGCTCCATGAATCCTTGAAAAACGTCAATGTGGATACCGGTTTATATATTGCCAAAGGGGCTGGGCATTTGGCTATGGTGTTGAACAAAAAAGCACAAAATGCCGGTTATGCTTTTCTTGATAAGCACCTTAAATCATCGAATAAAATCCGAGTGTTTTGGCTTGCGGGTCAATCAAACATGCAAGGGCAGGGAGTGGTCGATTTGGATCATCCGGAATACTATAACAGCGGCAAAGGTATCCTGAAAAACGTTATGAAAAATCCAGAATTCACTGAAAAATATAAGCATATTGTAGATGAAGAGGGTGATTGGGTTGTGAGAGATGATGTTTTTGTCCGATATCAAACCAAGGATGAGCTTAAGGTTGGTGGTTTATCAATTGGCTTCACCGGATATGGAGGTAAGCATCATATTGGTCCGGAGTTTCAGCTTGGGCATATTGTTGGAACCGGTTTTGAAGAGCCGGTACTTCTCATTAAAACTGCATGGGGAGGAAAAAGTATTCACAAAGATTTTCGTCCTCCTAGCGCTGGAGGGACGATTGGAGAATACTATCAGAAAATGATAGCTGAATATAGACAAGGTTTGATCAAGATTGGTAATGATTTTCCACATCTTGCTAATCTTAATCCGGTGCTTAGTGGATTCGTATGGTTTCAGGGTTGGAATGACATGTTTGATGAAACTGCAAGAAGGGATTATAAGTCCAACCTCATTCATTTAATCAATGATCTCCGAGAGGAGGTTAAGCAGCCTGATCTGCCGATAGTTATTGGTGAACTGGGTAATGGTGGCTTAGATGCCAATAAAAACATGCTATCCATTCGCTCTGCTCAGAAGGCTGCTGCTCAAGAGCTTGGTTCAAATGCTGTGTTTGTGCCAACTTCGCAATTTGCGCGCCCAGCTCAGGATTCTCCTAATGTCGGGCACGGTCATCATTGGTTTGGCAATGCCGAAAGTTATTTCTTGATAGGTGATGCATTGGGGAAAGCGTTACTTAAACTAAATGGTAAATAATTTCTTATGTTAAAAATTATCCAAAAAATATTATTCATTTCTTTTTTTGTTGTTCTTCTAATAAATCATGCAGTTGCTGAGGATCAAAAAAAATTCTATGACCCTGTTTTGAAGAAACTCGAGGGATGGACTATAAAGGTTGATCCCAAGTTACTTGAGGACGAGCATAAAAAGTTTAAGTCAGATGTATTTTCAGCGCTTGCAAATCATCTTCAACGTATTAAATACATTCTTACAGAAGAACGTGTGAAGGAGTTACAGCAACTTCCTATTTGGCTTGATTTTCACTATGAGCCGCTTGGAAATATGCAATATCATCCTGGTGAGACTTGGCTTCGTGCTAATCGTCACGATCCTAGACTTGTAAAGCATGTCCATATTCCTCGAGCTAAGGCTCTTCTCAGTCGTGGTCAGTGGGCTAAACATCCATATGTGATCTTACATGAGCTTGCTCATGCTTATCATGATCAAATTCTGGAAAAAGGATTTCAGAATAAAGAAATCCTAGAAGCCTATAATAGGGTTAAGAGTGAAGGGATTTATGATAAGGTTTTATTATATACCGGTCGTACTGTGAAGCACTACGCACTCACAACTCAAATGGAGTACTTTGCAGAAAGTACTGAGGCATATTTAGGAGTTAATGATTTTTATCCCTTTGTTCGAGCAGAACTTAAGGAACACGATCCTCGCATGTTCAATATTCTCAAGAAAATATGGGGTGAAATTAAATGAGCTTCGAATCTTCCTGTTAGATTATCAATTGTCAGGAATTATTTGAAGCTATGTCCTTGGCTCGTTTAGTTGCCTTGCGCCTCTCGTTTGCATCAAGAATGCGTTTTCGAAACCGAAGATGGTGAGGGGTAACTTCGACCAGTTCATCGTTAGCGATGTATTCAATCGCGCGCTCTATTGAAAATTTGATCGGAGGTGTGAGAAGAATGGATTTATCTGATCCAGATGCCCGCATGTTATCGAGATGTTTGGCTTTAGTGGGATTTACTGGTAGATCATCACGCCTCGGATTTTCCCCTACTACTTGTCCGGCATAGACAGAATCGCCAGGTGAAATGAACAGGCTTCCTCTTGTCTGTAGCATGTCCAGTGCATAAGCCATTGCATTGCCGTTTTCCATGCTTACTAGTGTTCCAGTTTGTCGGGTTACTAATTCTCCACTGTAAGGTCGATATTCCAGAAACATATGACTCATAACTCCATTACCGCTTGTGAGTGTAACTAGATCACTTTCAAACCCAATCAATCCTCTTGTGGGTATTTCAGCAGAAACTGTTACTCCGGCAGAGTGATGTTCGATATTGGTGATTTTGCCCAGTCTTTTGCTTAGGCTTTCCATGATTGTCCCAAGTTGTTCATCGGGTGCTTCAACCCAGATTTGTTCATAAGGTTCGCATTTTTTTCCATCGATTTCCCTAGAAAGTACAGTGGGACGGGATACGAGCACCTCGTAGCCTTCACGTCGCATAGTTTCAAGCAAAACTGCAATCTGCATACTGCCTCTAGCGTTTACCAAGAAGCGTGTGCTTTCATCAGTATCTAGTATGCTGATTGATATATTAGATTTTGTCTCTCGTTCCAGTCTGGATCGAATCTCTCTTGAAGTAACTTTTTTACCGTCTTGACCTGCGAGTGGGCCATCATTGACTGAGAATTCCATTTGTACTGTTGCTGGATCGATTTCAATGAACGGCAATGGTTCAGCATCTTCAGCTTGAGCCAAGGTGTCTCCAATATCAACCTCTTCAAAACCAGCCAATCCAGCAATGTCTCCGGCATTAGCGGATTGAACATCGTTGGTTTGGAGTCCTGCGAATTCCTTAAGTTTGATGATCTTTCCTTTTAATCGAGATCCATCATTGCGTAGTACATTAATTTGGTCACCTTGTTTTACTTTTCCAGATAGAATTCTACCGATAGCCATGCGTCCTACATATTCGTCCCAGTCTATATTGCTGACTAGCATACGAAACGGGGCATCCTCAATAACTGGCGGAGGAACACGTTCGATTATCGTTTCAAATAAATCGTTCATGTTTTTACGAGGACCATCAAGTTTTCTGTCGGCAAAACCTAATTTTGCACTTCCGTAAAGAAACGGGGCATTAAATTGATCCTCGTCTGCTCCTAGTTCGAGAAATAGTTCTAGAACTTTATCATGTACCCATTCAGACCTTGCAGTTTCACGGTCAATTTTGTTGATTACGCAGATTGTCTTTAGTCCGTGTCCAAGTGCTTTACGCAAAACCCAGCGTGTTTGTGCTTGTGGGCCGCTTACGGCATCAGTAAGTAGTAGTACTCCGTCTACCATTTTCATTACTCGTTCTACCTCAGCTCCAAAATCAGCATGCCCAGGTGTATCAACGATATTTATAGTATAGTCCTTCCATTTAATTGCTGTATTCTTGGCCTTGATGGTTATGCCTTTTTCTCGTTCTAGGTCCATTGAATCCATCACTCGTTCAGCTACTACCTGATTATCTCGAAAAGTGCCGCTTTGCTGGAGCAATTCATCCACGAGCGTAGTTTTTCCGTGATCGACGTGTGCGATTATCGCGATATTTCGAATGAGATCCGCTTTCACAAATTTGATTTTGAAAATGAAAGATAAAAGAACAATGATTCCTTTTGAGTCCGTTGACTGAATTCAAAAACGGCCAGTCAATAAATTAATCTGTACCGTTGTTTTGTTCTATAACTCCCTGTCCCGCAGACGAGTACAGAAAGTTTCGTAACTGTTCAAGTAAAGCTTTTGGTTATATGCTTATAAAAAAACACGGAACGAGTCTTTGGCTCGTTCCGTGTTATAAATATTGTTTTAATTTTATACCTTGAAATCACCGCGATAATTACGGGTTAGCCATGCGGGATCTCCTCCGGCTGCGAAGGTGTTTTTCTTAGGGTTCCACTTAATCTCAGTATGATTGTAATAAGTTTGGTTAAGCAGATGACAAGCGATTGAAGTTCGAGCTCCTATAATTTCATGTGTGCAAGGTTTCTTTCTTGTACGCATTGAGTTGAGAAAATCCGGAATGTGACCGCCGTTGCTGCGGTATAGCTTTACCTTGGCGTCCTTGAGAAACTCAGACTCGAGTTTGTCGAGTTCCTTTGAGAGATTGACATTGCGGTCGCCACCCGTGCGGCCAGCGATGAATTTGTCGCCTAACCAGAGGCCAATCCTGCCGCGGTGACACTCAACACGCCCCTCGGAGCCGTAGAAGCTCGAACCCATGCCGGTGCCGTGAACCATCGGGATGTTGCCCTCGTAGACGAGCTGCGCTCCTTTCAACGCCTTGGGGTTTTCAGCCGGGATGGTAGCGACTGGGCCGCTGTCGTCCACGCCAAGACCCCAGTGCAAAATATCGATCATGTGTGCGCCCCAGTCGCAGACCATGCCACCACCGTATTCCTTGTAGTTACGCCAGTTCGGGAAATGGCCGTGATTGCCACGCGGGCTGAGGACCGAGCTGTAGCCACGCATCGGGCCTGGGCCAATCCAGCGGTTCCAGTCGAGGCCCGGCTCTTCCTTCTCGGTAGGCAGATCGCAGGGAATTCCGGCATTACCGATGTTGACGGCCATGCTCTTGACCTTGCCGATCACTCCGTTGCGCACGAGTTCGCAGGCCACGCGGAATTCGCGTGAGGAGCGCTGCATTGAGCCGGTCTGAAGGATGGCCTTTTTCTTGGCCACAGCCTTCATGACCTGAACCGATTCGTGAACGTTGTGGGTAAGCGGTTTTTCGCAGTAGACATCCTTGCCGGAATTGACGGCCTCGACCGTTTGAATAGCGTGCCAGTGGTCCGGCGTGGCTATACATACGGCATCGATGTCCTTGCGATTGATAATCTCGCGGTAGTCGTTGTACGCCTTGCAGTCGTTGTTTTGGTAACGCTTGTTGGCCCGATCACGAGCGGTGTTGCGGCGGGTGGTGTCACAGTCGGAAACCGCAACAGCGACAACGCTGGAATCGGCCATGAATCGGTTCTGTAAACCGCGGTTCTGAATGCCCATGCCGATGAAACCAACGGAAATCTTGTCGTTTGGCTTTACCTTGGCCGACAGGATGCCGGACGGCAGGATGAACGGGGCGCTAGCAACTGCGGTCGCCTCGAGGAAACGGCGTCTTGAAAGTGAACGGGACTTCATTCGGAAAATTTACTTAACTCCCAATACTTTAAAAGCCTTTTTTGGCTAGGAATCTTGAAGTTTGGAAAGTGAACGGAAAGTATTTTTTAAGGAAAATGGTACGCCCGGGAGGATTCGAACCCCCAACCTCATGGTTCGTAGCCATGCGATCTATCCAGTTGATCTACGGGCGCACCCGAAAGGGTGGGGGACACTGCCAAAGCTCTTACTGCCTTGCAAGTGGTTTTTGTTTTTCGATGGATTTTGGGAAGTCAATTTGAATGGTTATGGGTGAAATGGCGGTGTGATAGATTTTCGTTTGCCATCAAGTACTTCTTCGATGAAACATGTCAGACGTTCAGAAATATATTCAAACCATGCATTTCCTTGATTTGCAGAAGCTAGTGCAGGATTTAGATCGGCTTGATCTTTCACCTCATTGGATCGAACGTTTTCTGGGAATTTTGCTAGTGCGATTGATGTTTCAAATTCTTGTGCATGTCCTGGGAGATCGTCTGGAATCCGCTTTTCTCCTTGAAGTAGTTTGTTGGCATCATTTTGGTTGAGGGTGTCCCAGTATGATATAAAATGAAGGTTCAATCCTTCGAATTGACGTAGAAATTGATCCCAGACACCGCGAATTGGATCAATGTTACCTCCGTGACCATTAATTATGACGATGTTTTGAAACCCTGCTCGGGCCATGCTGTTAATCATATCTTCTAGTACGGCTAGAAATGTACTTGGGCTAAGAGTAAGAGTGCCAGGGTGACGCATATGGTGTTCACTTATGCCGCACATTAATCCTTCTGCAATTAAAACTCTGGGTGCTAATCGCTTTGCAACGGCCTGAACTATAAGATTAACGCTTCTCCAATCGTGTTCCATTGCCAAGTGTTCAAGGTGTTGCTCGATTGCTGCTATGGGAATAAGGCAGCCAGCAAGTTCATGTTTTTGCATTCTTTCGCGAAATTCTTTTCGCGTTAGTTTGCCTAGAATTATTTCTTTTTCGGCAATGTTCATAGTTTTGGTTCGGAATGTAGTTGCTTGGAGATAGAATAGGAGCTTATAGCTGCCCAAAACCAAGCAAAGGCTAGTGCTCCAAATCCGACTGATCCGTATATGATTAACGATTTATTTTGTTCGATAAATAATTCAGAGTCGATTTTTTTTGAGGAATCTACGCCTAGTATGGATGCATATTTGAATAAAACAACAAACAGGCAGATCGTTAAAATAGCTCCAATTAATGACATTGCAGTTTGAATAGAGCCAGAGAACTTTCGTCCGGCAAGTAAGGTTCCTAATCCAGGCCAAGCTAAAAGATTAATCCCTGTTATGCTCCATGTATTGACTAGTTTTTTTTTGCCCACGAGTTGTTGAATACTAGGTTATTAGATGGAATTACGCGAGTGCTTTTAAGTTTTTCGGCGGCTTGCAATTGAGGCGCTATCGTCTAGCATCCTCGCGTTAGAGCATTATTTTAGATCATGAAACTATTATCAAAGCTGTTGGTTGTCATCTTCGCTACTACAACATTGAGCGTTTCGGCTGCCCCGAAATTGTGGCTAGATTACAAGGGTAAAAAAGGCCCTGGCAAAGGTAAGAGCATTGTCCTTATCTCCGGGGATGAAGAGTATCGGTCCGAAGAGTATATGCCTCTGCTTGCAGGCATTTTATCCAGGCATCATGGGTTTAATTGTCGTGTTGTATTTGCGATTGATCCCAAGAGTGGGCTTGTTGATCCTAATAATCGTTCGAACATTCCAGGTCTTGAAGCCTTGAAGGAAGCTGATCTGATGATAATTGGGACTCGATTTCGTGACTTGCCTGATGATCAAATGCTTCATATTGATGATTACCTAAAGACGGGAAAGCCTGTAATAGGCATGCGGACTGCTACTCATGCCTTTAACATTGGAGGAGGAAAAACCTACTCTCATTATAGTAATGGTTATAATGGCCCCAAAAAGGAATGGAAGGGAGGTTTTGGAAAATTAATTCTTGGCGATTTCTGGTTAAATCATCACGGAGGACACAAGTCTGAAAGTACTGTAGGCATTATTGCTCCCGGTGCGGAAAAGCATCCGATTAACCGTGGCATCAAGAACGGAGATGTATGGGGTCCTACTGATGTTTATGGGGTACGTTTGCCTTTGGCAGAGGGTTCACAGCATATTATCCTTGGACAGGTAACAAAACGGAAAGGGCCTCGTACAAATGATCCATTTTTTGGGATGAAGCCGTCGGATGATGAGCCAGTGCTTGGTAAGAAAAACGACCCTATGATGCCTGTAACCTGGACTAAGAGTTATCAGGTTCCAGGTGGGAAAAAAGGCCGAGTTCTTACTACAACAATGGGCTCATCCACAGATCTTGTGGCTGAAGGAAGTCGTAGAATGATGGTGAACGGTGTTTATTGGTTGCTTGATATTAAGATTCCAAAAAATGGTACAAAGGTTGACTTAACAGGTGAATTTAAGCCATTGCAGTATAGCTTCCGATCTAAGGATTATTGGCCCAAGCAGAACAAGCGGCCTGCTGCTTTTCGAGTTAAGCGTCAGAAAAAGAAGTAGTCTTTTGATCATGCTAATAAATTTCAGACAGAGGCTTAGTAACCTCTGTCTTTTTTTGTCCTTAATTGGGTCAATAATTCTTCTTGGTTGTAAGCCAACCAAAGAGTCACCGATTATATTTCGGGTGATGACATATAATATTCACCATGGTGAAGGTCTGGATGGTAAGGTTGATCTTGATCGAATTGCCAATGTGATTCTTAAAGCTAATGCAGATGCAGTTGCATTGCAGGAGGTTGATAAAAATACAAAACGAACAGGTAATACAGACATGGCAGAGGAATTGGCTAAGCTTACCAATATGCATGTCGTGTTTGGGGCTAATCTAGATTTTCAGGGAGGGAAGTATGGCACAGCAATTCTGAGTAAACACCCAATTCAGTCAGCTGAAAACCATGTGCTTAAGCAGGCACGTGAAGGTGAGCCTCGTGGAGTTCTTCAGGCTATATTGGATGTTGGTCAAGGTCGTGTTCTGTTTGCTGGCACTCATCTTGACCATACTAAGGATCAAGCAGAGCGCCTGTTTAGCCAAGCTCAGTTTGATGATTTGTTTGCCAAACATACAGATCTCCCAATTATATTTTGTGGTGATTTTAATGACATCCCAGAGAGTGAACTGCATAAGCGTATGAGTGAAAAATGGATTGATGTGTGGGGTGTTGTTGGAAATGGGGATGGATTTACTATGACTAGTGATAACCCTACTCGCCGTATTGACTATGTTTGGGTTTCAGACAAGAAAAACTTTAAGTTACGGTGGGCAGACGTTCCCAAAACCGAGGCTTCTGATCATCTTCCGCTTGTTACTGAAATGGAATTTAGACCTTCGACACATCCTATGAGTAGTGAGCAAATTGTCCTTTTAATTGTGGTTCTCACTTTTCTCAGTGCTATTCCTGTTGGACTTGGTATAACTATCTTTAAGGCCAGTCGTCGCGCCCAATTACTTAACGAAGGCTTGGAATAACTTTTTAATAGAGAAATTCTGTAGCTCCATTCTTGATAAGTAACTCAGATATTTCATTTTCGAAATTGTTATCGGCAAGATTCAATGGAGTTAAATTGTTTTTGGTCTTTGCATTTAAATTTGCCCCTTTTTCAATAAGCAATTTAACAATTTTCTTTTGCCCTTTTTCGGCTGCCCAATGTAATGCTGTATATCCATTTTTTGGATCTCTAGTGTTTATGTTTATGTCTTCTTTCAAGTATGCTTCCACAGTTTCAAGATCACCATTTTTAGTTGCATTCATTAATTCAGTTTTTTTGGTTATTTTCCTGAGCTTGTCTAGGAATTTCGGCTCTAAATCTTCAGATTGAGTATACCAAATTTCTTCTTTCCATCCTCCGCCTATTAAAGAGCGAGTCTTGCAGCTAAGATAATACATGTCATTTGTTTCACCTAGGTATGTTGATAGTTTCATAGTTTGATTAGCTCCAAGTTCATATTCTTTTTGGAAATCTAAACCAGAAACATATTTCGGTGATTTATTACAACTGATCGCAACAAGAGTAAGGCACAGTAGATGCAGAGTTATGATAGTTTTGAACAGTTTTTTCATAATAACATGGAACGGCAAACGCTAGCTTGAAATTGAAAACTATCCAATACGATATTAGATGATTTAATTAGGTAATGAATTGTAGTAACAATTCTTAAACATGATAAACCTTTCTTGGCTATAATGTTTTTTTTATCTAAATTTTTCACATGGAACCCGTACTTCTTTCTCGTCGTAGTATGTTGCATCAAACTGCTGTATTAAGCCTGGCAGTAACGACTGTTCCTTATATTAGAACAACAGTTGCTAAAACAATTGCTGATGTTCAGAGTATAGAAACTGTTAGCATGCGTCCTAGCCAATACCACGGTTGGCCAACGCTTTCTCGACGTAGTAATGGTCAGTTACTTTTAGTATGCTCGGGTGGACGCGAATCTCATGTGTGTCCCTTTGGTCAGGTTGAGCTAATGCGATCGGATGATGAAGGAGTAACATGGACTTTTCCTAGGGTGCTCCTTGATCTCGCGATTGATGATCGAGATGCTGGTGTCCTGGAGACTAATAAGGGAACGCTGTTGGTTACCACGTTTTCTTCACTTGCTTATGAGCATTATTTCCGAAATGGGCAGATTAACAAGTGGGACAGTATTCGACAGGCTCGTTGGCGTGGTGCGCATAATCGTATTAGTGATGATGAACGCAAGGCACAGCTTGGTTCATGGATGCTTCGATCAACTGATGGCGGAGTTACTTGGTCGGCTCCGTATGACTCGACAATTAATAGTCCACATGGGCCTATTCAGCTTTCCGATGGCCGTCTACTTTATGCCGGTAAAGATTTATATAAGACGGGACAATGGATAGGTGCTTATGAGTCTAAAGATGATGGTATATCATGGCAAAAATTGGCCCAAATACCCACTCGGCCTTCTGATAATCCAGAGAGATATCATGAGTTGCATGCTGTTGAAGCAGCCAATGGGATGATTGTTGTGCAAATCAGGAATGATAATTCATCGAATGCCCAAGAAACACTTCAAACTGAGTCTGTCGATGGTGGCAAAACTTGGAGTGAGCCTCATTCAATCGGGGTATGGGGTTTGCCTTCGCATCTCATCCGATTGCAAGACGACCGGCTTTTGATGACCTATGGTCATCGACGTAAGCCATTTGGTAATCAGGCGCGCATAAGTATCGACCACGGAAAAACATGGAGTGAACCGTTAATTATTTCTGGTGATGGTACGAATGGAGATCTAGGTTATCCTTCTACTGTCGAGTTAGAAGATGGTAATCTTCTAACAGCTTGGTATGAACAAATGAAAACTCAACCACGTTCCGTTCTTCGTTTGGCTAAGTGGAAAATAGATTGAAGTATATTCTTCGGCTTATGTTAATTCGTATAATTCTAATAATACTGATTGTTGCGACGTTTGGGCAAGCTGCAGAGCGAAGAAGTCTTGCAGCCGTGACAGTTCATCCATTGGCTACCAATGCGGCAAAAAAAGCATTTGAAAAGGGCGGGAATGCAGTTGATGCCGCTGTTGCTTCTGCGCTGACTTTGGGTGTGGTGGATGGCTTTAATTCTGGAATTGGAGGTGGTTGCTTTATGTTAATTCGGAAACCTGATGGAAATTTTATTGCCATTGATGGGCGTGAGATCGCTCCACTCAAAGCAAGTCGTGATATGTATTTACGTGGGGGCCGTGCAAGACCAGAATTGAGTCAGACTGGGGCATTAGCTATTGGAGTTCCTGGTGCATTGGCGGCGTATGAACTTGCAGTTAGTGAATATGGAAATTTAGATCTAGCTGAACATTTAACACGATCGGCGGCGATTGCAGATGAAGGCTTTGTTCTTGATAATTCATATTTACGTCGACTTAACCAAGCAGCAAAAAAGTTGCGTCGTTTCTCTGATAGTAATCGTATCTTTCTTAATGGGAATGGCGCACCTTGGTCAAGAGGGCATCGACTTAGACAAATTGATTTAGCAAGGTCGTATCGAAATATTGCTCGCCATTCAACTGATTGGTTTTATCGAGGTTCGTTTGCGTCCAAGACAGAAAAGTGGATGATTGGGAATGGCGGTTTGATCGTAGAAGAAGACTTTTTGCGTTATAAGGTAAAAAGTCGCAAACCAGTTCGTACGACTTACCGTGATCATGATATTGTTGGTTTTCCGCCTCCAAGTTCTGGTGGGGTTCATGTTGCGCAGATTTTGAATATTCTCGAGCACTTTGATTTGTTTTCTATGAAACCCGATTCTCCTCAATTTGTTCATATTGTTGCAGAGGCAATGCGATTGGCTTTTGCAGATCGGTCGTATTGGCTTGGGGATGCCGACTTTGTTTCTGTGCCAAAAGGGCTAGCTACTAAAAGGTATGCTAGGATGCTTGCGAAAAAGATAAGTCGGACAAAAACAGCCAAGATTAGTTCTCATTCAACGCCTTTGGATTTTGATAAGGATTTATTTGGCAAACATACGACTCATTTTTCAACCGCTGACTCAGAGGGATGGTGGGTGGCCTGTACTGCGACAATCAATACGACTTTTGGATCGGGGGTGGTTATTCCAGGGACTGGGATAGTGATGAATAATGAAATGGATGATTTCTCTGCCCAGCCAGGAGTGCCTAATGCATTCGGACTGATTGGAGCGGAAGCCAATGCCGTAGCTCCCGGTAAACGACCGCTTTCGAGCATGAGTCCTACTATTGTGCTAAAAGATGGAAAGCCCGTCTTTACAATAGGGGCAGCGGGTGGGCCAACCATTATTTCACAAGCTCTTCTAGCAATTATAAATATCGTTGATCACGGAATGGCGCCTGATCAAGCGCTTAAACAAGCACGGTTTCATCATCAGTGGAAACCAAACCAACTAATTGTTGAAAAGTCACTTGGCCAAGAATGCATAGATTCACTCCGTGAAATTGGTCATGTAATCAAGGTGGTTGATTCCATGGGTGCAGCTCAGTCACTTGGTTTGAATGATGTTGGGGCCTTTATTGGCTCTGCTGACCCAAGAGGGAGAGGTGTTTTTTCAGTTTTCAATTAATCTACAAATTATTGAAAATTTCTTTAAATTTAGTTATTAACCAGCTGTGATCCTTATTTCAAAACCGAAAGTATTTTACTATTTATTTATACTTTTGTTTTTAGGTTACTACACCTGTTTAGGTGATATTTTTAGTGAGAAAGTTTATCCAGCGTTTCGTCAAAATTGTTTTGATTGTCATGGTCCAGATAAGCGTAAAGGGGGTTTGAGGCTTGATCGTCAACGAGAGGCGATGCTTGGAGGAGATAATGGTCCAGTGATTATAGCTGGCGATAGTTCTAAAAGTTCTCTTTATAGGCTTGTTGCGAAAATTGAGCCGGATAAACAGATGCCACCTAAAGGTGAGTTAATTTCAACTGAATCCATAGCTGCTATTAAGCAATGGATTGATGCAGGTGCTGAATGGCCAGATGAATTGGCTGGTGGTCTTGAGGATATTCGGCCTAATCATTGGTCATTTCAAATTCCGAAGCGTACAGTTCCACCGTTAATTAAAGATTCCGCTTGGCCAAGGAATCCCATAGATAATTTTGTTCTGGCCAAGCTAGAGAAGGAAGGAGTTGGTCCGTCGCCAAGAGCAGATAAGTCTATGCTTCTTCGGCGTTTAAGTTTTGATTTACGAGGTGTTCCTCCTAGTGAGGATGAGATGCGTGAATTTCTTCAGAATAACTCGCCAGATGCATATATTAAATTGGTTGACCGCATGCTTGCATCCGATGCCTACGGCGAGCATTGGGGGCGTTTCTGGCTTGATAAGGCACGCTATGCCGATAGTGATGGTTACGAGAAGGATAACGTTCGTCCTACTGCATGGGTTTGGCGTGATTGGGTAATTAATGCAATTAATAGTGATATTCCGTATGATCAATTTTCCATCAGACAGATTGCTGGTGACATGTTGCCGGGAGCAGGTGTCGATGAAAAGTTGGCAACAGGTTTTCATCGAAACACTTTGCGTAATACTGAAGGGGGGACTGATCAAGAGGAGTTTCGTGTAAAAGCAGTAGTGGATAGGTTAAGCACCACTGGTTCGATTTGGCTTGGGTTAACCATTGGTTGTGCGGAATGTCATACACACAAGTATGATCCGATTACACAGCGAGAATTTTATGAGATGATGGCTTTTTTTAACACATCGAATGACCAATCGATTCAAGCCCCTTCGGAGGAGGAACTCAATAATTTCAATATAGCCAAGTCAAATTGGAGCAAAATTCAAAAACAACTCGATGCTGATTTGGCTTTATATCTGAAAAGTGAATCACCAAAAAAACAAATTGAATGGGAAAAAAATTATCGCCCACACGTGCCGAATTGGTCTTCGTTTACAATTGAAAACACCTCTGCGACTGATGGTGTTGAGCTTTCAGTTGGCCGTAAAGGGGTTATTAGAGCTACAGGAAAAAATCCTGATACAGCTACTTACACGTTTGTGGGTAAAACAAGTCTAAAAAAAATCACTGGGTTTCGTCTGTCTGCTATCAAGGTAAATGACAAAGGGGCAGGTCGGGCGGATAACGGTAATTTTGTTATTAGTCAATTTCAGGCAGTATTATTGTTGGCGGATGGCACAAGACGACCAATTTTATTTACTGATGCAGAGGCTACTCATTCCCAAGATAATTTTAATGTAAAAAAGGCTATAGCTGAAAAAGTGAACTCTGGTTCTGGATGGGCTGTTTCTCCAAAAATTAACCAGGATAACTTTGCTGTATTTGCATGCCAGCCAATCTCGATTGAAAATAACACTAAACTTAAAATCACTATAGTTCAATCTCACGGCAAAAAACACACTTTAGGTGGTCTTAAGTTGGAACTTTCTGAATCTGATTCACCTACAACTTTTTCAAGGATTCCTAATGATGTCATTGCTGCGCTTGATGTGTCGGTGGGTAATCGTAATGAAGCGCAAAGTATTGTTGTTCAAAAATGGTTCCAAGAAAATTTTGATGAACGAGCCAAATCTCTAAAAAATGAGATCAGTGAACATGCGAAGCGTGTGCCTAAATACCCTGGTCCAAAAACTGATGTGGTTGTTGAGCAGTCTAAAAAACGAAAGACTCATATTCATATACGTGGTGATTTTTTGCGGAAGTCTGCCGAAGTAAAACCAGGAACTCTTTCAGTACTTCACCCTCTAAAAAATGATCGAGAAGCTAATCGTCTCGAATTTGCAAAATGGATTTTTGATCCAGATAATCCTCTTACTGGAAGGGTTTCAGTTAACTATATTTGGCAAAATCTTTTTGGGACTGCTTTAGTGAAAACTGTTGATGATTTTGGTGTGCGTGGCGATGTTCCATCTCATCCAAAATTACTCGATTGGCTTGCTGTTGAATTGCAGCGACTAAAGTGGAGCCGAAAAGAACTGATTCGAACTATAGTTTCATCCTCGACCTACCAGCAATCCTCATCAATAAGAGGCGATCTTCAAGCCCTTGATCCTGATAATCGCTGGCTTGCAAGGCAAAACAGATTCCGGTTGGGTGCCGAAGGTGTGCGTGATGCTCAGCTGCATGCGGCGGGTTTGCTTAGCTCTCGTAAATATGGGCCTAGTATTAGGCCTCCTCTGCCATCCGATATTGCAGCCCTAGGCTATGCTAATTCTGTTCAGTGGAAAGCCAGCACTGGAGAAAATAGATATCGTCGTGGCATTTATATTCATGCTCAGCGAACCGTGCCATATCCAATGCTTACTACTTTTGATGCCAATGACACTTCGGTTGCATGTATGCGTCGTGAAAAT
Organism: Verrucomicrobiota bacterium; assembly: GCA_036166355.1. Classification (GTDB taxonomy): domain Bacteria; phylum Verrucomicrobiota; class Verrucomicrobiia; order Limisphaerales; family UBA1096; genus UBA1096. The sequence goes on along the minus strand of JAYZHR010000218.1, from coordinate 3,984 downwards.
TCTAACACTCCTCTACAGGCTTTGACGTTGCTGAATGATCCGGTATTCTTTGAATCAGCTCAAGCCCTTGGAAAATTGATGAGTGAGCGGCCTGGCAGTGTTCGAGAGCAGATAAAATATGGGTTTGAGCGTTGCGTTTCTCGCCCAATCAATAATGAGGAGATTACTCGCTTAATTAAGTTTTATGATGATCAGATGAAACTGATCATTGATACTCCTCAGAGTGAACAAAAAATCACAGGTAAGAACAATGCTACTCCTAGATTAGCTGCTTTTACAGCACTCGCCCGAGTGATATTGAATCTTGACGAAACGGTTACTCGCGAATAGCGCCAATTTGTCTCGTTTAATGTTCCCTTATTGACGGGAATTAGGTGCATTGAGAGACTCAAGCCTACTGTGCCCAAGGCTTCTCCGATTCGAATTTTACATGTTGATGGCGATACTTTTTTTGCTAGTTGCGAGGTAGCGATGGATGCCTCTCTTTCTGGTCGCCCAGTGTGGGTTGGAGGCGGTCGAAATGGGGATGGGATCGTGATTGCAGCTAACCGTTTAGCCAAGAGCTATGGCATTAGTACAGGTACAGCTTGCTTTCAGGCAAAGCGTCTTTGTCCTCATGGAGTGCTAGTTCGCCCTAATTATGATGATTATCGGCGTATATCGCGCGATATGTTCCGTGTTATGGAGTGTTATACTCCAACTTTGTTGCCAGCGTCTATCGATGAAGGCTTTCTTGATCTTACGGGGATGGAGCGATTTGTGTGGCGTAAACGGACTGCAGCAGACTACGTCAATAGATTGCGAGCAGAAATAGAACGTACAATAGGTGTTCCAGTTTCTGCTGGATTAGGAGCATCGATGTGGGCGGCTAAATTGGCAACTAGCGCGGTTAAGCCAGGTTTTTTGGAAATTCCGGTCGGATATGAACGAGAATTTCTTTCTGAAAGGCCGTTGAGTGAATTGGCTGGTTGCGGTAAACGGCGTGAACGAGCTCTTGCGGCCCTTGGGGCGCATACTTTTGATGATGTTGCGGGTATGCCTTCAATACTATTACGTAAACGATTTGGTATCTGGGGACAGCAATTATGGCTTTTTTCTAGAGGTAAATGGATTGAGCCTATTGAAGTTAAAGAGAAATGCCGCACCACAATTTCTAGTAGTACTACACTTCCAGTTGATGAGCCAGATTATGCTGCTGGACTAATTTTTTTGCTGAGTGAAGCTGCACGCCTTACGGGTCAACTTCGGCGTGAATGTCTACAGGCACGAGAACTATTTGTCAGTATTCGTTTTAACGACTTTCAGCGCGTTAGTTGTAAGCATCAATTTCAACATCCACAGTTTCGAAATACTGTTATTAATGAGATTATGGAAAAGCTTTACTGGAGCACAGTAGCAGGAGCGAAAAAATCAATCCGTCAAATTTGCCTTGGTTTTTCTAATCTACAAAAACTTGAAGTTCAACCTATGCTTTGGAGCGGCACTGATGATGAACGATGGCGTGCAATTGATTGTGCGTTGCAGCATTTGGAGGATCGATTTGGTAAAAATGCCATAATGACGGGTACGCAATTTGCCCTAAAGATGCAGAATGGATCTTCGAGAATAATGCGCTCCAAGTGTCCTTTTGGTCCACGTGAAGCCAGTCAAGCTGGTCCTATTAGGTTCGATTCAAAAAAAGCCGATCGTTTCCTTAAGAATATGGGGTATTTGTCTTAAAAAGGAGCACAGAATAAACCTAAAATAGTGCATAAGTTTTTGGAAAATGCTCGAAAAACTTAATTAAATGGAGAATTAGGAGCGGGTGCGAACGTGACTATATTTGCCGTTTCGTCGAGTACGGGTTTCCTGAAAGCGTGGGCTGTAGATCGTTTTGCTATTAGCTTGTGAGAGGTACATGCCCATTAGTCGAGACTGATTAAGAGGAGGTCTCCGGGTTGATAATAATCGGCTGCATGCTGAAACTAATATGTAGAATATCCTTCTCACGGGTCGAAAACAACTGGCTCACCTTAGAGCATGATGGTTGTGTTTCCAAACGGAAAGTATTAACAGTCCTTTTTTTTTATTCACAATTATATGTTAATTGAGAATAAGTGGTTAATATAAGACTGAAAATTAAATGAATAATTTGCGAAAAACCGTTACAATCAACCGGTTACAATTGAAACACCGGATGAAGAGCCAATACGAGTAGCACCTGCAGCAATCATTGCTTTGGCGGTTTCGGTGTCACGGATTCCTCCTGAGGCTTTTACTCCACAGAATTGTCCGACAGTTTCTCGCATTAACTTAACGTGTTCTATTGTTGCTCCACCAGGCCCAAATCCAGAGCTAGTTTTGACGAAGTGGGCTTCGGCCTGAATAGCGATTTTACATGCGGTGGCAATTTGCTCATCGTTGAAGTAGCCAGTCTCGATAATAATTTTTACACGCCGATCGTCTGCAGCATCGACGACGTCCCGAATTTCACGGCTGATAGCTTGGTGGTCCCCATCGAGAAATTTTCCGATATTCATCATCAAGTCAATTTCGTGTGCTCCATTGTCAATTGCTACTTCGGTCTCATAGCGCTTAGCATCCGAATCAGTTGCTCCAGACGGGAACCCGACAACAGTAGCAATTGAAACATTTGAGTCACCTAGATGATTCCAAGCATGTTGAACCCAGCAGCCGCTGACGCAAACTGCAAAAAGCTCATTTTCGATGGCTTCTTTACAGAGTCTTTCGATATCCTGAGCAGTGGTATCTGCTCTCAATAAGGTATGATCGATATATCGGTTTAGTGGCGCTTCCGCTTGATCGGGCATGGATGATTAACTTGAGAGGAGATCTTTGACCATATCACGCTCTTCTTTCAGTTCATTCACTGTATTATCAAGTTTACCCTGGCTAAATGCGTTTAGCTGGACTCCTTGGACGATGTCAAGTTGGCCTCCGACATTGCGGGTTGGAAACGAGGAAATTAGTCCTTCCTCAACTCCGTAGCTACCATCTGAGCAGAGGCAGAGACTGTGATAGTCCCCTCCGGAGGTTGGGTTTATCGTAGAGACAACTGAGTCTACTACGGCATTTGCAGCACTAGCAGCACTAGAAGCACCTCTGGCCTTGATGATTGCTGCCCCTCTTTGTTGAACTGTCTTAAGAAAATTATCTTCAAGCCATTCTTGATCCTTGATCACGTTTGTAGCAGGCTCTCCATTAATCTTAGCATTGGTAAAATCTGGATACTGTGTTGCAGAGTGATTGCCCCAAACACACATATTGGTTACAGCTGTAACATCGACGCCTGCTTTTTGTGCCAGTTGTGATTTTGCGCGGTTTTCATCTAGACGTGTCATGGCAAACCAACGATTACGTGGAACATCCGGCGCGTTATTCATTGCAATAAGACAGTTTGTGTTGCAGGGGTTGCCAACAACCAAAGTTTGAATGTCACTCGAGGCGTTATTTTGTATTGCTTGGCCTTGACCAATAAAAATCTTGCCATTGATACCGAGTAGATCGCCGCGCTCCATGCCTTGTTTGCGCGGCACGCTGCCGACAAGTAATGCCCAGTTTACACCATTAAATCCAGTATTCAGATCAGCAGTAGCCACTGTTCCTTTGAGCAATGGGAAAGCACAATCATCTAATTCCATTGCAACACCTTCAAGAGCTGGCAGAGCTGGCTCAATCTCTATCATGTGGATAATTACCGGCTGGTTTGGGCCGAACATCTGGCCGGAGGCAATGCGAAACAACAAGGCGTAACCGATTTGACCGGCTGCTCCGGTTACTGCAACACGAATAGGTTCTTTACTCATCCTTAAAATCGGAAGTCATTATGGATTTTACCAAGGTTTCCCACAAGTTTTTACGGTTGGTTAAAGAAGTCATTGGTTAAACACTGCCATTTTTTATTCTAATAGGTTAATATTATCTAGCAGTGGCTTGGATATTCTAACTTTTCTTGAGTAAATTTAAGTTAGGAAAATAAGATAA
>JAYZHR010000217.1:0-2993 GCA_036166355.1 Verrucomicrobiota bacterium | reverse complement strand
ATCATTGGCGGATTTGGCATCGATCTCGTGCGTGAAGGTAAGCTCAAAACCGTCAGATTTAGCCCGCATCTCATGAATCTCAAAAGGTATTTTGTTTTTCCAGACGACTCGATCGAGTGCGAACCGTTTGCCGCCTCGTGCTCCCCATCCGCGATCCGTGCCTCCAATAAATAAAGTGCCACTTGGGTGCATATAGGCACTTATATTGCCAGATCCAAAGCCCTTAAGGAATGAGAAAGCAGCGCCTTGATAGACTCCATTGACTTTTTCAAGAAAACCTCGGTTAACCACGGAGAAAGTTTGGTCGCATACAAGTAACTGATTCTTAAATGGTCCGAATTTCCCATTTCCATCGTACGCGAAACCACTGGTGGAGTTGCCTAGTACCCCGTGTGGGAACACTAATGATGGTGGAGTTAATTCTTTAACGCGTTCACGCTCAATTGGATAACGACTGTCTGACTTTGGATCGTTTGCCGGACGTTTCATGACTTTTTTGACTGCATCGAGTTCAAACCATTTCCATCCACCTGGATGACCTTGGAAGGATCCGGGCGGGATATGTTTGAGTGAACTAGAGCCATTCCATGGACCTTGATTATCTGCGTAAAAAGCTTCGCCTAAATGGTTAAGTCCAATACCTCCTGGGGAACGAATTCCACTAGCGGTAGGAATTAGTTCGCCTTCCTTGGTTATTCTTAAACACCATCCACGATAATCAATTTGACTTGAAAAAGATCCGGTCAGGCACAAGACGATCCACATATCGCCATTAGGGTCTGGTCGAGTGCCAAATGCATATTCATGATAGTCTCCTGTAATACCCCAGCCGTCGTTAACTGTTTCAAATATGTCAGCACGGTCATCTCCATCTAAGTCTTTCATGCGTGTGAGTTCCCCTCGTTGAGTGCAATAGAGCCAGCCGTCAGTGAAGGCAAGGTTGAGCGGTTCATGAAGTCCTTCAGCGTAAAGAGTCCACTTGATCTCCTCTGGTTTACCAAATGGTTTGGATAAGACATAAATATTTCCTCGCCGGCCGCAGACGGCAAGTTTTCCATTAGGTAACATCTCGATTCCACTTGTTTCCAGAACGACACCTTCTGGTATTGGAATGCGATCAATTTGATAATAGTCCGATTCGACTGGGTTGGCGGCGAAGGGGTTAGAGGTTTGGCTGAATAAAATCAGGATTAAGAAATATATAATTCTTTTTATCATTTTAAATTTTCTTTCTGTTTATATATTAGAGGTTCCACTCGTATTGTTGTTTGACAGTTATGCGGCCATCAACATTGAGTTTAATTAGTAGTTCATTGCGGTTGCTATTTTCACGGATCCACGGTTTGTTGCTCTCGAGTTCAGGAAAGCTAACTCGAAGCATTGAGTCTCCTATAAGATAGTAGTCATCTTTTTTAGTTATATAACTGGCTGCAGCTGCAAGGTACCATACTTCTCCGTTTCCTCGAATTTGTATATTGCGGGTGATCGAAGGGAGAGCGCCTGCTTTTGGTTCTACTTGATCGACTACATTAAGATTTTTTCCAATACTGTATCCGAATACAGGGTTTCTTTGTTTGCCTATCAAAGAGTAACCGCGGAACTGAATACCTTTAGCGCGAGTGTCACGGCCTTCAGCTTGTGGCCAAGGGGTTTCTTTACTTTCAAGTTGAGCGAAAGGCTGATCACGAGTGAGGTTAATCAAGTAGTGCCCCGATGGGCGTTGGAAGCCTTGCCCTCGGCCATTCCAATGTTTGGCCCCATCTATAAAAGCCCCATGCCATAGCATTGCAATCTGCATAGTGTTTGCATCGAAACATAGGTTCACCTTTTCGGGATATCCAACGCCAATGCCTCGAGGACTAGCTCCTTCGATAAAGTTTCGGTAGATCCGTGTTTCCTTGGTAATATCTATTGGATTTCCAGTTGGGAATGGTTGCTTGTTGCTGCTCTTTGGCTTGATTATCTGCTTAGCTAATTGGAGCCGTTTAATACCCGGTCCAGACATATCGAGTGCAAGTTCCTCTTGTCCACTTTTCTCAAAGTATTCCAATTTCAGTTCTGCTTTTCCTGGCTCAAGTTCTATTTCACCTTCCTTAACAATCATGCCATGGACGCCATCGTTGTTAACAACAACTTTACCATTGATAAATAAACGAGATCCATCGTCAGAGCCGAGCTTAAATTTATATTTGCCCTTCTTGGCTATATTGAGTTGGCCGCTAAACAAAACACCGAAATTTTCAGCTAAACCTGCAAGGCCCGGATCAGCTGTTCCGTTTTCGGATTTACCGGTCTTGAATGGTTTGAGTTTAGAAAAATCAGGTATTTTGTCCCAACTGCCCTTATAGGCAGCAAAGGCGAAGTTCTCGATCTTGCCTTTTGCGATCAAACCCCCTTCGTCCTCATCATTTCCTGTGCCAGAGCTAAGGGCTCGAACATAGGCAATAAGGGCTTTCATCTCCTCTTCGCTTACAGCCGGGGGAGGTGGCATAGGGGCAGCGGCTTCTTTGGCTACCTTATCCATTGGCTTTAGAATAGATTCAGTGAAATATTTTTCGTCGAAAATTACTTCCGCATCTTTTCCCCCGTAACCAATTGTCACAGTTCGTTTTTTCCCCCAAAAGCTCCCCATGAATTTTGGAGCTTTCATGGCAATTCCAGCTGGAGCAGGTACGTTTGGGTCCACCTGATGGCAGGTAAAACATATCTTAGCTTGAAAGAGTGCTTTGCCTTTGGCTATCAACTCTTTGTCGTCATCGGCTTGTAGCGGTAGTGTGATTCCTGCTGCCAAGCCCATGATGTACCAAAACGGTTTTCGATAGAAACTGTGCATGCTTGCAGCAAATGGTGCATACTGGTGCGAGTCTGTCGAGAATAACTAAGAGGATTATCAAGGCTCGACGTGCGCTTTACTTTTTCGTAACCAAGTCCTGTTTAATGTTTCCAATCATTATTTACATTTTGGCTTTTATAAGCGGTGCCTTGCTTTCAGC
>JAYZHR010000216.1:0-3225 GCA_036166355.1 Verrucomicrobiota bacterium | reverse complement strand
TATGCGTCGTGCTAGTCCTAATATTCAGTCAAATTCATCATCTTCTGGCACTGTTTCGCCAAGCCCGACAAATAGCAATAATGAAAGCGATTTTGCTCTTTTACTTTTGGGGTGTGGCTGTCCAATTATAATTTTGTTAGGGATATATTCGGTAGTTAAAGCTTCAAAAAATAAAAAATAATGGCAGAAGGGAAAGGCTTTAAAGGCTGTATTGTTGTTGTTATTTGGTTAGTTATTTTAGCTATAATAGCTGTTGCTGTTCGTTATTTTTATACAGATCCCAAAGAGGAAAAACTCCAATCGGATACAGGTTCTAACAGTAGTTATTCTCATGAGGTAAAAATTCAAGCTGATCTTTTTAGCGGTTATTCGGTTCTTCGTTCTGAAGAAATGAAGAAAAATCTTCGTTACGATGGGATTCGATTGACGATGGTTGCAGATGAGGCTGACTACTCAGCTCGACTTGAGGCATTGGAGGATGGTGATGTTCAAATGGCAGTCTTCACGATTGATTCATTGCTCGTAGCCGGTGCCAAATTGGGGCGTTATCCAGTATCGATTGTGATGGTAATTGATGAAACTGTCGGTGCCGATGCTGTCGTAGCGTTTGATGAAGGTGTTAAGACGGTTCAAGATCTCAATACTTCTGACGCAGCTTTTGTTCTTACACCAAGTTCGCCTAGTGAGTTTTTAGCTCGAGTTGTTAAGTCTCACTTTAAGTTACCAAAATTGGGTAATAATTGGATTGTGGAATCCGATGGTTCAGGGGCGGTTTTTGAAATCATGAAAAATGCGGATCGCACGAAAAAACAAGCATATGTTTTATGGGAGCCACATGTTTCTCAGGCTAAAAAAATTCCTGGAGTGAAAGTGTTACTCGATAGCTCCAAAATCAAAGGATTAATTGTTGATGTGTTGGTGGCAAGGCGTGAGTATTTACGAGATCATCCCGAGAAGGTGCGGGCTGTTATTGAAGCTTATTCTCGGGCTGCCCATCATTATAGAAATGAATCTGGGGGTTTTGCGGCTTTGGTGCGTTCTGATGATACGAGTTTATCTGAGGATGGGTCAAAGGCAATTGTGGATGGTATTCAATGGAAAAACACACTTGAGAATTATGCTCACTTCGGTCTTGTTAAAGGAGCTGCTGCTGGGGATTTGCTTACTATGGAAGACATGATTGGAAACGTTACTGAAATTCTATTGAAAACTCAGGCTCTTGATTCTGATCCACTAAATGGGAATTATACTTCTCTGTATTACGATAAAATTTTATTAGAAATGCGGGCAGATAATTTTCATCCTGCCAACTTGATTGCTGGACTTGGTCAGGGAACGAAAGATTTGCAAGGGGTTCGTACTAACATTCAACTAGGCAAGCTTAGTGAAAGTCAGTGGAGTAGTTTACGAGCCGTGGGAGATCTCAATGTACAGTCGATTGGTTTTCGCCGTGGTTCTTCTGCGATTTCACTTTCAAGTGAACACGAATTGAGGAGGTTGAAGAAGATGTTAGATAACTTTCCTAGTTTCTATTTGCGAATCGTTGGTCAGACAAGGTCGGAGGGAGATCCCGAGGCTAATCGACGTTTAGCAGAGACACGTGCTAAATCAGTTGGAGACTTCCTTCGGAATGATGGCGTGTCTGCTTCCCGAATCCGAACAGAGGCAGCGCCATCTGCTTCCAAATCTGGTGCGGCTCAATCAGTGAGGTTTCAAGTTGGTCAGGTGCCGTTTTGAGTCAAAACTAATAGTTTTGTTAAAACCGCAGCGTTGACTCATTCAATATTTCTTACGAACTTGTTCTTTTCCCTGCATTGGGAGGATAAGTAAGGTGAGTGATGAAAAAAACATAGCTAAGCGTGTAATAGCGGACATTCTATCTAGTCCGATGGTAGTTTTTCCATTTATGGTAGGGACAGCTGCGTTTGCATCGCTTTTCGCTCTTGGACTTAAGGGATCTGCTTTTCTAGGGGCAATGCTACTGGGGATAGCAGGAACACTAGGTTCTGTCGGGATGTTCTTCACTAAAATGGTCCTAGGCCGTGATGAGAGGGTAAAAAAAATCGTTGAACAATCACGCGACAAAGCTAAGCAGGCTAAGCGTAAAGAACTCGATCATTTTCATCATAGGTTAACTATGGATGGAGACTCTCGTACCGAAGATGCGATGCAGGATTTGCGATCGCTGCGTCAGGCATTTAGCCAACTGGATAAAATTGCACCTGATCTTAACCGAGCAATGATCGATGAGATTCAAAAAAGAGCTGAAGAGTTGTTTCAGCAATGTGTTAGTTCATTAGAGAAGTCGCTTCAGCTTTGGAAGACTGCGGATAGTTTAGCTTCGCAGGCAGCGCGGAAGCCTATTCTTGAACAGAGAGAGAAATTGGTTAGTGAAGTAGTTGGAACAGTAGAGCATATGAGTCGGACACTTGCATCGGTTCAGGGTATTACTAACAAAAGCGAAGGAGATGCTCGTTTACAAAAACTTAGAGGGGAACTGGATCAAAGTCTCGAAGTGGCAAAAAAGGTTGAACAAAGAGTGGATTCATTGTTAAATGTTGGTTCCTTGAGCAAATTAAACAAAATTAATAAAACTTCATCAGAATGAATCCTCTCGCTGCAGTTTGGAGATATGTTAAATCATTTCTTTATCTGATTACAGGTCAGATTGACAAGTCTCGCCGTGTCTTGGATAGGAATCCAAGTGTGATGCAGGCTAAGTTTGATGACATTATCAAAGGTAAGGTTGAGCAGATACATACTTACAAGCAGGCCGTTGCAAAATTAATTGCTCAGCAAGAGAAAAAAATGGCCAAGCTTAAGACATTAACCGAAGAAACAAAGAAGCTTGAGAATTTGAAAGCCGGCGCACTTGCAATGGCGAAGCAGACGGTGACTAAATTGCAGAATGAAGGTCAAACCAAGGAACAAATTCACGCGAGTGAACAATATAGAAAGTGCCTAACTGCGTATAACGATTTTGCTGCAACACTTACCGAGAAACAGGATCATATTAAGGAGCTTGAGGTTGATATTTCTGAATATGATGAAAGTCTTGCGAATCATAAAGTTAACTTGCAGCAGTTAACTCGAGATATTGATAAGCTTAAGAGTGAAGCAGCTGATGCCGTTGCCGACGTAATTACTGCCAAAGAGGAGACAGACTTAGCAGATATGCTAAATGGCATATCGAAAGATGGCATGGCGAAAGAATTGCAGGATATG
>JAYZHR010000215.1:0-2884 GCA_036166355.1 Verrucomicrobiota bacterium | reverse complement strand
GCCTTTATTTTTCCCTTTTCTCCAATGATATAGCCAGGAGTGTGACCCGCACTGCATTGGACAATTATTTTAGATTTAAGATCTATTTTAACCAGATGCATCGAAATGAATCGCTCCTTTCCCACATCTTCACCAACCATATTGTTGGCCCGAAAAAGAATTTCTCCCAAATGGTCGCGATTTCGCGACAAGATCCTAAGATAAGCTCTGGTTTCGGCCATAAGCATTGCCGGCCCGGCTCCATGGCCACTGACATCCGCTACCGCAAGAACTAATTGCCCATCTGACGTATACAAATAATCAAAATAATCTCCTCCGGTCGCAGCAGCAGGCCTAGACGCCCCAGCAATATCAAACCCATCTACACTAGGTGACTGTTTAGGAAACAGGTGTTGTTGTATTTCCCTCGCTACTCGAAACTCTTCCTCAGATTCACGAATCGCTGCTTGAGTCTGCAGACGCTCAGTGACGTCACGAACATTGAGTACTACTCCCTCTATCGCTTCATCATTGAGTAAGTTTTGAGCAGTAGCATCCAGCACTCGACTATCTCCATTTAGACCAATAAACCGACCTTCAAAAGAAAAGTTAATTAACTCCTGATGAAGCAATCGACTATATTCATCCCTAAGCTGATCTCGGACCGATTCTTCTGCATGATCAAACCAATTTGTACCGAGCAATTCCTGATCCTGTTTTCCTAGCACCTTCTCACAAGCTGGACTAACAAATTTAATCAACCCTTTGGAGTCTAGTAGTAATATAACATCTGAAGCATTTTCAATAAGCGACCGATGCCGCATTTCACTTTCTCGTAACTCCTTAACTGCCTCCCGCCTTGACACTCTCACCTCGGCATCTCGCAATTCACGTTCAACAGCAGGAACTAAACGAGCTAGATTTCCTTTCATTAAATAATCATGAGCTCCAGCTCTCATTGCAGACACAGCCGTGTCCTCACCAATACCTCCTGAAACAATAATAAAAGGAATATCGAGTCTGGAATCCCGTAATACCTTTATAGCCTCAGGCGCACTAAATTCCGGCAGATTATAGTCCGCCAAAATCACCTCCCATTCTTCTCGGCTTAGCGCCTCATCCATTTGGCTAGCTGTCTCAACCCTCTTAAAAGTTGGATTAAATCCTCCAGCTTTCAACAAGCCTACTAACATTCGAGCATCAAACTCCGAGTCTTCAACTACAAGAACACGCAATGGGCGTTTCACATCTTCAGTATCTTTTGATTTTTCGGAAGCTCCACTCATGATCACATGACTTGGCCAAGCTAAACCGGTTATTTAATTTTGCGAAGTCTTGTTTACTGCTTCAAGTGTTTTAGTTGACAACGAAAGCCCAAGTCGAAAGCATCCACGGAGATAATCCAAATTGATAATATGAAGCAATTTTCAGTTTTATTATTCTTAATTATTACAGCATCAACTCCAGCTCTCGAATTAAATGCGGAAACATATACACTCGACACCCGACAACGAGTCAGGAATGCATCAGGGCACTGGGCAATAAGCGAACAGAAAGTTCTTTGGAGCGCAAAAGAAACCGCTGTAATTGTTTGTGATATGTGGGATTTGCATCACTGCAAAAACGCCGTCAAAAGAGTGGGTGAAATGGCACCACGAATGAACCTATTCCTGAAAGAAGCTCGACAAAACGGGTCTTTAATTATTCATGCACCTTCATCCTGCACCAAATTTTACGATAACCATCCTGCACGACAACGAGCAGTTAACACACCTAAAGCCAAAACCTATCCCAAGGCCATAGAAAGCTGGTGTCATTGGATTGATAAAGTTGAAGAACAACAAGGCTATCCCATAGATCATTCCGATGGAGGTGAAGATGATGATCCTGAAGAGCATGCAGCTTGGGCAAAACATCTCGAGGAAATTGGAAGGAATCCGAGGAGCCCATGGAAACGCCAAGTGGACTCAATAGACATTGACCCTAAGCGTGATGCAATCAGCGACAATGGCTTTGAAATATGGAATCTATTAGAAGCCAGAGGCATCAAGAATGTAATACTCGTCGGGGTACATATCAACATGTGCGTTCTAGGTCGTCCATTTGGACTACGAAACATGACTCGCAATGGAAAAAATGTATTGCTGGTTCGCGACCTGACAGACGCAATGTACAATCCAGCTAGTTGGCCATATGTAAATCACTTTCGGGGCACTGAGTTGGTCATTGAACACATCGAAGAACGTGTATGCCCAACCATCACAAGCAACCAATTACTTGGTGACAAACCATTTAAATTCAAAGGAGATAATCCTCCACACATTGTTTTCATGATTGGAGAAAAGGAGTACAACACCGCTTCTACAATACCAGCATTCGCAAAACGCCATCTCGAATATCGAGGAATGCAATGTACATTTGTAACCGTTGCTGAAGATGACCCAAACCATTTTCCCGGACTAAAAGTATTGAAGGAAGCCGACTTGTTATTCGTCAGCGTTCGTCGCCGCACGCCATCAAAGATACAACTCCAATTTATTCGCGATCATTTAGCGCAAGGTAAGCCTTTGGTCGGGATTCGTACTGCTAGTCATGCATTTGATCGTTCTCCCCCAGACAAACAACATGAACGCTGGACTAATTTTGACAACGAAATCTTGGGAGTCGATTATCTTGGCCACTATGGGAATCGACCACCAGAAGACCCTGCAACAATTGCGCAAGCTAACTCTAATAAAACCGATCATCCTATCCTCAAAGGCATTAATTTAAAGTCCTTCAAGGTAAAATCCCACCTGTATAAAAACAAAATACTTTCAAACTCCGTAAAGGTTCTTATGACAGGAACACTCGAAGGCCAAAGTCAAATTAATGAGCCTTTGGCTTGGACAAACAAGATTAATGG
>JAYZHR010000214.1:0-3981 GCA_036166355.1 Verrucomicrobiota bacterium | reverse complement strand
GCAAAACAGATAATCGACTATATTTGGAAGGGAGACATTTATCAGGCTAACCTTACGCATCGCCTAGCAACGAAAGTCAATTCTGATGGCTGGTCTATCTTTAAACGCCTTGCCACATCTTCGCCTGCCCCTTTCTCCGCTTTTATGCAATGTGGTAGTTATCAACTGGCAAGCTCGTCACCAGAACAATTTTTGCAGTTAAGCGGTGATCAGGTAATAACACGACCAATTAAAGGAACTAGACCACGTGGCATATCCCCTGATCTCGACGTTCGACTGGGTTATGAATTGCAATCATGTGAGAAAGAACGCTCAGAACTGGTCATGATTACAGATCTTCTACGAAACGATCTTGGAAGATTTTGTGAGTATGGCTCAGTCAGCGTACCAACTCTAGCAAAGCTCGAGAAGTTTGCCCAAGTCCAGCATCTCATATCAACTGTGATCGGCCGACTTAGGCAAGGAGTTACTCACTTACAAGCGCTGGCATCCAGCTTTCCTGGTGGCAGCATTACAGGAGCTCCAAAAATTCGTGCGATGGAAATCATCGACAAGCTTGAACCTGTTGCTAGAGGCCCATACACAGGCTGTCTGGGCTATCTAGGCTTCAATCGTGAGAGTCAATTAAACATTCTGATTCGGACAGCAATCTGTAAAAATGACAACGCTTGGTTTCATGTAGGCGCCGGAATTGTGGCAGACTCTGACCCTGAAACTGAATATGAAGAGACACTAAACAAAGCCGCTGGCTGGTTCAACGCACTAAACTTACCAACCTCGGCATTGGCCTTGTCCTTACAATCAGACTTCCCCAATCTGCGCATGTGACAGGACTAGGGACAATATTGAATACTGTATGCATTCTAGCCGGAGGCTTAGCAGGATTATTTATTTTTCGAAGTATTTCCTTAAAAACCCAGCAATCTCTAAAATCATTACTAGCAATTGTCTCTTTGTTTATTGGATTCATGATGATTTGGAATGGAATCTCTGGGAGTTTCCCTCTTCGTATTCAATGGAGTGAAATAAATACCGGCGGCAATGGATTTCGTCTTGGAGATATCCTTGAACCCATTGGAGGAAAAGCTGCTCGATCTGCAAGATTTGAAGTTCAATCTATCTCTCCAGAAGGCGCTATTCTATCACTGAAAATCATTGAATCTGGAAATTATTCTGATGAGCCAAAATCACCTGTAAAATTAGCATATGCAAATGATATAATTGGAACAGGCCGCGATGCTTACATTCAATTAGCATTCGCAGAAAAATCAAGAGTAATGCTAATGCGTATTTATTTATTTGTCTTGATAATACTATCCTTAGTTCTCGGCAAGTTTCTTGGATCACAACTTGGTATTCAAAGAAATCTCAACAAACTCGGCTCATATGCTCGAAAAAAATTCAATAAAGCAGCCGAACTTAATGAAGAAAAACAACCTTCAAGCGAAGGCTTCATCACCTGCAGCTTGTTGTTTTGTGTAGGCCCTATGTCTTTACTTGGGCCAATCCAAGACGGCCTCAACAACGACATTCAAATACTTTTCATTAAGTCTTTAATGGATGGCATTTCATCCATGACATTTGCCACTACGTTTGGCTGGAGTGTACTTTTATCAGCTATACCAGTACTGATTTATCAAGGATCGCTTACCCTGTTAGCTAGCAGTGTTAAACAATGGCTTGATAATATTCCTGAAGCCGCATTACTACTAGACTCGATAACCGCTTCAGGCGGGTTTATCGTACTATGTATTCCTTTTTTACTACTTAATCTTCGACGTATCCAATTAGCTGACTATCTTCCTGCATTAATAATTGCACCTTTGTTAGTGTGGATAATATACATGTAAGCAATAGTTCCAAAAGAATACTTAAATAGATTGTACTAAAACTTGAAAAGAGCGCCCCATTTGAGCTGGGTGTACAAGTGCTTGAAACTGACGCAAGTCAATCTTTTGTGCGAGCTCGGGAAACCCCTGTACAAGCTCCGCAAATACACCACCTAAAAAACGTTCCTGCGAAGTAAACTGCTCTGTTGTTAAGCCTGCCGATTCTCCTTGCTTTTTAATCAAGTGAAAATTGGCATGAGCAGTAATATCCTGCCTCCCAGGATTGGCTAATATATTATCGATACGCTTATGTTTATGATATCCACGAACCGTTCCTCGGTGCTGACTCGGTGAAGGCCATTCATCCGGACCATGTCCATAATCAAATGCAACTAATTTTCCCTTACCCAAATGACGGGCAGCAGTCTGCCACCATTTAATCGCAGCAGGAGAAATTTCAGTGTTGTATCCATCCGGTAAGATATCGAGTAATGAATCTGGCCATGCAGGAAGTAACGATCTCCAATCTGAACTCCTACCCTGCATAGTGACCCAACAAAACTCTTTGGCATCACATGACACCCCTAACTCGAACCAATCACGCTTGGATGCACTCCAACAAATTCGATGGACTGGAAAGGCATCAAGCAGTTCATTAGTATAAATAATGCCTCCAATCTCAGGCATTTCACTAAGTGAATGGAAATATTCAACATGGTCATCAAACTCAGCTAAATGATCGGTCTGCCAATCTCTACGTTTTCCTGAAGACTCAATAATTGTATACTTTAAACGTGAAAAGACTGATTGGTTATATTCTGAAAGCCAAACAAGCATATCATAAGCAAGCTGACCATCATGCGCACCTATCTCTACTATACGAACCGCCCCTTCAATCTCATCTAACCATTTAGCAAATCGAGAAGCCAATAATTGACCAAATGCTTCTCCAATACTGACGCTAGTGATAAAATCACCTCCACGACCAATACGATAAGCGTCCATTTCATAGTAACCGTATTTGGGATGATACAAAGACAGTTCCATGAAACGTGCAAATGAAATAACACCACTGGCCTTAATCTCAGCTCGGATTATATCAGTTAATGAGCTCGATTCTTGTGACACGGCAGTCATTGTGACTAAAAAGAGCGCAGGATCAAACTGTTACATTCAATGGAAGAAATCCATCTAGAAGGCAAAACACCGAAGCCGACAAGAATTGACCTAGCTTTGGTTAATCGTGGCTTATGTATTAGCCGCGAAAAAGCCAAACGTGCTGTAATGGCGGGACAGGTGTTGATAAATGGACAAAAGGCACTCAAGGCAAGTGACAAAATAGAGTTCAACGACGACTTAACCCTAATTGCTTCCGAAAAATTTGTTAGCCGAGGGGGATACAAACTTGAGCATGCTTTGGACATATTCAAAATCAGTGTGAAGGGACTAAGCACAATCGATCTGGGAGCTTCAACTGGAGGGTTTACCGACTGCCTACTGCAACATGGCGCCGCATCAGTCTCGGCGGTAGACGTTGGAAAAGGTCAGCTTGCATGGAAATTACGCAACGACTCACGTGTAACAGTAATGGAAGGGACTAATGCAAGATACCTTACAGCATTATCTTTTCCAAAACCATTTAAACCTTTTGATTTAGGGGTGATTGATTGCTCTTTTATTTCGCTTCGACAGATACTCCCGGCAATCGTAGATTTGCTGCTGCCTAAAGGTCAGATAGTCGCATTGATTAAACCACAATTTGAAGCTGGCAAATCCGAAGTAGATAAAGGACAAGGAGTCATTCGTGATCCAAAAATCCATGAACGAGTGCTGGATGAATTACGATTGTTCATCAATAATAATTCGCCACTTGATTGGTTTACTGAAACAGAATCGCCATTGTTGGGGCCAGCAGGTAACAAGGAATTTCTTGTACACTTAAAAAAGTGAAAAAAACGGTAAGGAATATTGCCCTAGTAGCTAAAGCCGAAACAATAGCGGCTCAAAAAATTGTACGTAAAGCGGCTAAACTGGCCGAAGATTTAGGATTACAGCCGATAACGGATGAAAAGACGGCTAACTTAGCCAAGTTAAATCTCCCCATTCGTAAAGATCCATTAGCAATCAGCAAATTAGCTGATCTTATCATGGT
>JAYZHR010000213.1:0-3697 GCA_036166355.1 Verrucomicrobiota bacterium | reverse complement strand
GTATAAAAAATATTTACTTTGTGCTTATCTACTATCTGCCAAAAACGGCCAAAGTCTGGATAATTTGGCACACCTTCATACATCATTGTAATGGCACGATTTGCCATTGGTCCGTAGACTATATAGGTGTGTCCGGTAATCCAACCGATATCAGCTGTACACCAGTAAACGTCACCCGGATGATAGTCGAAGATGTAGTGATGTGTTGTGGCTGCATAGGTTAAAGAGCCGCCGGTGGTATGCATTACTCCCTTTGGTTTTCCTGTGCTTCCAGAGGTGTACAGGATGAATAATGGATCGTCAGCATCCATTGGTTCGGCAGGGCAGACAGGCTCAGCTTTATCAAGGGATTCGTGCCACCAGATATCACGACCGTCTTTCATTTGAACTTCGGAACCTGTTCGTTTAACGACGAGGATTTTTTCGATGGATGGTGTGCTTTCGATAGCCCTGTCAGCGTTGGCTTTCATGGGGATATCTAGTTTTGTGCCACGTACACCGGTGTCTTGTGTAATAATTGCCTTACACTCAGAGTCGTTGATACGAGTGACAAGGCTATCTGCGCTAAATGCTCCAAATACGATTGAGTGGACTGCTCCGATACGCGCACATGCTAGCATAGCGATGGAAAGCTCAGGAATCATCTGCATGTAAATACATACACGATCCCCTTTTTGAATACCTAGATTTTTTAGCGCATTTGCTGCTTTTTGAACTTCGGATTGAAGTTGGCTATAGGTGTAGGTGCGGCTTTCGTTTGGATCGTTACCTTCCCATATCAGTGCAGATTCTTCGCCGTACCCTTCTTCTACATGTCGATCAACACAATTGTAGCATGCATTGATTTTACCACTGACGAACCACTTAATTTCAGCCTTATGATAGTCCCACTCACGGAGTTTGTTCCATTTTTCAAACCAATGAAGTCGTTCAGCATGTTCACCCCAAAATTTCTCTGGATCATTGATTGATTGATCGTACAACTTCTCATATTGTTCTAGAGATGAGATATGTGCCTTTGCTGAAGCCTCGGCGTTTGGTGGATAGACTTTGGTTTTGGAGTCGTCACTCATTGTTTCTGGGCCGCCAGTTTTATGTATGCTGAGCTGAGGGTCAACGCCGTAGCTTACGGTCGTAAAATTGAAAATCCTTGGGCGGTCGGATTGGCATGCTCAAGCCACCCATTTCACCTAGTTCATTAAACAATTGATTTCTAAGCTCATTGGCCAACTTATTGAATGCCGGTATGCGGATTAAATTATGCCGTTCATGAGGATCAGTCTGTAAATCATAAAGGCCATTTTTATCCCATATTCCATGGTAATATATGTATTTATAACGATCAGTTCGGATTGCTAATGTGGTCGGAGTGGCGGGAAAATTCCATTCCCAGTGATACTCATATAACAAATGTTTTCTCCAATTAGTCGGGGTTTGACCGAGTAACAGTGGAAGTAAGGATTTCCCGGTCATTTCTGGGGTATCTTTTGGTTTTTGAACCTTCATTGCGGCAAGAACGGTTTGTGCTATATCAAGATTCAGTACCATATCACTAATCTTAGTTTCTGGCATTATTTGGCCAGGTGCATATGCGAGCATAGGTATCCTTATAGATTCTTCAAAAGCATCGCGTTTGTCATAAAAACCGTGTTCACCTAAAGCAAATCCATTGTCTCCTAGGTATATCAGGAGGGTATTATCAGCTAACCCTGATTCATCAAGATAGTTAATAATACGGCCTACATTTTCGTCCAATCCGTGAACAGTTTCCGCAAATCTACGATATAATTCAGGGAAAGAGGGTACGGGATCATTGTCTAATGGCCCTGTTTCCATATGGTCGATTCCATGTATTCCGTATCTCCTTTCACGTATCCAGTTGGGTTGTGTTTCGTAATTTCGCTCGGTAAGAGACATTGTTTGTGGAAGCGGTACTTTGAATTTGTCATAGCGACCATGATGACGCTTAGCTGGTTGGAATGGATAGTGAACTGCTTTATATCCGACCTGCAGGAAGAATCTTTTTTTGCCAACCTTTTTTAGGTAATCAAGTGCTAATTCAGTGGTAATATCTGCATTATAGCCTTTAAACTTTTTTTTGTTGCCATTGATGTTGAACTCCGGATTGAAATATACTCCTTGCCCTTTAAAGCTAGCCCAGTGATCAAAACCCTTCCGAGGAGTATCGTTGTCATGGCCCATATGCCACTTGCCTATATAGGCTGTTATGATGCCTGATCCTTGAAGGTATTCTGGAAAAAAGCGTGTGTTATTTGGTACAGCACGCTGGTTGTCTACCACTTTATGGCGATGCATATATTGTCCAGTTAAAATGGTTGCACGACTTGGAGAACAAAGAGAGGTGGTCACGAATGCATTTTCCATGTGAGCTCCGTTTTGGGCCATGCGATCGAAATTAGGCGTTTCTAGAAAATCGGGGCTATCTTCATGAAATCCAAGAAAGTCAAATCTATGATCATCGCTAAGTATTAAGATGACATTTTCGAATGGCGCATCTGATGAGATCGCTTGTCCGAATGTATTTAGGGTACACGAGAATATCACAACAGATATACAGGCGCGAAATTTTTTAGACAACGAATGCATTGCGGTATCTTACTGATTTGTTCTCTACAGTAAAACTCGTATCGTCTTATAGTTACACAGAGTTGCCCGAAAGGATGCCTTCCCATAATATTTTCCGCATGCCTTGAATTAGGCGTTGTGAATATGCAGGAATTAGAAGGTTTAACAGTGGTTGTGGATCGAGTGGTTTACCAGCCGGACATGGCTACTCCAGAGGATCGTCCGCATTGTTTTGCCTATTTTATTACTATCCACAACAGTTCAAAAACGACTGTTACAATAAAAGGAAGGAAATGGGTTGTGGATGAAGCTGATGGGAAAAAGACTGTAGTTGAAGGTGATGGAGTAGTTGGTTTATTTCCTAAATTAGAGCCTGGCGAAACTTTTGATTATCACAGTTTTCACTTATTTGGAGGTGAATGGGCAGTGGCAAATGGAAGCTATATTGGTATAGATGATAAAGGAAATACCGTGGTGACTCGAATACCTGAATTTCGGATGGATGTGCCGATGCAGTTTAATTGAATGAATTTACTGAGGCCACTGGCCTTGAGTAATAGTAACTGTTTTTAATTTAGATGGGTCAATTACAACGTGTTTTATATTGGTGCGATTATGTGTATACGTGACATGAACATTACCATCGCTTGTCTGAATGACTGCTGGATAAGAGTATTCGCCGGGTTGATTTTCAAGCACTAAAGCAGCTTCCCATTCTTTACCATTTGTTGATACGGCTATGTTGAGGGGGGATCTCCCGTTTAGTGTATGATTGTAAACCAGCAATGCACGACCATCCGCTAATACAGTTCCGTCGGCACCTGCGTTTGGATTTGGCAGTTGAGAACGACGCATCCGTGACCATTTTTTCCCACCGTTGGTGCTCCAAGATTCAGTAAGCCTGCCCGATTTAGATCGGCAAAGCGCTTGAATAGATCCATCAGGGTATTGGAGTAGTGTGGGCTGAATTGCAGCATAGTCTAGGGTTGAGTTAAGAGCTTTAGTTTTGCTCCAATAACGGTTTTGTACGAAACGTTCGATTTGCACGTACCATCCTGAATCTTCTAGGCTTGAGCCACAAAGCAGCATGCGATTGGATAATTCAATTGGT
>JAYZHR010000212.1:0-10969 GCA_036166355.1 Verrucomicrobiota bacterium | reverse complement strand
GGAAGGTAGTTGAAGCTTTGAGATCTAAGAAAGCCAAATCCTTCAGGAAGAATTTCTAGTACGCCTTCGGTATACAGCACTCCGTTTTTCTCTTCATTTCTCTGAAGTATCTGGAAAATTAATTCATGTTTCTGTAGGGAACCATAGTTTGGAATATCAAGATCTTTTGCCATTTGGTTGAGTTCAGGCATATCAAGAGCCTGAAGCCGGCTCATATTGACTGATTCGCCATCACCTTGATGTTCATCGCTTAGTTCCATATCCTCAATATCTTCGATTTTGGGTGTCGGGGCCTTCTTGTTTCCGTAGGCGCGTAGATATCTATTGCGTACTGCAGCAGCTTCCGTAGCTGCTAATCCGTTGGATTTCTTTTTTCTTGATCCTCTGTTTCTTGGTACAGGTCTTTTCATTATTGAAACACCGGGGGTGTAAAAATTGTAGGGATTTTGTTCCTTGCTTAGCTGGACCGCAACAGGAATTTAAACCATCCGTTTCCTTATTCAAAAATGGAAATAATATTCAAACTATAAAAACGAAGGCTTGAACTTAAATCAATAAGGTAAAGGGAATCTCGCAGTCAGTTGCTGCACACGCTGCCTAACGACTGGTCGTTTGTCAACGTTTTTTATATCAATAAGCACCTCGCTAATCATGTCTGCAATTTCTGCCATCTCCATTTCTTTCATGCCGCGTGTAGTTACAGCAGGACTGCCGATTCTAATGCCACTTGCTTGAAATGGAGAACGAGTTTCGAATGGGATTGTATTTTTATTTACAGTGATACCAGCTTCGTCAAGTGCTGCTTGTGATTCTTTTCCAGTCATATCTCGAGAGCCAACATCTACGAGCATTAGATGGTTATCTGTTCCTCCGCTTACCAGCCTAAAACCGTTTGAGGTTAGCCCTTTTGCTAGAGCTGCAGCGTTTTTTACTACTTGTGATTGGTATTGTTTGAATTCTGGTTGAAGTGCCTCTTTAAAGCATACCGCTTTTGCAGCAATAACATGCATTAATGGGCCACCTTGAATTCCTGGAAATGTTTGTGAATCGATTTTTTTAGCAAACTCTTCCCTGCATAAAATCAATCCACCTCTTGGGCCTCTTAATGTTTTATGTGTAGTTGTAGTAACAAAATCAGCATGTTCGATTGGGCTGGCATGTTCACCTGTTGCTACTAATCCGGCTATATGTGCGATGTCGGCTAGTAATAAAGCTCCAATATCCCGAGCAATTTCCCCCATTTTTTTGAAGTCGATTGAACGAGGGTAGGCGCTTGCCCCAACAGTAATCATGCTTGGTTTTTCTTTAGCAGCAACCTTTGCTAGATTCTCATAATCAATTTGTTCACTTTCCGGATTAACTCCGTAGTGAATCACTTCATAAAATCGACCGGAAAAATTAGCCTTATTGCCATGCGTTAGATGGCCTCCATGGGATAGGTCCATAGTGAGTATTTTGTCATTCGGTTGAAGCATGGAAAAATAAACCGCCATATTGGCTCCGCTTCCTGAATGAGGTTGTACATTGGCATGTTCGGCACCAAATAGTTTTTTTGCTCGCTCAATGGCTAGCTCTTCAGCAACGTCAACATGCTCGCAACCTCCATACCAACGTTTAGCTGGATAGCCTTCTGCGTATTTATTGGTTAGAGTTGATCCCTGTACGAACATTACAGCAGGACTAGTAAAGTTTTCACTAGCGATAAGTTCTATGTTTTCTTGTTGTCGAGCAGTTTCGTTTATAATTACTTGTTCAATTTCTGGATCTATATCAGCAAGTTTTTTTACATCCAATTTTTCAATTTTGCTAACCCGATTTTCGTGGCGACCTCCAGTTTCAAATTGAGTCTTAATAAATTGGTCTACTATTAACTTAGCTTCATCCTCATTAATGCTGTTTGAACCGAGACAAAGAATGTTTGCATCGTTATGCTTGCGGGCAGTGATGGCAGTGATTTCATTAGTGACTAATGCAGCACGAACCCCGGGTGTTTTATTTGCAGTGATACTCATCCCAATGCCAGTGGTGCAGACGAGGATCCCTGTTTTGGATTCTTTGTTGGCCACACTTTGAGCAACCTGTTTTGCAAAATCAGGATAATCAGTCCGGTCGGCTGAGTTGCAGCCATGGTCACAATATGCGATACCCATGCCCTTTAGGTGGTTAATCAATATTTCCTTTAATTTATAACCGCCATGATCTGATCCGAATGCGATTTCTATTGGTTCTTTTTGTGATTGGCCTGATGCCATATTTTTATTTTGGTTAATTGAATTGAAAAGAGAATTAATTCCTTCGTTTATTTGGTCTCTGCATTGACAATAAATTTCGTAAGATCCTCCGATTGGATCTGATACTTCTTTTTCATAAATAGGTATAGAATGATCAAATTCTCTTAACATGAATGTCTTTTCTGTGGATTCAGGAAACATCAGGTTAACCATATCAACATGCCCTTGAGTCATTCCAATAATCAAATTAGCTTCTTTTGCTAATTCAGCAGAAATCATTTGGCTTCGTTGTTCAGTGATATCAATTCCGATATCATTCATTGCTAGAACAGAGTTTTCTGAAGGAGGTAGTCCTGCTTGTGCCCCTATACCAGCAGATTTGACTATAAATTTAGCGTTATTTTTTTTGATTAAATCTTGAAACAGCCCTTCGGCCATCGGGCTGCGGCAGATGTTCCCGGTGCATATGAACAGGACTGTATATGCCATATATAATCGGCCGCATAGACTGAGGTTTTAAAGGTTAAACGTCAATGTTAGATGCATGTTGTGGATAAAAAATATGAAGTTGTCTTGTTAAACAATAAAAGCCCATCCGTTAACGAATGGGCTTTTGAAAATATAAGTACTCGAGCTTAGCGTCTTCCTATTTTTCTAGTGCTTTTTTCCATCATCCAGTACAGGTCCTTACTGTTGTACATGGCAATGTTTAGCTGCATGTTGCCTTTATTTATTTTAGGCATAGTTCTTGGATCTGTCCATTTGTGTATCTCTGAATGACCATCTGCAAATGAGAAGCCGGCTGCGTTATTATGGTAACTCGCAGGAAAATCTACTAATCGTTCGGACCGGTCAGGCCAACCCGCCATATCTACCACAAAATAACCGTCGTTGATGCTGTCTTCACGTTCGTCAAGCAATACGAAGGTATTTGACGGTCCTGGATCTACCATGTCGGACTCTTTATGATACACACGCCATCCGCCGCCGCTGTTACCCCATCCAGGGCCTCCAACCCAATTATTAATAGACCTACTTCGCAAACGAGGCACTCGGACTCCTTTGTTATTGATTCCGTAGCTGTTGTCGGATGGACAATTAAATATTTCTGTGTTGTTGCCGGCGTGAGGATAAAGCAAATTTCTCTGTTTAATCCATCTGTCTACATTCCAATTATCATCCTTTCTGGGATTGCTTTTATCTAACCAATTGCCTCCAATCCATTCAGGTATTTCCCTTCTGCCAATTACTTGACCTCGGCCTGAGCCGACTATAATTCCATCATTATCCTCAGCATAAAAGCGCCAAGCCATAGTTAATTGGTTGTTGCTATTCATGCAACTTATCCCCTTAGCCTTGCTTTTAGCCTTTGAAAGCGCTGGCAGTAACATTCCGGCAAGAATCGCAATAATTGCGATTACCACAAGAAGTTCAATTAGCGTAAATGCGCCTTTATTTTGAGTTGGCATAAATTTGCTTTAATTAGTTTTAAAGCTTGGAAGTGGATCGTTCAATTACCCACCAATAGTCATTATATCCTGTACGCTTTCCCCGATTGGCAAACCCGTTTCTTGATGACTGGCGAACAGGTTCAGTCATAGGTATCGGATCCTTCCACATTTTTATTTCTGCATGGTTATCCGCAAAAGAATATCCGCAACCACCGTTATGGTAACTAGCCGGTAAATCAACCCAACTAGAGTCAGTCATAGGATTCATTATGTTCCACCCATCATTAATACTGTCTGGATGTTCATCGACAAATACCCATAATTCAGTTGGTGAAGTTACGCCACCACCAAACGAGCCAGCCTGATCCTTTCCAGTAATATCGCTGAGATTGTTGTAAGGTTTGTGGCTGCCATACCAAGTGCTGCCTCTTCGCCCGCCATAGGCACCGCCTTCAATGAATCCATTCATTGAATTACTCCTAACTCTAGGCAGCTGTTTTCTGCCCATCTTTGCGGTATAATTATCAGCAGGGCATTTGTAAATTCCTGGTGATGACGAGTAAGGTCCTAGCTTTGGATACATGCGTCCGACTTGCTCCTTGGATCCTACTAGCCAGAGGATGTTTGTATTGTCAGGGGCATTTGGATTGAAAGTAATCCAGCCGTTCACCCAGCCTCTTGATCCTCCACCATTTTGATTAGGAGGCATGTCGCCGTCGAAATCTTCGCAATACATAAGCCATGCTAGCCCAAGCTGCTTGTTATTATTAAGACAGCTAATGCCTGATGCTTTGCTTTTTGCCTTAGCTAGTGCAGGGAGTAGCATTCCTGCTAAAATGGCAATAATTGCTATTACCACCAACAATTCTATGAGGGTGAATCCTCTTTTGGTTGCTTTGGTCATGACTATGATTTGGTTAGGTATATTTCTATAGGTGAAAAGCCAACAGGAAAAGTAGCATCGCGTTGTTTGGGGTACAAATAAAAAAAACGCCCAAAAAAGGGCGTTTTAAAGTCAAAACTGAGTTGATACAGTTATTTTTTAGGAGCGCCGGAACGTTCCTGATGCCACAACCAATCCGCTTTAGCAGCAGTGCCGCGAGGTGACCAGCTTCGGGTGAAAGTGATATTGCTCTTCATTTCGTGGTTCCACTTTTTTATCTCTGAGTGGCCATCAGCAAATCCATAGCCACATGCGTTATTGTGCATAGTGCCTGGTAGGTCTACATAACTGGGGTTTGATGTTGTCATGTTTGTGAAGAAGCATCCATCGTTCATGCTGTCTGGGTGCTCATCTACAACAACCCATTTGTTCGATGGGTCTTTTATATCTCCGGATTTTAAATAAATCTGATGATATTGAGGGCCGTACCATAACTTGCCATTTCCGTCACCCATATTTGAGTTCATTGAAAATGTTCTTATCCTTTTTGCCCAGCCTCTTTTCTTTTGTGCAGGGCTAACATATTTATCAGCGGGGCAATAAACCAAATTTTTACTGTTCCCTTGATAAGGTGCCAGCTTTGCATATCGCTTGTCAGTCACATGAAGTACATTGGTGTTGTCTGGCCGAGTTCCCCAATCCAGCCATCCCATTATCCACTGGGAATATCGGGATCGAGCATTGTTGCTCTGGGCTTCGCCTCCGTGTGTGTTGTGTACTAGTTGGTCATCGAAATCAGTGGAATAACTAATCCATGCTAGCATTAATTGTTTACTGTTGTTCAGGCATGAAATACCAGTTGCCTTACTTTTTGCTTTTGAAAGTGCAGGTAGCAACATTCCTGCAAGAATCGCTATGATTGCGATTACCACTAACAACTCAATAAGAGTAAACCCTTTTTTGCTCTTTAACTTCATTTTCTAATCTAATTTACACTAAACTCAGTAGAAAGTTACACTGAAATTCAGTAGAAGGGAAAAATGCCACTTGTTAAGGGCGTCGTTCAATCATTATTTTCTGTATTTCGATCACCTTGACCTAGTGAAAATAAAATACTTAGCGCGCCCGAGGTAATTACAGCCCAAATGAACGGATCTAATTTTAGAAGAGGATATGACTCAAATTTTCCTTTAACGAAGAACCCGATAAGATAAAGCGATAAATGGCTACCGAGGCCTCCTAGTAGTCCTGCAATGGCTCCTCGGGCTGTCATGCCAGGCCAATAGAGGCAGATAAGCATTGGCATGAGGAAACAGCCAGCCAGCCCGCTTGTGGCGAAAATAATTAGGTCTTGCAGATATTTTGGCGGGTTTAGTGCGGCGAGCATAGCCAGTAAGCCCACTACAACTGTTACAAGGTAGGAGAGTTTTTTGAGCCGTTCTTCTGTTGCGTTTGGGTTTACGCGGTTTTGGTAGATATCTCGTACGACAGATGATGAGACCATTAGTAAAAAGCTATCGACGCTCGACATAACCGCAGCAAATGGTGCTGCTAATAGAAGGCCGGCTAGCCAAGGCACCCCTGCGTTACCAGTAACGGTGGCAGCAAGTTCAGGCATGATTCGATCGGAATCGATTTCCATTCCTGGCAGGAGGATTCTTCCGCAACAAAAAATTACCACCAGAAGTAGGTAGATCATTGTAAAATAGATTGAAATACTGAGGATGGATTTGCGTAGAACATTAGTTCCCTTGAATGCCATTAAGCGAACCATATTGCTTGGTTGGCCGGCAGTACCAAATGCCCAAAAGAAAAATAAACTGATTGCGAGCCATATAGTGACAAATCCTTCTTCTTTTTCTGGGTGTGGTCCCGGTGCGCTGACATAAACGCCTTTACGTCCGGCGCCATAGCCATTGGTTTCATTCGCTGTGAATGTAGTAGTAATCGAGAAACCGAGGTTTGTTGGCGGAATATTTTCTACTTCAGATTGTGTGGTTATTTTCAGTAGCTTAGCTTCGACTGCTGTTGAGCCTTTAGTTAATTGGGTTTGTTCAGCCAATCGGGCTATACCGCCATCGGTCAATTTAAGCCAAGTTCCTTTTTGTAAAATTAAGTTTTTCTCTTGATTTTGATCTAGTGTGATGATTCCAGTGCCATGTTCGGGAGGAGTCATCTCTTTAAGTTTTTCGGTGGCTTTGGTGAGTCCTCCTACTTGTCCAAGAGTGAGTATTAATAGGATGATAACACCAATCCCCATGACGACTCCTTGCATGATATCCGTCCAGACTACAGCGCGAAAACCGCCGAATGCAGTGTATACAATTACTGAGGTGGAGAATACTAGAAGGCACAATACATAGTCGGGCTCAGCGCCTCCAACCCACGGCATTCCTTCGATGGCGTTGCCAACTGCATTAACCGCGGCCTGATAAACGGCTACTTCCTGCAGTAGTGTAGTCATGATTTTGCTGCCAGCCTTGAATTGGGCTAACAGATAAAAGAACATAAAAAAAAGCACTAGCATCGTCGCTACCATACAGACTTTTTCAGAGTGAAATCGTGCCTTAATTAAATCAGGAATAGTGACTGCTCCTGACTGGCGGGCTAGTCGGTTCATGCGCTTGCCGAGTAGGCCCATGCCGACGATAGGGACAACCATATAGCTGGCGATCCAAAGGGCTAGCGACCAGCCGTGGGTATAAATTAGCGAAGGAAAACCGATAAAACTACCGCCTGATGCACTAGTCGCAGCAAAAGTCAGTGCAAATGCCCAAAGGCCGAGATTACGACTGCCAAGAAAATATTCTCCGACGAATTCCTTTTTTTCGCGAACGCGACTGGATAGCCAGGCGAGAAAAAAGACACCGAGCAAGTATATGCCAAAGCTAATTAGTGCTGTATTGGTGGAGCCGGTTTCGTTCATTCAATGGCTTCCTCGTCTTCTTCGTTTTTTAGCACCCGAATACAAAACCAAAACGTTACACCGTTAGCAATTACCCAAGGAGTGGCAACACCCCAGAATACCCAGTCTGGAAAACCGAATATGGTCGATATTTCTTCAGGGGCTAGGTTGTATCCAAAAAGCCAACAATAAACGACAACCCACAGGGCGCACCCAAGCCATGTAAGTAATATGAACACTAGTTCGCGACGACATTGCTTTAAGCTGTTGGTTTCTGCTTGATTGAGATCGCTCATATATCAATAGGTCAGTTTACGTGCTCGCGCAGTAATTTGCCATTGTCCGACAAGTTTGCCGTTAGATATTACATGTGCCCTGTCGTATAAAGCTACCGTTGGGCATATATGACGAGGAATTCCGTATAGTATATCTCCGACCTGGTACTTTTCTGCATGGTTGGTTTGAAGTGTTAAGTGTTCTTCGCTATGCAAGATGGCTTCGATTTCGCTCAATCCGAAAAACTTTATGCGAGGGTGGGGGTTTTCTGCTGCGACACCTTTGTGTCCAAGGTCTATTGTGATTCGGTTGTTCCCAGGCTTGCTTATGATGCGAGAGATGAGCACTGCTGCTAGTTCGAAATCCAGATCAGCAAAACTTTCTGCATAGCCAAAATCCCACAGCAATGTGGTGCCAGGGCTACATTCGTGTGTTGTGTGTTTTGCATGAAATGGGAAGGTAGGAGTTCCGCCTCCTATGATGGTTTTAATTTGCAGTCCAGTTGAATCGATATTATTTCGAAATACTGTTAGCTCATCCATTATAGTTTGCCATTTTGTTAAACGTTCGACTGGATCGCTATGGTGTAGATGGCCATCATATACATGTAAACCTACTGGCTCGATTCCAGGCAGTTGATCAATTAGTTTGTAGAGAGTAATTGCCGCTGGCCCAAGGGAGATGCCAGTTCGGCCCATCCCGGCATCAATATCTAGAAAGATAGGAAGAGTAATATTATTAGCTAGAGCGATGCGTGCAAGATTACCTGCCGCTTCAGCATCATCTGTAATAGTTGAAAAACGTATGTCGCGATACCAACTTGCAAGTTTAACTATACGCTCTGCGTTAGGCCCAACTAACTGATTTGCTACGAGTATATCTTTTGCGCCTGCTTGTGAGAGCATCTCAGCTTCGGCAATAGTTGCGCACTTAAATTTTTGTATTCCTTCTGCAATTTGAAGCTTTACGATTTCGGCAAGCTTGTGGGTTTTAACATGTGGGCGCAAACGTTCTGCAGAGCCGGTCATGGCTATCATGCGGCGAATATTTTCTTTTATTCGGTCGGGGTAAATTAATAGGGCAGGTGAGGGTATTTCACTTGGGTCGGTCACTATATGCCAGTTGTCCGGCATAACCAGTTATTCAATTTCGAAGATAGCCTCGATTTCTGATGGGATATTACCCGGAAGTGAGCCCATGCCAACCGCGCTACGAGCACCTACACCATTTTCTTCGCCCCAGATCTCTGCGAAGAGTTCGCTACACCCATTTATAACCTTAGGGTGGTCAAGGAAATCTGAAGTGCAGTTGACCATTCCTAATAATTTAATTACTCGTTTAACTCGATCAAGGCTGCCAAGGTTACTTTTGATGGTCGCCAGCATGGTTAAACCAACTTGTCTTGCTGACTGATAGCCAGCATCTAGGTCAAGATCATCCCCAACGCGACCCACCATTAGTGATCCATCATTTTGTACAGGGCCATGGCCGGATAGATACGCATGGTTGCCGCTTATCACTATAGGTTTATACACTCCCATTGGGGCTGGTGCTGGCGGTAATTCAATACCTAGCTCTTGAATTTTCTTATCTGCACTCATGCTGTTTTCCACTGGATAATGAATTTTCTACTTTTTTTTGTTTTCAATCTTCTTGATTTGATCGCGTAACTCAGCGGCTTTTTCGTAATCTTCTGCTTTAATGGCATTTTTAAGTTTTCGCTGAAGTTTTTCGGTTTCTGACATTGGCTTTTTTTCTTCGGCTTCGTTTTGAATGTCATTTAGCCATTCACGTAAGGATTGAATTTCCATACTATTTTCAATCATTTCCTCACGTCCCATGTCTGAATAAAAGCTGTTAAGATCTCCAATAGCATTGCGAATTTCATTTATTGCTTCGCTGTAATTGTTGCCGGCTAGTAGTTGTGTTCCCACTGCACGGGTTTGCATCATGATTGTTTGTGGGCGAAATTGTTGAAACCCATTACCTATTTCTTCTTGTGCTGCGTAATCTTGAACAAAGTCCAGTAGTTCTAGAATATGGTCAGTGTCGCGTTCTACAGCCTCAAAGTCGTCCAGTTCGAAATTGCAAATACTACGGTGATGAAACTGAATTGCTTCCTGTTGCAATTTGGCGCATTCATCAGGATTGATAGTGAACCCTCCATCTTCGCCTCCGTTGGTATTGCGATGTTTTTCTAGGCGAATTAAAAAATGATCAAGTAATGTTGGGTGGCCAAATGGTCGTTTGCCATCAGGTCGGAATTGGGCATTCATTTGCAATATCCCAAGGTCGATTCTCATTTGCAGTTTATCACTGCCATCATCCCCCTTGACGCGACGGGCATCAACCCGTCCGAGTCGGTAATCCCAGTTCTCAAGAATTTTTCCGATGTCGTCGCTCATCAAGCCAATTCTCGCCAAAAAAGTAGCTGCAGTCAATTCGCTACCTGGCTTGAACTGATTTGGCTAGTGCTCCTTTGTCTGTACCAATAACAGTCCCAGGTTTGATGCCGTTTTTCTTAAACCAACCTTTGTTAACTTCGAGCGCGTACATTATTTTCTCTGATCTTGAATTGACTGTATTGGTGTTTCCAGGTTTTAGGTTGTGGATTTCGAGTATCCGGCTGCTTCTGTCTATGTAAGCAATTGACAATGGTATAGTTGTGTTTTTCATCCAGAATCCGGTCTGGTGTGCGTAGGGGAACACAAATAGCATAGCTTCGTTTTCATTCATTTGAGTACGATACATCATTCCTGACATGCGCTCATGATTTTCATCGGCAACTTCGGCCGTTAGTTCTGTTGCTCCCAAATAAAGTTTAATTGTTTCTAGTTTCGCCTGAGGTTTTTCGTTTTTTGAATTGATTTCTGGAGAATTACTAATTGAGTGAGTGTTGATAGAGTCTTCTTCGCAGGCTGATAGTGCTATTAGTATTAGAAGCAAAAGTGTTTTCCTTAGTGTCGAATGAAATATTTGAATCATTATTTTAAGGTGAGACTTGGATCTGAAAATAAGCTTCAGGTTTGTTTTGAGGTTTAGTAGGCCAATTTAGTATAATTTTTAATTCTTTAGGTTTTGGGTCGTTATGAAAGTGCTTATTTCCGAGGTTTATGTATGGGCCGTTTACTTGGTTGGACGTTGTGATGTGATATCTAATATTAGGCTGTGCTACCCAGCTTAAACGGACGCCTTCAGTAATAGATTTAGCTTCTAATTTTAG
>JAYZHR010000211.1:0-9468 GCA_036166355.1 Verrucomicrobiota bacterium | reverse complement strand
CGTGAGTTCGTCCTAGAACAACGTGGGGGAGGAGATCGAGAAGGAAGACCTCAGCGTCCTGATGGAGATCGGGGAGGAAGGCCTCAGCGTCCTGATGGAGATCGGGGAGGAAGACCTCAGCGTCCTGATGGAGATCGGGGAGGAAGGCCTGAAAGAGATTTTTCAGCTGCCGAACGCCTCTCTCCCTCGAATCAAAAACCCTCCAAAAAAGGACTTTATAATGAGGATACTCTCCGCACGGTGTTCATCATTACAAAAGATGACGACTGGAAGGACGAGATGGAGGCTTTCTATCGAACGGATGTCGCTGTCCCCGCAGACCTAATTGTTGATGGCAAACTATATAAGGATGTAGGATTAAAATATCGTGGAAATTCTTCGTATTTTTCTGTTTCTCCTGACTTGAAACGTTCTATTAATCTCTACTTGGATCATAAGCACGCGGATCAAAAACTACTTGGATATAAAACCCTCAATCTCTTAAACGGTAATTCGGATCCTACGTTTATGCGCGAAGTCATTTATTCCCATATTGCCCGAAACTATATTCCGGCCTTTAAAGGCAACTTTATAAAAGTTGTAATTAATGGCGAGAGCTGGGGAATCTATTCCCATATTCAGCAATACAATAAAGATTTTCTGGAAGATAACTTTAAAACGCGAGGAGGCGTTCGATGGAAGATTGGAGCTGGAGGAGGAGGCAGCGGCACCCTTCGTTTTCCCGGTGAAAAGAAGGAAGACTTCGGAGGATTTCAGCTACGCACTGAAAATGCTGATGATGCGTGGAAAGAAGTCCGTCAATTTACCAAATTACTTGAGGAAACTCCTATTGACCAGCTTGATGAAAAACTACATGCCCGCCTTGATGTTGATGGAGCACTCTGGTCGCTTGCGCTGGAATGCGTTTTTCAGGATGAAGGTTATTTCACGAGAGGCAGTGACTATAATCTTTATTTAGACCCTGATGGTCGTTTTCACCTCTTGCAGCATGATGGGAATGAAGTAATGAGTATTCCTGGAGGGCCAGGCATGCCATCGGGACTTCGCGGCCCAGAATTAGAACCATTCTATAATGCGGATAATGAAGATCGCCCTCTAATGTACAAAATGTTTCAAATTCCTCATCTCAAGGCCCGTTACCGACATCATTTAAAAACTATCACTGAAGAGTGGATCACATGGGATAAAATAGGCCCCTTGGTTAATAAGTATGCTTCATTAATAGGAGATGAGATTAAAAAAGATGTGCGCAAGCATAGTTCCTATGATGCATTTGAAAAAGGCCTAATAGAATCTACCTCGGACGGAAGACGGACTAAGCTGGGCCTTAAACCTTTCACTATTGGTCGCCGTGAATTTTTGCTCAATCACCCCGAAGTAAATCTTCCTGCTCCTAAAATTGTTTCCCTTAGCGAAATAGATCTAGCCAAATCTACCGAATCTATTCGTATCATTGCTAAGACTACGGGAGATACTAAGGCTGAAACCGTCATTCTTTGGCACGCAGATGGATTTAATGAGCCTTACAATGCTGTGCCTATGCATGATGATGGAAAACATGGGGACGGCCAAGCTGGAGACGGTGAATTCGGCGCAGATATCCCGACCCAACTTGCTGGTAAAAAGGTGCGGTACTATGTAGAGGCCCGTTCAAGCGGAAAGGAAATGACGTCTGACTTTTATCCTGCTCGAGCTGAAGCCGAACCTTTGACTTTTAGAGTCAAAGCCCCAAAAGCCAGCAAATCTGCTCTCCGAATCAATGAAGTTGTCGCTGAAAACAAATCAATCATCAAAGATCCTCAAGGAGATTTCGATGATTACATAGAAATCATTAATACTTCTCAGGATAAAATTGATCTTTCTAATAAATTTCTTACGGATAATAAAAAGTCTCCTCGCAAATGGAGGTTTCCAAATGGAACCCACATTGCCGCCGGGGAGCGTCTTATTATCTGGGCCGATGAAAACGGGAAAGCTCCCGCGGGGCTGCACGCCAACTTCAAATTGGACAAGGCTGGAGAAACTATTCAGCTCATCGACAGCGATTCTGCCGGCAATCAAATTCTTGACGAAATTAATTACGCGAAGCTCGGCCCCGATCAGGCTTACCGCAGGGTTCCTGATGCAAAAGGCGATCCCTCAAAAGGCGATCCTTCTCCAGGTAAAAAGAACTAAAGAATTTTTCCAAATTAATATTTCTAGCCTCCGGAATTTCTCGGAGGCTCATTTCCTCTTTTTACTTCTCTTTGCGGCTAGTTCCGTAGCCTGACCTTTGTCTCCTTGAGATTCCATCCATTTCTTTAGTTGCAGCTTTAAGCTCTGTTTTAAATCTCGATGCTCTTCATGGTCAGCTAGATTGTTTAACTCATACGGATCCTTCGCAAGGTCATAGAGCTCTTCGGCCTGACGATTCAAATATCGTTTGACCAACTGCGCGGCCTTTGGATTTGTTTTAGCCTCAATTAACCATGAACCCCAATAATTTTCCTTGTCATTATTGGTAAGCGCATTGCTGAAAGGCACTTTATAATTGAGATTCATTATGTATTTCCAGTTGCCAACTCGAATAGAGCGAACTGCATATCCAGTTGGAGGAGATGCTATTGCATTCATTTGGGTGTGAACGCCATATGTTGCCGTATTGTGATGGTTTGTTTTCCCCTGTAATACGCTCAGAAAACTTTTCCCATCAAGGCCTTCCAAGGGTTTACCTCCGGCCATCTCTACCAATGTGGGAACAACGTCAACATAATGAATCATAGCATTAGTAATTGCCCCGCCTTTAACTACCTTCGGCCACCGCATGATAAATCCCACATTCAATCCGTTTTCATAACATGTCCATTTACACCCCGGATATTGTGCCCCTTGCTCCGTTGTAAAAATCATGGCTGTGTTTCCCTCTTGCCCAGTATCTTTAAGGATTCTCATGCACGCTCCTACTTCACGGTCTAAGTCCGTGATTTCTGCGTAATATCTTGTCAATGATTGGCGCATTTCTTTTGTATCCACTAGGTAAGGAGGAATAGATAACTTAGCTGGATCATATGCTGAAGAGTCCCCAGAACTCCATGGAACATGAGGACTGTTTGAGGTAACCAGCAGGCAGAACGGCTGGGATTTATCCCGGGCTACAAATTCTCGGATTGCTTTTTCGTCGACCTGGTTACTTATCTGTTCAAATGGAAATGATTTCGGAGGGCCAAAATGTCGTTTTCCACTCAGCCCAACTCGATAGCCCAACCCCTTTAGATAATGTACCAAGCTTTTTGTTCCTGGCTTAACGTTTGAATGATTAGGATAGGCGCCACTCCTCACCGGATATAGCCCCGTGTACATTTGCTGTCGGGTTGGCGCACACATGGCCGTTGAGGTAAAAGCCAAATTGAACCTGATTCCCTGTCCCGCCAAATGGTCAATATTTGGAGTTCTGACATCCTTGTTCCCATAAATTCCCACACTATCCTTATTTAGATCATCAGCGATAACTATTAATATATTAGGTTGTTTCGCGTGACCTGTTTCTTTTGAAGCAAAAATCGATATAAGGCTTACTACAACAAACACCTGTCGGGTTAATAAATAATTCATAATCTCCAGCTGGAAGCTCCCTACCAAATGCATGGCCTCTTCGCAAGTCTGCCGGGGTTCTGTCTTGTGGCATAGGATATCGTTGCTTAAAACATTCGCGTGCCGGACTCTTC
The DNA here is from genome assembly GCA_036166355.1 of Verrucomicrobiota bacterium. Classification (GTDB taxonomy): domain Bacteria; phylum Verrucomicrobiota; class Verrucomicrobiia; order Limisphaerales; family UBA1096; genus UBA1096. The sequence continues at coordinate 5,764 of JAYZHR010000211.1, read as the reverse complement.
AAATAAAAGCGCCCTCCCCAAATCTTTTTCTCTTAAGCAGTACCTAAGTAAAAGATCCAAACAAGTCGACGCCGCTTTAAATAGCTGTCTCCCTAAGGCAACGACCAAGCCGAAAACCTTACACAAGTCTATGCGATACTCCGTTTTCGCGGGAGGAAAGCGGCTTCGCCCAATCCTTTGTATGGCAGCTGCCGAGGCTTGTGGAGGGAAAGCCGAAGCCTCTTTGCCCTTCTGTTCTGCCGTGGAATGCATTCATACATATTCATTAATTCACGACGATCTCCCTGCGTTAGACAACGATGATTATCGGCGCGGGAACAAAACTAACCATATTGTTTTTGGAGAAGGCATCGCTGTTTTAGCTGGAGACGCACTTCTTACCTTGGCATTCGAATTGGCAAATCAAGCGCGCCCTACCTCTCGGTATAAAACAAACCATTTTGTTGCCGAACTTGCTAAAACCGCAGGGCATTCACAACTTATTGCTGGCCAAGTAGCAGATCTTGAAGGGGAAGGAAAATCCGTATCCAAATCTCAGCTGAGGTATATTCATGAGCGCAAAACTTCCGCTCTCTTAACATGTTCTGTTAAGCTTGGAGGGATGTCAGCCAACTGCACCCCTCGCGAAATGAAGGCCCTAACGGATTTCGGCAACCATGTAGGCCTCGCCTTTCAGGTTATCGATGACATTCTAGATGTTACTCAAACATCAAAACAATTAGGGAAAACGGCGGGAAAAGACGCAGCAGTCCAGAAAGCTACATATCCCTCTATTGTTGGCCTTGATAATGCCAGAAAAATTGCTTCCTCCCTTACGGATAAAGCATTTGCAGCTCTTAAACCATTTCGAGGGCGCGCAGTCGCTCTTGAAGCTCTTGCTGCCTACTTATTGAAGCGTGACCGCTGAATTAATTAAACGCCTATGGAATCAGGTTTGATTTTTTATGTCATCCAAAGTTTACTTCGGTTTCGCTGAAACCAACAGCTCACTAGATTTATGGCCATCAAACATAAAAAACCATTAGTAAGCATCCTTATGGGAAGCCAATCAGACTGGGGAGTAATGTCCAATGCTGCCCAAAAACTGGAAGATTTAGGAATTCCTTGGGAGGCACAAGCCATCTCAGCACATCGTGCAACGGATGCCTTAATCAAATATCTTTCTACAGCTGAGAAACGAGGAGTCGAGGTAATTATCGCAGCGGCTGGTGGGGCCGCTCACCTCCCTGGGGTGATAGCTGCTAAAGTAACGCTCCCGGTTCTTGGAGTTCCTATGGAGTCGGCTTCCCTGAAAGGAATGGATTCCCTATTATCCATCGTTCAAATGCCTGCCGGGGTACCTGTGGGAACATTAGCCATAGGCAAGCCTGGAGCTATTAATGCCGCTCTTCTTGCCGTTTCTATTCTCGGCGTCAAATCGTCGAAATTCCGCAAAATTTATGACTCTTTCCGGAAAGACCAAACTAAAAAGGTACTAGCTAAACGTCATTCGGACCTCCCTGCTGCTGGATAAATTTGTTGTGTTCGGCTTTTCTGGGCTGCCTTTTTAGGCAGCCTTTTTTATTGTAAATTTTTTGCCTCGTAAATCTTTGGGAAGCGGATCAGCATAAATCCTTTGCATGAGCCAAACACAGCTTATTTCCACTAAACTAAATTCCGCATCCCGCCGAAGAAAAATTCAGGTTGGTTGGAAATACATGTGGGCCGGCTTGTTTATTTGTGTCTGTATTTGGTTGATCTCTCTTGTATCCCATAAGTTATTCCCCATTCCCCTCGTTTCTTTTTTCTGGGCTGCTATAATTGGCCTAATTTTCCCTCTCGCTGGATTGATATGGGGTTTTGCCAAAAATTTTTCTCCTCTTGAAACTGCTCGTTGGCTAGACAAAGAAAAAGGACTTAAAGAACGTCTGAGCACTGCCATAGAACTTTCTGAAACAAATCTCTCCTCTCCTTGGGATGAGCTAGTCATTAGTGATGCGGCAAGAGCCGTTGATAAAATAGAAACCAGATCCCTTCTGCCGCTTCGATTGCCTGGTCAATGTAACTGGATTTTACTCGTGCTCATAGCGTGTTTTGTTTTGGGTTTTGTGCCCGAACATAGAAGCAAAAATTATTTGGATCTACAACGCGACGCTATGGTCATAAAGGATGTAGGCGAAAATTTGGAAATCCTGACAAATTGGCAAATAAAGGAATCTCCCCCTAATTTTGAAGCCTCTAAGGCTGTGCTAGATTCTGTAGAGGCCTTGGGAAAAGAATTTCAAAATGGGAAACTTATTCGCAAAGACGCTTTAGCTAAACTTTCTAGTATTTCTGAAAAATTACGCTCTGAAATTAATAATGCCCCTCCGGTTCCTTCTCTCCGTGATAAAGCCTCTTTCCCTAAAGATGGGTTGCCTGCAAGCAGCCCATCGGATATGCAAAAACGCTTGTCTGAATTAGAAGAAAGTTTTGGCACCGGCAAAAATATATCTACAGAGAAATTTGACGCTCTAAAATCCACCCTAGAGGCAATCAAAAATGCTGCTTCTGACTTGTCTGATGCTGATAAAGATAAAGGTAACCAATCACGTTTAGACATAGCTGAATCGTTGTCTAAACTATCCAGCACAACTAAAAAGTTGGGATTAGATATTCCCAACTTTGAGAAGGCCCTTGATGCACTTAATTCGAGCAATATTGACCAAGTCCTGAGTAATATAAATTATTCCGCACAAGATCTGGATAAATTAGCTGAACTAAGTGAAGCCATCGAAAATCTCCAAATGGATATCGATTCGATCGGAAAAGACCTAGCGGAACAGCTGGAGAAAGGGCAAATCTTTGCCGCCTTGAACAGGTTGGAAGATATGATAAACCAACTCGAATCTTCTCAATTAACTGATCTAAATTTACAGGAGATGATCGAAGAATTACAACTGTCCTTATCCCCAGCGGAAAATTATGGGACTTGTGCACAATCTCTATCGAATGCAAAAGATTCCGCTAAAAGTGGCAATAAGTCTGCTGCTGCACAATCTTTGGCTGACGCAAAAGAAGAGCTCAAGAATATGCTCAAACAAATTGCTGACTCTCAAAATCTCATGCAATCCCTTCAAAATCTGGAGCGGGCTCAGATAGCAATTGGGAATTGCCAGGCTTTTTCTACAACTCAACGTCCAGGCTTTTCCCCAGATAATAATAACCCTGGAGCGGGTGTTGGAACTTGGGGAAATGATAACCTGCAACTTTCTCCCGATCAAATTTCCGATCAGTGGGATAACTCTGGAATTCAGCGTCCTGATACGTCTCCTCAAGGTTTCTCCAGTCGCAAAAATAACACTCCCAATAATTTGATTCCTTCCCGTGTAAAAGGACAAATAAATTCCATGGGTCGAATGCCTTCTATCTCCCTTCGGGGAGTTAGCATTAAGGGCGATAGCAAGGTCCAATTTCAAGAAGCTGTATCTGCTGCGCAATCCAATGCCCGGCGCGCTCTTAATCAAGACAAGGTCCCTCGCGCTTATCGAGATTCTGTTAGGGACTATTTTGATGACCTTAAAAATTGACCTGTTTTTATTTATAATTTAGATGAACCCTGAAGATAATATCTCCCAGTTTCGAGAAGTGTATGATTCCCTAAGGTCGGAAATCGGAAAGGTTATCGTTGGGCAAGATGCTATTGTTGATGGAACTCTAAATGCATTATTTGCAAATGGCCATGTGCTACTTGAAGGGGTTCCTGGGTTAGGAAAAACACTTTTGGTTCGCACGCTAAGCAAAGTTCTCGATCTCTCTTTTAACCGTATTCAATTTACTCCGGATTTAATGCCTGCCGATGTCATCGGGACCAACATGGTTCATGAGTCCGTGGATGGAAAAAGGGCTTTTGAGTTTCATCATGGCCCTATTTTTGCTCACTTGATTTTGGCCGATGAAATAAATCGTGCTACCCCTAAAACTCAATCCGCTATGCTTGAAGCTATGCAGGAGCGCAGCGTGACTGCAGGGGGAGCAATTAGAAATCTCGATATTCCGTTTTTTGTTTTGGCCACTCAAAATCCCATTGACCAAGAAGGCACTTATCCTCTCCCGGAAGCACAGTTGGATCGTTTTTTTTATAAACTTATTGTCGGATACCCTTCCGGAGAGGAATTATCTGAAGTAATTACACGAACAACAGAAGACTCCCATATAGAAGTGAACAAGGTTGTCGATGCCAGTACGCTGTCCGCCCTTCAACTCCTTGTAAAGCAGGTTCCTGTTGCCTCCCACGTAAAGGACTATGCCGTTCGTTTAGTTCTGGCAACTCACCCTAATTCTGAAACTGCTCTCGATGTTACAAACCAATTCCTTCGTTTTGGAAGTAGCCCAAGGGGAGCACAGTCACTGTTACTTGGAGCTAAGGTTCGTGCGCTTACTGAAGGCCGATTTAATGTTAGCTTCGATGACGTGGCTGCTGTTGTTTTCCCTGCTCTAAGACACAGGCTGATTGTGAATTTCGAGGCTGAAGCTGAGGGAATTACCGCTGATAATGTACTAGACAGAATTTTGGCTGATGTTCCTCGTGATTTTGATGCTTCTCCTTCTGCCTAGTTAGACTTGATTGTTTCCCTAGCATCTATCTTATTAACTAATGTTAATAACTTTGGCTTATTGCCGTAGTTCATTGTTACTCCGATTAATTCACATATTATTCTCTAGTTATCTATTATTTATTATCTATGTTATCATTTTATTCTCTGCATTCCGGTTGTGGTCATGAAACTTTTCAGGTAGAGAAAGTGGTGTGCGCTCGGTTTACTTGGATTACAACGCCACCACTCCACTAGATTCAAAAGTGCGTGAAGCCATGCTCCCTTTTTTAGGTGATTTCTTTGGAAATCCTTCAAGTATTCACCATATTGGGCGCAAGGCTCGTTCATTTTTAGATGACTCTAGGGACCGTGTTGCTCGGATTTGGAAGTGCAAACCAAGCGAAGTGGTATTTACCAGCGGTGGCACAGAAAGCAATAGCTTGGGCATATGCGGAACTGCCAGATTATTAAAGCCTAAAGGTCGTCATCTCATTTCGTCAGCAATTGAGCATCATGCCGTTCTTCACACCTTTGAATATCTTGTTAATAAGGAAGGATTTGAACTTACTATACTACCTGTTGATGCTGAAGGGATTGTTAGTACACAAGATTTAGAGAATGCACTGCGGGAAGATACAATTTTGGTATCTGTTATGGCCGCCAATAACGAAACTGGGGCAATTCAGCCTGTAAGTGAATTAGGTGCCATTTGTAAATCCCGGGATGTCCTTTTCCACACTGATGCTGTTCAATGGTTTGGAAAAGAACCATTTGATAACATCAGTCAGTTCAATGCAGATTTAGTGTCGGTCTGTGGACACAAATTCCATGCTCCTAAAGGCGTAGGCGCCTTATTCATAAAATCTCCTCTTCTCCCGGATCCTATATTCTTCGGTGGCGGCCACGAAAACGATCGTCGCGCAGGAACGGAAAATATGTCCGGCATCGCTGGCTTTGTTGAAGCTATGGAGCTCTTTATTAAAAATCCCATTTTCTCCCGCCCTTATATCGAGCCATTAACAAATCGTTTGGCTTCCCTCTCTGAAATTGATGGTGTCAATTTGGTCTCCCCTAGTAACAAGAGATTAGCCAACACTTTGTCTTTTACAATTTCTGAAACTGATAGCATGACCCTTCTTGCCGCTCTTGATATGGAAGGAATTTGTGCTTCTAGCGGGTCCGCTTGTTCTGCAGGTTCCCTTAATCCT
>JAYZHR010000210.1:0-25778 GCA_036166355.1 Verrucomicrobiota bacterium | reverse complement strand
TACGTCAAACAAATGCATATCATGTATGAAATTATTATCATTGAGCATGTATATGCGATTCATACTGTTCACAAGAGACAATCGAATTGCATCTGTCTTACTCATTTCTGTTCCTCTATAATGCAATTGAAACCGAAGTTAACAACAGAAATACGATCAACGATTTACCAGCGGTCACATATTTACTCATTTTATCTGTAAACAATACTAACCTGCCCTCTTTATCCATCGATAATCGAGGTAGCCGTGATGCATATTTATTAGTTTTGCGAACCAAGATTGGTTCCTGACTTATTTCTTTAATCTTCAACTTATATTCCATCTTATAAAATTGCTTGCCGCCTCTCTAACAAGAGAGGCGGCGGGTTCCCCAAAGTCATTGAAGTTTGGACGGTATAACCACTTCAATCTCAACACCTAAGCATGCGAAGCTAATGAGACTCACTCTCAATAATGTGCAAAAAAAACCAAATAATTGGTAATCTACCTTAGGAAACCGTGCTGACAATGAGCAAGAGGGCCACCTCTTGACACGAAAGAGAATGAGATGCATTCTCATTTAGGTCAACACCTTTTTAATTATTTATGAAGATAAATGAAAAGATTGGAATTATTAATGGTCATGAATTTCCCCCCGTTTCCCCCCGTATTTAATAAGTAAATCAATGACCTTTTGCTTTTCAGTTAGTTTTTTATAGATAATTCCCCTGCCCCTCCATAAAGCACAGTCTAGTGGCGTCCAATATTCATCATCTATAGCATTCACTAGGGCTCCAGATTTAATTAGTTCTTCAGCTATTTTATCAAAGCCATTTAATGCTGCAAAATGAAGCGAGGTTTGATTTGAAAAATTTTGGCCTTCGGGGTTAGCACCGTTTTTTAGAAGTAATTTAACCAAGTTCAAATCACCTTTTACCGTGGCTAATTGCAGAGGAGTTGCCCCGAATTGATTTCTTGTATCTAAAGGAATATCACTCACCAACAAACTATTAATCTTATCAATATCATTATTCTCAATTGCAGTATGCAGAGGCAAATCCTTTGATTGTTTTGTATTAACAGACAACTGGTTTTCCCAATTAATATTTATCTCATTCTTTTCATCTATAACAGGCGAAATACTTGTCTGACATCCCAATATTACAGTCATTATAGGAAAAATTATTAACTGTATCTTAATTGGTTTCACTGTCATGAAACACATTATATCAAATTAATTACCTAACTAAACTCAAAAAAAGGCCGCCCTTTTGAGGCGACCTTATTGAAGTCAGTGGGTGACAACCGTTTCTACACGATAGTCACCAGGAGGAACTGAGCATCAAAATTGAGACTCAACACCGATCAGCAACTGCTGTGGCATCCCTGGACGTGCTCCCTGAGGCAAACGTCCCACAACGTACTCTTCATCAAATACATTGCGAGCGGTAGCAAACACAGTTGTGTTATCAGTTAATGAATAGTGAGCTGACAAATCGGCTACGAAGTAGCTATCGATTTTCCCATAACGAGGATCATAACTACCTTCATAATTAACTGGATCACTGTTATTCCAGCCAGACGCATAAGAATCCGAAACATATGAACCATCAAGTGCTAGTCTCCATTTTCCTGTTGCGTAGCCAACTCCAGCGTGTAGTAGAAAGTCCGGAACATAAGGAACTTCATTTCCATCATGTGCTCCGCTGAAAATGCTTTCGCCATCTTCAGAACTAGCTGTCCCATCAAACTCTGCATTCGTTAGGGTGATTCCAATATGCACAGGCAAGCTGTAATCAGCACCATTTGCGATACCAAAATCGTATGCAGCTTGTAGCTCTAAACCTATTGATGTTATCTCACCATCATTTTCAGTTGTTGATCCTGGATTTATTGGATTACCTGCTTCATCAGTTGGCCATTCTTCAAATCCTGTACCTAGATTGTCTGGAACAATGAAATCTTCCAGAACAGTGTAAAATACAGCACCTGTTACAGCGAAGGCTTCCTGCTCATAACGAGCTCCCAACTCAAAGCTTGTTGAAGTTTCTTCTTCAAGATTTGATTTACCCTTACTGCGAATAAATGATCGTGGCCCAGGTAGCGAAGCACCTGCATAAACACCACCAAAGACATTCAAGCTTTCATTTGCATCATAAGAAAATCCAACTCCACCGGTAAACACATCGAGCCCACCTGTTCCACTGGCAGCAGTCTTACCGGCATATCGAGTATCTTGATCGTATGAATAATCCATGTCTTCGTAACGAATACCTGGAATAATTGCTAATTGATCGTTAACAGCAATTCTGTCTTCTAAATAAAGTGAGAAGGCATCAGTCTCCTGATGACGGTCACCAGCTTTACCCATTTCACTATTTACACCTGGCGACCATCCGCCATTTTCTCCCTGTTCATAGGTGGTGTACCATTGAAAACGATCAATGTCGTCATTGTGAAAACGAGCACCCAACTGAATCTGGTTTTCCAAACCACCAAGTGACAAATCATAATTCAGTACAGACTCAATACCTTGACCTGAATAATCTCGGTTATTGTTCTTCAGTCTAATTGTACCTGGTGCAGCTCCAATAAGAATATCGCGATATGCATTATCATTCCATTTCTTGTAGGCACTTGATCCATTAACCTTATCTAATTTGAACCAATTCCTATGGAATTTAGTAAAGTAGGCAGTTGTTTTTAGTGTAGCATTACTTCCTAGCTCAACAAAATGCCTTAAATATCCCCGTGAAGCATAGGTGTTGATCTGATCATTTCGAGTAACCGCATATCTTTGATAAGGGTTAGATTTGAAATCGTCATCTCTTACACCAAGATATGTTTCATTAGCATCAAAATCAGTGCTACCTAATTTTAATTCGAAAGACTGATAGTTAGATGTGTTCGGCTCCCAAGATAATTTAATCATTGGCTCACTACGAGTGAATCCAGTATCACCATGACTTAATTCTTTAAAACCATCAGTATTACGATAATAACCCTCAACAAGGTATCCCACTCTTCCAGAGTCAGTATCGACCTTTCCACCATGATAAATGTGACTGACCAACTCATCGAATTCACCATAGTAAGTTTTACTGTAAGTAGTAACTTCTTCAGGGATAGCAGTAGAAAGATAGTTAATCACACCTCCAGTTGTATGAGGCCCATGCTTCACCTGACTTGAACCTTTAATTACTTCCAATCCGCTCATTCGCTCAATAGTTGGGCTATAGTATGCGGAAGGAGCAGTATAGGTTGCAGGAGCAGCAAGGATCCCGTCCTCCATAATGGTGACTTTTGAGCTACGCCCCATGTCTACGCCTCGAAGACTGATATTCGGAAAGTTCCCATAACCATCTTCAGGTCGAACATAAGCTCCAGGCACACGGCGAAGAGCCGAGTTTATATTATTGATAGAGTGAACACGAAGATCACCGATATCCAAGTAGGTAGCGGAACCTGTAATATTGTTTACCCCTGCCTTAGATCCAACGATAGCGCCGCTGACCAATACTGGATCCAACTCATCTGAAGACTCTTGCGCCATTCCGGCAACAGCCCCGATAGAACAAATACCGGCAACAATTGCCGGAACCGACTTTTTGACTTTGAGACTCTTTCTCATTTAAAATCCAATTAAAATGCCGTGACTTCAAAACGGCGAAAAGAAAATGAGATTCATTAGCAACAATGTCAACTGTAAAAATGAAATTGAATCTCAATTTCTTTTGGAAGCGATATCAGCGAGTGTTTATATTTGCTGATTTATAGAGGTTTTTAATCTCTTTTGAAGATAGAACTCGATTAAAAAAGGCGATTTCATCGAGATCACCATGGAAATCAATTTTATTATCATGTGAACCACCGAATACCAAAATCATCTTTTTATTTGGATCTGGAGGTATATCGGTGACTTTCATTTTAAGGTATTGGACTCCATTAAGCCATATCTCTAATAGTTTAGGTTTAATTATAACAGAAAGAAGGTGCCAGCGTCTTGGCTCAATTCCCGAAATTTCTAATTCCCCTTCTTTAACCCTTAACTTTGATACACTTTCATCAGGAGTATTAATTAAGCTTATTTTTAGTCCATTTATGTCTGCCAAAGTATTATTAACCAAAGTATCTTTTTTGATAATACCATTCCAAAACCAAAACTGAGTTGTAAATGAATTGCTATACGGCACTGATGCATGAATACGACCACCAGCAAAATGCACCGCACGAGATAAGTGATCTTCACTTTTGCCTGTTGGATATAATCCCGGGACATGAAAACCAAGTCCACCCTGGTAAAGTGCGTGATTCCCATTACCGGTAGTATCTGTAGCAATATTTCCTCCTTGTTCGCCCAATCGCCAGTAAGCAGTAGGTTTTTCAACCATCACAGTTTCTGAAAAAGTTGAACTAGGCTCGGAGTATATCTTTCGACGTTTACCATATACTTTTTCAAGCAAACGTATCACTTCCTCTACAATACGAGACTCTGCATTTACTTCCAACCCAGCGGTACGTGCAGGCCAAGTTGTGTAGCCGCCCAATAAATGCTGCTCAGCAGGAGGAATGTAACCACTAGCACCATTGGCCAAGCTTATATTGAATGTTAAAGGCAACGGACTTGCTGATTTTAGTTTCAGCCCAGTTAAACCGTAAACTTCACATGGGATGGCAGTGATACCTAATTCACCAATACGAACTACTTGAAGAGGCACTTCCTCCACCGGATTATTCGAAATCCAAACGGCTTGTTCAGCATAAACCTCAGGCCGATTACGCGGTCTATTTTCATTCATTTTTTCAAGTAATTCATTTGCCCATTTAAGTCGACCTGCATCAGGAGTGCGTCTGAAAAGTTCAATACGTGACTCGGCAAAGCCTAACGGCACATCAGTCTTATGCTCATGCTTGGATAATTGATCGGATACAAGTTCAACTAGTTTATTAACATAATTATGCATCGACCATGACTGTGCTTTATTTAAACTATAATCACCCCACCACAAGTCACCACTAGTGCCTTGGGACATAATCCCAACAAATGTATCTTCTTCGTTCTTTTTCAAGCGTTTTGCTAAACCCTCCGAAAAGGCACCAGCAAAATCCGCAGACACACCATTATGACCAGAAAAGTAGTGCATGGAGAAGTTTCCAAGAACAGCCAACGGACGACCATTCGATTCTTGGACACTCAAAAAACTCAACCAGGGGTCATCGGGACCGGTTGGCCCAACAGCATTAGCATTACGGTAACCTGGGTGCATATTAGCTCGCACGGTCTTTTCCCCAAAGGGATCGGTTAACTCTTGACCACGAATAAAAGACCAGCGCCGACAAGCTGTGAACTCTGCAGCATCAACCCTGCCCCATGCAGCTTTTGCCGTTTGAAGATTTTTGTTAGCAGCAATAATAGACTCGGCAATTTTAGCCGGTAGAAATTTTGTATATCGCGGATCAGCTCGAGTACCTAGACAGTAATTCATTGAACTTGGCGCACTATGACTATGAGTTGCAGATATGAGGATACGATCAAACGGAATACCAGTTTTTTCTGAAGCCAATCGCTTTGCTTCATCACACAAGTCTATAGGCAACATGCAACTATCAACCACTACAATAGCCAAGCGTATCACTCGATCATCCAAGACCAAGCAACGTGCATATAACGGGTCATTAATCTTATTGTCTGTGGCTTCAAGAAACCCTCCATTACGAATCACTGGTAAAACAGTCGGAGTCACATCTACCTTTGCTGCTCCCGCGCGAAGTTCAGCTCGAGCATTGATGTCTTCAATCAAACAAAGGATGAAAAATAATAATAATTTTTTCATTAATTATGTTATTCGTTACGACTGAGCCAAGACTTCGTTTCTGGCTTAATCCAAAATATCAATAAAGGAATACAAACCGGTAAACAACATCCCGTCATGCCCAAGCCAATTGAAATAATACCGAGCACCCAGTGCCATCTTTTAGATGCCATAAACACGCAGGCAAAATATAGTATAGCAAAGGGAACTCCAAAAATGATCACAACCATACTGGTTATCTGAAACTCTGTATATTCAGATGGATTCATAACTTGTTCTATGTCGGGGAGTGACCTTAGAAATAAAAACAAAATTACCAATAAAGCATAGAGGACTCCCATCAAGGCACAGTAAATTCGATACCATAAAATCACCCCTGGAGGCTCCATCGAAACAGGAACCGATTTATTTGTTTCAGGAGCAGAAATCTGAAATTCTTTGCAGGATGAAACTGAATGCCAATTCGTTTCATTAACACGCCTAATCTTCGACTGGTCGTTCAGCCTTCCTTCAGAATGCCAACGTTTAATTGTAGCATAAGATTCCGGACCATATATCTTTTCGTCATCGCCCAAAACCTCATATTGAATTCTATTATTTGGTTCTTCCACTACAAGGAACAAGCTATTCTATTAAGCAATTAGGAGGCAAGCCGATGCCGAATTCTACAATGTTTTTTTTACAAGCAGACCTTTTCGAATTGACCCATCTGTATCTCAAGCCTAACGTCCCAGCCCATTCCACTTGTGGATTTAACCGTAAACAAACCTATAAAATGAGTGATAAAATTGTTCCCTTAATTAGTTCAGGCACTAAAGGACCATTGGGTGTATTGCACCTCCCGCGTCTATGGCAAAAAGTTTCCCTAGAGGCTGCAGGTAAAATAGCCGATGGCTACCCTGGAATTGGTGCTGGATACGATGCTATGGTGATTGCAGGCCTCGGATTAGATACCGAAGCTGTTCGTGCCCACATCACAAACGACAAGCCAACCTACCCTCAATTTGAAGCTTGGATTAAAGCTCAAGAAGGAGCCAAGTTGGACGATTCATCTATCAGTGAATTAAATGCCTCTATAGAAGGTTATAATCACGATGACGAAACTCGTCAGGGCATATTAAGTGCAAACGGCTTACCAGACGGTGATCCAAAAGATGCAATTAACCTTAATAACCTCGATGACTGGCTAGAATTCCACGCAGCTGAGATTGCCTGATAGCTACACCAATCTTTCTATAAACCGCGACTTCACGTCGCGGTTTTTTTATGGATTAATAATATAAGGTATCTTAGAATAACCCCAATTCACCTCGATTATGAGAAAAGTAAAATGTAAACTTATGACAATTGCCATGGCGTGCACCTTGGCATTTACAACAGCCAATGCCGAAGGCCTGTCTTCTTCCCTGCCACTTGGCAAAAGCCTTGCAGCTGGGCAAGAACTTCCATTACCAATCGGTGTTAGTGGCAATATTTTTTATCTCGAACAGGATTTAATTTCAAAGTCTGCTTCAATAGATGTTCCTCCACTACCTCTCCCTACCGGCCCTTTACAATTGCCTCCTGGGTTGCCTGCCCAAACCACTAAGCTTGAAAGCCACGCCACTAGTACAACTGCCAAAGTCGATGTCTGGCTCCTTCCCTTTCTGAATGTTTATGGGGTAGCTGGATATGTAGATGGCGAAACCAATGCCAGCGGATTTTCAGTTGGCGGCTTGCCGCCAGAAGTCGCCAGTCTATTACCGAGTTCATTCAGCGTTGCATATAGTGGTCCCGTTTACGGCGGTGGCGCAACACTAGCTGTTGGTTCGGGCAATTACTTTGCCTCACTTGACGCAAACTACACCGAGTCGGATCTTGATATCGGAGACTCTACAATCGAAGCGTTTACATTAACACCACGCATTGGCATCAAAGGTTCACTAGGAGATCTCAATGGCGCACTATACATAGGCGCACAGTATCAGGATGTTGATGAGAATCAGAACGGTACAGCAAGTTTTCCGATCGCAGGAAATCCAGTGCCAGTAGGATACAGTGTGGTTTCGGAAGCCGAAGAGGAATGGAATTACCTGATCGGGTTCAATATAGAAACAAGTAATAATTGGAATTACGGTTTAGAAGCAGGTTTCTCAGACCGTACGCATGTTATGGCTACTTTGAATTACCGTTTCTAATTAAACGAAGTTTAATTCTTTATTATAAGGCAGACCAATGGTCTGCCTTTTTTTATTCTAGTTAGACCATTAATCACTCTTGCTACTCTTACCTCTTAGCCTCATAAATCTCTGTAACATGAAAACCTTTTCAGCACTTTATATCTTACTTCTTTGCTGTGCTCCTCTTGTACTGAGCGCAGATTTGCCCAAGTTTCGTCACGTCACCATCGATGACAAGGTAAAGATCGGCTATGGAATTGCTATAGCCGATATGAATGCCGACAATAAAAAAGACATTGTTCTCTGCGATGCCAGAAACATTGCATGGTACGAAAACCCATCCTGGAAAAAACATATCATCGTCGAAAACCTAACCCAGCGTGACCATGTCTGTATCGCGGTAAGAGACATCAACGGAGACGGCAAAGCCGAAATCGCAGCTGGAGCTCAATGGAACCCAGGCGAGACAAGCGACACCTCAAAGTCCGGCGCCGTGTTTTATCTCATCCCACCAGATGACCGGACACAAAAATGGACACCGGTTCAACTTCACCATGAACCGACCACTCATCGCATGCGGTGGTTTAAAAATTCCAACAATAAATTCGAACTTATCGTACTTCCGTTACACGGAAGAGGAAACCGTTCCAATCAAGGAGAAGGCGTACGCACACTTGCCTATCACATGCCAATTAACCCGAAAGAAGCATGGAAAACCACGCTGGTCGACGGCAACATGCATGCCAGCCACAATTTTGATATCACGCAGTGGGACAATGACAAGACAGACGACATACTGCTCAGTGGTGTGGAAGGCGTATTCTTGATTCAACAGAACAAGCCCAACGGTTGGCAACGAAAACAGATTTCCAATAATCCAACTGGTGAAGTTCGCCTTGGTCGAGGCTCAGGTGGAGCAAACTTTGTAACAGCCATCGAGCCAATGCATGGCTCTCAACTGTCTGTTTACACATTGAATAATCAGAAAAATAGCGAGCCAAATAACAAAAAATGGCAACGAAACATAATTGACGACACGCTTGATCAAGGACACGCCTTGGCAACCGGCGACTTTATGTCAATGGGAGCTGATCAGATTGTAGCAGGATGGCGAGGCACACGACGCACCGGTAAAGTAGGTATAAAATTGTATTACCCAACAAATAAAGAACGTACTAAATGGGAAAGTTCAATTGTTGATGATAACCAAATGGCAACCGAAGACATTCGCGTGGCCGATATAAACGATGACGGCAAACTAGATATCATTGCTGCCGGCAGAGCCAGTCATAATCTGAAAATTTACTTCAACGAGTAATACAATCCAAAGCACTTAACAGCGAATCAATATCTTCTCTATTGTGGCTTGCTGAAACAGTAATTCTCAACCGAGCTGCATTGCGAGGAACAGTTGGATAACGTATGGCTGGAATATAAAATCCAGAATCACGAAGTTCGTTCATAGCTGACATTGCTTTTGTCTCATCGCTCATGATTAAGGGCAGAATCACGCTTGCCTCTGGAACAACTGGCCAACACTGAGAAACGACTCCTTTTTTAAGCTGCTCAAGAACCTTCCAAAGTTTATTTCGCCTATCCTTACCCTCATCGCTCTGAATAAGACTCACCCCAGCAAGTGCTGCTGCACTTACTAACGGACTTGGGGCAGTAGAAAAAATAAAGCTTCTAGCCTTATTAACAAGGAGGTCTATCAATCTCTGACTACCACAAACAAAACCACCGGCCGCACCTATCGCTTTACCTAAAGTTCCCAATCGAATTTCAATTTGATCAGCTAAACTCGATTGCAATGCTAATCCTGCACCAGAATCCCCATAACACCCAAGAGCATGCGCCTCATCAAGCATCAACCAAGAACCATATCTCTCTTTTAATTCCACCAAATGTTTAAGTGACGGCGAATCTCCATCCATTGAAAACACACTTTCAGTTATAATAAGAATTCGACAACTCTTATTATCTGCCCACTTCAATATCTTCTCCAGACTTGATAAATCGTTATGCTGAAAAACTCTAATGGTAGCTCCACTAAGTTTCACTGCATCGACTGTTGATGCATGAATTTTTTTATCAATAACAACAACATCCCCACTGCCTACTACAGATGAAATCACACCCTGTGCAGCAGCAAAACCGCTGGAAAAAACCAATGATCTTTCTGCATCCAACCAATCTGCTAAAGCTGATTCTAATTCATGATGAGGCCTAAGAGATCCACAAACTAAACGTGACGCACCAGAACCCACTCCAAATTTTTCAATTGAATTTCTAACCGCTTCAACCAATGAGGGATGTGTAGCCAATCCGAGGTAATCATTTGAAGAGAAGTTAAGCAGTCGTTTCCCCTCGAAATCTATGCAACCCCCTTGCCCAGACTCGATATGCCTTAATTCACGCCATAATCCAGACTTTCGAATCAAGTCGAGATCCAGATCTAAACATTCTTCAAAATCCTTCATTAATCCTCCTCAACAATAAGCCTATAAAAAACTGGCTGACCATTGTTAATACGTGAATCGATGTAACTCATTCTTTTCGTATCAGCAAGTAAACCGGATGCCAATATTTCCCATGAACTCAAATTACCATTATTTCTTTCAACTCGATATCGCGTGTTCGGAATACTTTCCCACCTTAACAATACTTTCTCACCTATAACATCAACAGGAAGCAAGAATCTCAATAACGATTCACTGTCTAAGGGATTAGTCCCCGCAATAAACTCGGATACATCAAGAAATCCATCGCTATCGTAATCGGTGGACCTATCAGCCTTAGCTATAGTCTTGAAGTAATTTAACTCCCATTGATCCAACATACCATCGCCATCATTATCTAGCCTTGCTTGATATAAACTAACAATATCGAAACGCTCTTTGGAATTATTATGATGAAATAACAAAAGCGGCTTGGGCAAATTCTCATTATCATATCCGTGAAGACTCAAGGCATTACGATCTACTATTATAGCAACTGGTTTACTGGCATCATAAAACGGAGTGTTGTCTAGGCTCTTATTAATCGTTTGTAGTGCCGGCTTACCGATATGGAAAGGGATCCATCGTGTGGTCTCAAAAAGATTGTTAAATCGATATTGTACTGAAAAACGGTTAGACGCTAAGCCTAGCTCTGATACTTTAACTGATAATACCATTACACTATTGTTTAAGAGCGAAGTATCCCGCTTCGAAGATGGATACAGATTTAATATACCGCCAAGTTTATAATCACCCGTTTTAATATTCCTAACTAAGGTGTAATATGAATCATCAGCTAATTCACGCACAGTTATATCGCCTGAAGCTAGGACGTTGCCAGATGATCCATTAGTTAATTCAATATCGGTCTTACCGTCCAGATTTGTATCTACATCAATTTTTAAATCGGTAAGAAATGACTGTGGCACAATCCAGGAACCATCCATCACCAAGCCAAAATACAAAGTTGATTCTGAAATATTGCCTAATCCCGGGACATTAGACGCCGCTCCAACCGCAATTAAATCCCGTGACGCCCTGTCCCTGTCCTTATATTTTCTGGAAGGGCTTTTGTATCCTAATTGAAAAACTGAAACCAATGGTTCTGGATGTGAATTATCTCCAGTAATCGGAAGTAATAAGGAAGCATCATCATCAGAGCTAGTGACAGCAACACGGGATTCTTCTACTCGATGATTTCCAACTAAACGCACAAGCATATGAAACGGCACCTGGATAGAGCTTGTTGAACCGTGGAACCAAATTTTACCAGATGCTTCATGTGCTATATGCCTTGGCCCCCCCTTTACTTCTGGTGATGTTGTAGCGTCAAATTCCAGTTCAACTTTAGCAGGATCAATCGAAAGATGTAAATCGATCGAAACCTGACCTAAGGCAGGAACAGTGATTTTTTTTTCGTTGGAAGAAATTTTGACACCACGATTAAGCAAAGTATTACTAATGACAATATTACCAATCCAAGGTTTACCGGTAAGATTCCTTAAAGTTAACTTGCGACTATCCGAGTATGGCCCATCAATTTCAAGAAGACCAAATGAAAGTGACACTCGCTCTGGATTCTCATCATCAAAAGCAATTACCGGTGTGTCCATAGCTAATAGAGGATTTACCCTGCCGGCACCGGCACGTGATTCGGGATAAATTTTGTCGTTCTCATCTCTAATCTGCACTGCCGTATTCATCATGGCAGCCTTGATCGAATTAGGAGACCAATCTGGATGTCGTTCTAAGAGCAAAGCAGTAACACCAACCACATGCGGAGCCGCCATTGACGTGCCGGCAGAAAGCAATGGAGAAGACCCACCCCCAGCTCTAGCCGATTGAATATTAAAACCAGGGGCAACCAAGTCTGGCTTAAGTCTGTGCGTTTCGTAAACAGGCCCACGAGAACTGCTCGGTGACAATTGATCTGATAACTCAATACCTCCCAGAATAGTAAAGTCGCCTCCAAGCTTAACAACTAATCCACGGTGACTTTGTTCTATTAACTTCAGTCCATCACGGCGAGCAATCATTACAGCAGGAATATCCGCTACCCCTCCAGATGTACCCATTGGAATTGGAGGCCCCCCTTCATTATTGACTACAATAACAGCACGTGCCCCTGCATCTTGAGCCCGCTTTATTTTATCAAAGAAAAAACATATCCCACGATTTATTATTACTATATTACCCTTGATCTCACTCGCATTATTTAAAGCAGAACATGCTTGCGGAGGATCTGCATGGACTACTTTACCCGTAATCTCTCCAACGTCATCCAATTTACGGGTGAAAGCGGCTTCTACCGCCTCATAGTGACCTCGTAAAGAAATGGGATTTACAACCTCAATACTGTCATACTGAATCCCATCATCCATTGAATTACCAACAGTGATTTCACTATCATCAAATACCATCAGTGAATAAAAATTATTCCCACTATTGCCTCCAGCCCTCACGACAGCACAACCTAATTTAACTAATCGTGCTGCTACATTACTTTCAAATTCCGGCCGTGTGTAAGAAGTCCCAAGGGATAAGTTAACTACGTCTAGTCGGTCCGCAAAATCTCCATCACCATCCGGGTCCGAAGCCCATTCCATGGCATCCACTGATAATCCAGTTGTACCCTCACAACCAAACACCTTAAGAGCAAATAATTGAGCCTCTGGGGCAACACCAGGGCCAATTAAAAATTTATCCATTTCCAGTGACTCACCGTAGCTTCCTGAATAAAATCTACCATTAGTAAGCACACCCAGACCTGCAGCAATTCCAGCAACATGCGAACCATGACTATTTGCAGAGCAATCAATCGGGTCATCATCCGGGCGTGGAGCCCTAGTGCCATCGTAATTATCCCCTGCAAAATCGTATCCACCAACAACCTTGCCAGTAGGAAATGAACCTTTTTCGATAATTTTAGGATCGTTACTTTCGTAGTCAGCTAGCTTTCCACTACCTCCAAACATGGCATGAGTATAATCAATGCCAGAATCGATAATCCCAATTCGCACACCCTTTCCAGTAACCGAAAATTTTCCATGATCCCAAATTTTATTGGCTTTAATAAAAGGCACACTTGTAGAGGTTAGCGAATGAAATTGAGCAACTGGACTAACGGCTACAACACCCTCAATTTGAAATAATTGATCTACCTTCTGAATTGGCAATCGAACTTTCACCGCATTAGCCAATCTGAAAAACTGAGACTCAACCTTTCCTTCTACTTTATCGAGCTGGCGGATAAACAACTCCTGCTGTAGTTTGATGCTAGAAATCCGCTCCCTGGTGGCATTGGAGATTTCTTTTAAAGATGCATCAGATTCTTGAAACCGGATATAGATATCGGCGGCTGATTCCCCTTCAAGCTCAACATAAACCAGCTTAGACTCGAGAGGCTCAATACCAAAACCCTGAACAATCGACAACCAAAGTACAAAACAGCAAAAAAGAACGGACTTAAGATTGCACCCGGAATGCATGGACATAACCATGCCAGTTTAAATTGAAAACGGCGAGCCCACTAAAGAAAATTTAACTAGGATTATAATTTAAGTTTGGTGATAGCCAGCGCTCGACCTCCCCCTTAGTCATACCCTTGCGCCTTGCCAAGTCAACAACCTGATCCTCACCAATTTTACCAACAGCAAAATATTTTGAATTGGGATGAGCAAAATACAATCCACTGACCGAGCTAGCTGGCCACATAGCAAAACTCTCAGTCAGGCTGATACCAGTATTCTTTTCAACATCTAGCAAATCCCAAAGTCGTTGCTTCTCGGTATGGTCTGGGCAAGCGGGGTATCCTGCTGCAGGTCGAATTCCACGATATTTTTCACTAATCAACTCTTCACTGCTTAAGTTTTCATCTCGCCCAAATCCCCATTCACATCGTACTCGCTTATGTAAATATTCTGCAAAAGCCTCAGCTAAACGATCCCCTATAGCCTTGGTCATGATAGCATTATAATCGTCATGGACGTCTTCAAAAGTCTTCGCAAGTTCTTCAACTCCATGCCCCGTTGTAACAGCAAACGCTCCAATATAATCTTCCAAGCCTGACTCCTTCGTAGCAACATAATCTGCCAAACTATGATTTTCACCGCTTGCTTTATCATTCTGCTGACGCAGAAAATGAAATCTATTAAGGCATTCATCGCGTTTCTCATCTGCATATATAACCACATCATCCCCTACTCGATTCGCAGGAAAAAAACCGTATACACATTTTGCAGTAAATAATTTTTCACTGACAATACGAGAAAGCAAATCCTTGGCATCTTCATATAACTCCTTTGCCTTCTCGCCAATGACCTTGTCCTCAAAGATCTTCGGGTATCGGCCTCGAAGCTCCCAGGCATGAAAGAACGGCGACCAGTCGATGTAATCAACCAATGTTTCCAGCGGGAAATCTGATTCAGTTTTAACCCCGGTAAATTCAGGCTTGTAGATATCGTTTTGGCACCAATCAATTTTTGTAGCCCTCTCTCTAGCCTCAGTAATACCAAGTAAAGGCTTGGCAGTACGCTTACTATAATGTTTCTCGCGTAACTCCTCTTGTCCCTTTGCATTCTCTAGCGCAAAGGACTTCTTGTGATCCTTACTTAACAACTGACTGGCAACACCCACTGCCTTTGACGCATCAACCACATGAACAGTCGAATACTGGTATCCAGGCGCAATTTTAACGGCTGTATGTTCGCGACTGGTCGTTGCCCCACCAATAAGCAAAGGCAAATTAAACCCTTGGCGTTCCATCTCATTCGCCACGTGTTGCATCTCATCTAAAGACGGGGTAATTAATCCGCTCAAACCGATAATATCCACCTTCTCATCCCTAGCTGTATTTAATATTTTTTCACAAGAAACCATAACCCCAAGGTCTATAACCTCGTAATTGTTACAGCGAAGAACTACTCCAACGATATTTTTTCCAATATCATGAACATCTCCTTTTACCGTAGCCATAAGAATCTTACCCTGAGCTGAAGAATCTTCTTCAGCTTTTTCTTCCTCCATAAAGGGCTGCAAATATGCAACCGCCTTCTTCATCACTCTGGCGCTTTTAACTACCTGGGGCAGAAACATTTTCCCCGCTCCAAAAAGGTCTCCAACAAAATTCATCCCATCCATTAGAGGCCCTTCAATCACCTTTATTGGACGACCATATTTCTGACGAGCCTCCTCAGTATCTTCCTCAATATGGTCAACAATGCCCTTAACCAGAGCATGGCTTAACCTTTCTTCAATCGACTTACTGCGCCATTCATCAGCAATTTTTTCAGATTTATCTTGTTGTTTTACTGTTTCTGCAAATTCAATTAAGCGCTCAGTTGCATCCGGCAACCGATTCAACAAGACATCCTCAACACGCTCTAATAAATCCGGAGGAATTTCTTCATAAACTTCAAGCATTCCTGCATTCACTATCCCCATATCTAGCCCTGCACGAATTGCATGATATAAAAATGCCGAATGCATAGCCTCACGCACTGCATTATTCCCTCTAAAGGAAAACGATATATTGCTAACCCCACCACTAACCTTAGCAAAAGGTAGTGTTGATTTTATGATTCGCGTGGCTTCTATAAAACTAACAGCATAATCATTATGCTCCTCCATTCCAGTCGCCACGGTAAGAATATTAGGATCAAAAATTATATCCTGCGGCGGAAATCCAACCTCTTCAGTTAGCAATTTGTATGATCGCTTACATATTTCAACACGCCGCTCTGTGTTATCTGCCTGACCTTTTTCATCAAATGCCATTACCACCACTGCAGCCCCATACCTTCGAATTAAATGTGCCTGTTCAAGAAACTGTTTCTCTCCCTCCTTTAGACTAATGGAGTTCACTATCCCTTTGCCTTGGATACATTTTAGACCGGCCTCAATTACAGACCATTTCGAACTGTCTATCATGATCGGCACTCGTGAAATATCAGGCTCAGAAGCTATTAAGTTGAGGAATTGCGTCATAGCCGCCTCTGAATCGAGCATCCCCTCATCCATATTGACATCTATAATCTGCGCCCCGTTCTCTACTTGCTGTCGAGCAATCACCAAAGCCTCCTCATATTGATCATTCTTAATCAGCTTAGCAAAACGAGGGGAACCAGTAACATTAGTACGCTCTCCCACATTAACAAAATTTGAATCCGGACGAACAGTCAAAGCCTCCAAGCCGCTAAGCCTTAGCCACGGTTCAGGCTTAGACAACTGACGTGGATCACAGTCCTTAACAGCTTCAGCAATAACCCGTATGTGTTCTGGTGTCGTCCCACAACAACCACCGACTATATTTAGCCAGCCATTCTCCGCCCACTCCTTGAGTTGCGGGGCAAGACTTTCTGGTGTTTCCGGAAAACCAGTTGGCAACAAGGGATTTGGAAGTCCAGCATTGGGATAAGAGCTAACATTGATTGGAGATATCCGTGACAACTCTTCGATATAAGGACGCATCTCCTTGGGACCAAGGGCGCAGTTTATCCCGACACTCAATAAGTCAATGTTCGAAACTGAATTCCAATATCCTTCAACTGTTTGCCCTGAAAGAGTACGCCCGCTCTGATCAGTAATGGTAAAAGAAAGCATCACCGGCAATCGTTTCCCTAACGAATCAAACAATGACTCAAGAGCAAATAAGGCAGCTCTAGAATTAAGAGAATCGAATACCGTCTCCACCAAAAGAACATCTACACCTCCCTCGACTAAACCCTTAGCTTGCTCAAAATAGGACTCAACCAGTTGATCATAGCTTACAGCTCGGAATGCAGGATTATTTACATCAGGAGAAATCGATGCGGTACGATTTGTAGGACCCAGTGCCCCAGCTACAAAACATTGCCGCCCTGGATTACTGGCCATAACTTCTTCTGCAGCATTCTTGGCCAATTTAGCGTTCGCAACACTCAACTCATAAGCCAAAGATTCCATCCCATAATCGGTCAATGCTATACTCGTGGAGTTAAATGTATTGGTCTCAATTATATCAGCTCCAGCCTCGAAATACTCTCGATGTATGGATCGAATTATCTCCGGCTGAGTTATACCAAGTAAATCGTTGTTCCCTTTAAGGTCTCTTTCCCAATCAACAAACCTCTCTCCTCGATAATCAGACTCATCCAGTTTATACCGCTGGATCATAGTACCCATCGCACCATCTAAAATGACTATCCTTTGAGAAAGGAGGTCATTTAGACCATTTTTTGAGATATGACTCACTGGAGCGTCAGACTATATAGCCAAACCAGCGAGTCAAGTTTCATATCAACATATATTGATATGATGATATATGCGGTATTAAATATAGTTTTTGGAATAAAAAGGAAAAAATATTACCAGCGATTAGTTACTGGCAATTTCCATTGGCATCATCTTGATTGTGAAATCCATTGCATTCTCAAACTCGTTAGCAATTGAATCCAACTGATCTTTGTATGGTTGTGTTAGAAACTGGTTCAAGGCTTTGTCTGATAACAAGTTAGACAATTGTTGGTCACCATGCGAAGCAGTGACTATAACCTCTCCTATCAAATTCGTCTCCACCCCCTGATTCTGAACAGAATCAGTCATAAGTGTGAAAAATAAAAATAAACCAAGGAATCCCCCAGCAATAGCCAATCGCATTCTACTAAATATAAACCATTTGGGCTGTGAACTTAACTCGGCCTCCTCCCGTACAGCAGCCATGATTCGCCTATGAAGAAAAGGAGGAAACTCATCCTTTGTATCGGCTTCCTGACGAAGTCGCAATTGTACACTTTGCCAAAACCTATCTTTTCCTTCGTTATTCATTTTCACTTAATTTAGATTTAAAATGAGCAGGTAATTGAGCCTCTAGCTTATTTCTGGCTCTATGTAGTAGAACCTTTACAGAGCCCACACTCCTATTCATTACACTTGCGGTCTCATAAAGGTTTCGGTCTTCACCATAAAAAAACCATAGAGCATCAAATTGATGTCGAGAAAGGAGTCTTCTGGCATGGCTCCAAAGTTCATCCTTCTTTTCACTCTCCAACAATTCTACTGCCGGAGATTGCTCAACTACACAATCAGCATCAGCAGAATCGATTGGGCGCTGTCGTCGAAAATGGTTAATGGCTTGCCGATTGGCAATGGTGTAAATCCAAGTAGAAAAAGCATACTTGGGATTAAAAAGATGCAATTTTCTATAAGCAATAACAAAGGCCGACTGAAGTAAATCCTCTGAAAGATGGTGATCTCCCGTCTTCTTGAGGAGGAATCGATACAATCTTTCTTCAAAAAGAGAAACAAGTCGTTCAAAAGACTCAATACAACCACCTTTTGCAGCAATCGCTAACCTGCTCTCGTCATTAGCATCGCCATCATTTCTAGCTGAGTTTTGCAAGTCACCTTCCTGAGACTTGTCTAAAGCCGATGCCATGCCTGAAATGACGACGCCTTGCATCTCTATTTGTTCAGGTCAATTCCCAAATCTATGTCGAGTTGTTTAAGTTCCGGGTCTGCATATTCAAGAATCTTATCGACCGACATCTTAAACAATGCTGACACGGTGGCTTGCTTCCTGGAAATTTTCATGGACTTTAGAAGGTCCATTACTTCTGGATTATCCTTCTGATTCAGAGAAGCAAAGCCAATTAGACCGTTGATCATGTTATGCATGTACTCAGCTGTTTCCACACTTTGTGCAACTATCCGAGCATTAATAACCAAATCACCATCTGTCTCTCCTAAAACAAAGGCCACCTCACGAGCCATGTCTTTAATATTAGGATCCTCGATGACTTCTTCCATTTGATCAATATCTGCATAGCCAATCAAAAACGGCAATTTAGATTCCTTAATAGACGTACTGACTTGAGGAAATAAACGCTTCAAAGCGCCCTTACCCTTTACAAGGTCAATCGCTTTTGCGGCTAATTTTCGACTGGGAGCCATGACAGCTGTATTCTTATCAACAAAACTTATATAGCCACGCTCATCAGGCTTCTCTTCATTCTTTCCCCGTTCCTCGCCAACACTATGAATTTTATATGAACCCTTTGAATCTTTAGTAGTGTGATCTGTAGCCCAGTAACCGTCTTGACTCTTAATCAAAGACAATACCTTTTTAGTTTCTGCATTGTGCTTCAGGATCATAATTCCGTTATCCTCTTTACCGTTACCTGACATTGTTACTGAATTTAATGCCACAGACGGATCAAAACCTATACCCTTCTTTATCTTAATCATATGGGCATTACCCTCCTTCGCTTTTGTCCATTTAATTAAGGTTGAACCAAGCTTGGATTTACGAACTGCATCTAAATCAAGATGCATCAAGAATCCCGCATCACTAACTAAATTTGCCTTATCCAATTTCGCAGCCCAACCGGAGTTACCACACAAATATAAGGCTATTGCCAAGTATAATCCTACTTTCATTGCAAATATCCCATTCTGATACATTACTAATTGTTAATACAAACTAAGCTTCCAATTGGTTACACAAAAACAATAGCTACTCTCGAATAACCTGTATAAATCCAACATCCCCTACTGGCTTCACATAAAGCCTAACTAGCCCGCCTTTCCCTGTCCAGATACTTGAATTTGTCGGACCATCTTTAGTAGTAGAAAACTTTACCAAGCTAGCATCTTCTCCTTTCAAACGTGAACGCAAAACAATACTATATTCCATTCCAGCAATTGTATCGAATGACAAAAGCAATCGATCTCCATCGGCTGCCTGAAGCATACTGGAATTAACAACGTAACCTAGATTCGGGAACTTTACACTCACAGATTCACCACCATCATAACTAGTCTCATATGACTTGAGGGCAGAACGAGCTGGCCCACGCACCACACGACCATCAACATCAAACTGAGAGCCATGTGCACGGCAATAAAGCCCTTTGCCTTTCTGGAACGGTTCCACCGCTACGCCTCGATGTGTACACTTAGAAGTCACCGCGTAAAATTGGTTACCCGGCATTCGCGTCACTACGATCTGATTATTCTCACCCGGAATACCAGCAACATTTACCCGGACAGAACCGTAAGACTTGCTCAGCTGAGGGAACTCATCAAAACTCATTTTATAGACCGCTGTTTCCCCCGCCTGTATATCCGAAACAAGCCAGCGCATAGGACCAACGCTACATAAACCAGAACAAATAGTTCCGTAAGCTAGAGACTTTAAAACTCCACGACGATTTAAGTTTGATTTTGTTGTCATTGTCAGAACAAAACTTATTGAAATAAAAACTAGCATTCGATCAAGAGAAATCAAAAACATAACCAAATTCAGGTTTGCCATTTGACACTTCCTTAAAATTCGGGCCTGATTTTGAAAGGTACTCGCGTGGCCCCATATGCCCAACTCACCAAAACTAATCGAAAGCATTGAGAAACACCTTCAGGCAAATCTCTCCACACATCGTTACGAACATGTCTTATCCGTGAGGGATCAAGCAGTTAAACTAGCTGTCCGGCACAATATTAACCCTGAGCAGGCTGAATTAGCCGCTTTACTACACGACTGTTTAAAGGAACTTTCTAACGATGAACTCCTGAAGTATGCCAAAGAGCATAAATTTGTATTTGATCAATACGAAGAAAACAATGTCAGCCTTTTGCATGGCAAGTTGGCACCTTTTATGGCCAAGAATCAGTTTGGTATTGATGATGAAGTGGTAAATAATGCCATGCGAAAGCATACAACGGGCGCCATAGAAATGGGACCTGTTGACATGATTCTCTTTGTTGCGGATTTTTGCGAACCACTCCGGCCATACGCCGAAGCAGAAACGGTTCGAGCTTTGGCTGAACACGATTTGGAAATGGCGACACTTGAGGTAATGAAATGCAAAATAAGAAAGAACCTCTCCAAAAATCGAACCATTCATCCGGACTCTTTCGATTCATATAACTCGTTGATTGAAAATCGCACTCGAGTAAACCTCAAATAGTATTATCAAAAATTGAAAGTATGCGACCTTAACCCGGGCCCAGGAATTGGAGCCAGCGCATGGCATATCGAAATTGATGAATGCGGGTTGCTAATGGATGCTGGCACACATCCTAAACATGACGGCCGGGAAGCTCTTCCACTTTATGATAAGATTGAAAATCAGCCGGTGGACACAATCGCAATCACACACTGTCATCATGATCATGTGGGGTCTCTTCCAATAGCTCTACGCCATTTTCCTAGAGCTCATGTCATGATGACGGAACTCAGCTACTTTATTGTTGAAAGAGTCCTACATAACTCTGTCAATGTAATGAAACGGCAGGCCTCCGAACTTGAAATACCAGAATACCCTCTCTTCACACACCGAGAAGTCGACGAACTCGCACCAATCTTTCAAGGCTACCGATACAACCGGGAAATTGAATGGGCTACGTTCGACAGAACAATCGCCGGGAAAAACTCACCCACACTTGAATTCTATGATGCAGGCCATGCACTAGGCTCTGCTGGAATTATGGTGAGAGGAGAAAAAGAAACGCTGTTTTACACCGGAGATGTATGCACACATGATCAGACAATCCTCAAAGCCGCTCGCTTCAATGATATTCAAGCTGACGTAATGATCATGGAAACCACTCGAGGTGGGCGAAGCACACCTATTGATTTTTCACGAGATAATGAAACGGAAAAACTAATCACTGCAATCGAAGAGATCTTCGAAAAAAATGGAAGTGTATTGATTCCAACCTTCGCACTAGGACGCACACAGGAAATACTTTCTATCCTTGCCCTCCAGATGAAATCTGGCCGTCTAAAAAAACAGCCGGTATTTATAGGTGGATTAGGACGAGTATTTACCGAGATTTACGATTTGCAGTCACATCGAGCAAATCGCCAACATACAAACCTTCAACTTGATGAGGAACTCGATCTTTCAGTACTTAGTCGAGATCAGGCAGAAAGAATTAAGCTTAATAAAAGCCGACTCTTTGTAATGACTGCAGGGATGCTTACAGAAAACACAACTGCATATGATTTAGCAAAACGTATGATCGAACAGCCCGAACATGGAATTTTCTTTGTCGGCTATGCAGACCCTGAAACACCTGGTGGAAGACTCAAGGCAGCCAAGCATGGAGAACAATTCCATTATTGCGACGCGACCGGAAATCTTAATAAAAGGTGCAAAGTACGAGATTTTGATTTCACAGCTCATGCTAATCGTGAAGAACTGCTTGAGTTAGTTGGTCAAGTCTCACCAAAAACACTTATCTTGGGGCACGGTGAAACTCAATCAAGAGATTGGTTTAAGAAAGAAGTCCTCAAAAAATGGTCCTCAATTGAAGTTCTAATTCCTGAACCTGGAAAAATTCTAGATATTAATAATTAAAAATGGCGGTGAAGAGTCGCTTGCATTTCCCTTCACCGCCGGAGAAAAACCAGCCTGAGCAACCGGTTTATCCCTGACCTGGAGTAGAGTTTCAATATGATATGAAAACCCCAATCTCCAAAATCTTTTCCAGTTCCTTCCTGAAAAGAATCCCTCCAGCTTGTCCAAGCGCCAAATAACGCTTGGACAAGTGAAAGAATCCAAATCTACATTAGTTATAACCAGATTCGCCGTGACTATTCAGATCGAGACCTTGTTGCTCCTCATCCTCTGACACTCGACACCCGCCGGTCAAAGCTGATGCTATGTAGAAAGCAATAAATGAAACTACTCCACTCCATATAATAGTCACAACTACACTTTTAATTTGCGCCCATACCTGCAAAGAAATTGAAGGCAACTCCAGCCCTGCACCTCCCAAGCTACCTGCAGCACAAACCCCTGTAAGAATAGCTCCTACGATACCGCCGATACCATGAACCCCAAATACATCCAAGCTGTCATCGTAACCTAATGCCTTCTTTAACGAGGTAGCACAGAAGTAGCAAACCACAGCAGAAGCAAACCCAATAATTAATGCCCCAAGTGGGCCAGCTGAACCGGACGCAGGCGTTATGGCAACCAGGCCAGCAACTGCTCCGGTAGCAATTCCAACTGCAGTTGGTTTTTTGGCAACAATCCACTCTACAACCATCCAGGTGAATGCAGCAGTAGCTGTTGCTACTTGAGTAACTAATAGAGCCATCCCAGCTGTTCCATCAGCAGCAAGTTCACTACCAGCATTAAAACCAAACCAACCAACCCAAAGCATACTCGCACCAATTATAGTCATAGGAACACTGTGAGGTGACATGGCAGCGGATCCATAACCTTTCCTTTTTCCTAATAAAATACAGGTAACTAATCCAGCTACTCCTGCATTAATGTGAACTACTGTTCCACCGGCAAAATCCATTGCTGACCAACCGGCAATTAATCCACCACCCCAAACCATATGCCAAACTGGCACATACGAAAACGTAAACCAAATCGTGCAGAAAACTAAAACTGAACTAAACTTCATTCGTTCCGCAAACGCCCCTACAATCAGCGCAGGTGTAATTATGGCAAAAGTCATCTGAAAGGTAAAAAAGACCGACTCCGGAATAGAGCCATCAATAGTATCCACACCGACACCCTGTAAAAACATTTTATCAAGGTTACCTATAAATGCATTACCCTCTCCATAAGCGAGAGTATAGCCGTAAGCCAACCACAATATCGTCATCAAACATCCAACAGCAAAGCATTGTACAAGTATCGATAATATATTTTTAGCTCTAACTAACCCACCGTAAAACAAAGCCAAACCCGGAAATGTCATAAATAGAACCAAAGCTGTAGCAACGATCATCCAAGCCGTATCACCAGAATCCCCACCTAAATCAGCAAAAGATTTTTCCTCAGCTGCAGGAGCGGCCTCAGCAGCAGCTGGCGCATCTTGCGCAAGTAACGTATCTACCGGCAACAGTGTTGCCGCCAACATAAAAAACACACCTGCAAGTGTGCCTAAAAGGGTTCTCTTCATAGTCATCATTCGTTATTTAATTGTAGCTGGTGGATCTAAGACTTTACCGCAAGCGATAATGTGCCAAGTAACACGTCAGCGGCATAGAATTAGCAAACTCCTTGCCAAGTGAATTATTTAGATTAAATTTAAAAACTTAAATCTTTAGGTGACAATGACTTATAAAATAATTACTAGAGTCTTGGCATGGCACTATTTGTACGAAATCATGTGTAACAATTTTTTCGAGGTGAGCAAATTGCAACAGTTTGAAGACAATCTGATATCCTAATTAACCTACGCAGCTATATAGACTGCAAATAATTACCCACAGCGGGATTATATAATAAATTTATAGTTTATTTCTATTTTACAGCCCAGTAATCCACAACAAACACGTCCTCTACGACTGGCCCCACAATCTCAACAAACTTTTTATGATCAGGATGAATGAGATAATTGTCCCTACCTTTATCAGAATCAAAAGTAATCAGATAACAATGCTTGAAACCTTTGTTTAATCCTTCTGGACTATTGTTAGTTCCTTTCTCAAACCCCTTAATATCTGGGATTTTCTTTTCTAATCCAACAAAGGCCTTCTCCACTTCGGCAATCTTATCCTTAGACACACCCTCTTTGTACTTAAAACAAACAAAGTGCCGTAACTTTTTCACCTTCTTTTTCTCTTCCGCGACACTATCCATACTCGAACAAAAAATACCCAGCAGTACTAGGCCCAATAATCTAGATGCAGTTTTCATTTTCCAAGACTAATTCAGGCGCACACTCCCAAAGTGATTTAACAGAAGCAAGATCCAAGTTTAACTCCCAAAAACAAACTTGAAAAAAAAGCCCATAGTTGCCAACGTTTCGTCGCACAAGAAATGCGCGGTTAGCTCAGTTGGTAGAGCACTACCTCGACACGGTAGGGGTCATTGGTTCGAGCCCAATACCGCGCACCATTTTTTCTCCCCTTTCTAGGATTTAGCCGTTTTTCAAAAAACCCGTGTTACACTCTTTGCGCTAAATTCCGTGAATTTTTGTTAGCGGATGTTAGCGAAAATTTTGTGACGCTTAGAAAGGTAATCAACCACGGCAACCCCAGATGGTGTGTCTCTGCAATGCTCGATGGGAAACGCACTCAGCGCTTCTTTCGTACCAAGAGCGATGCGCACGCCTGGATGTCTAGCCTGCATAAGGACCTAACCGATCAGTTCTGGCAGGGGTTAACTGTGCAGGAGCGACAGCTCATTATGATCACCCATCAAAACGGGATCAGCTCCCCTGCTCCATCGCTTAACCCAAGGAGAGTTGATGATGCGGTTCATGCGTTTCTGGAAATCAAACAGCACCAGCACTTAAGGCCAAAAACGTTCAAGCAAATCCGGTGCATTCTTCTGCTCCTGTCAAAGGCCCTTGGTGAACTCTACTGTCACCAGATTGAA
>JAYZHR010000209.1:0-2938 GCA_036166355.1 Verrucomicrobiota bacterium | reverse complement strand
TGATGGATTGTCCATAATGGATGTTTGTCACTTGTCAATTTATGAATCGTTGATGTTCTTTCAGGAATTAAAACTTGATTCGTTGGGAGAGAAGATAGCTTCTGATGTTATAATTGAAATTACTTCGAGGCTTCGGTTTTTGCAAAATGTTGGTTTGGGTTATTTGGCGCTGAATCGTACAAGTGGAACCTTGAGCGGTGGAGAGTCTCAGAGAAGTCGGTTGGCTACGCAAATTGGTGCTGGGTTAGTGGGAGTATTATACATTCTTGATGAACCAAGTATTGGGCTGCACGCAAGGGATAATAAACAACTTTTAGAGACGCTTGAAGGATTGCGTCAATTGGGTAATACAGTTTTGGTAGTTGAGCATGATGAAGAGACAATACGTCGAGCTGATTACATTATAGATATGGGGCCTGGTGCTGGGGCGCATGGTGGTGAAGTGGTTGGATCCGGTGAATTAGATGAATTTTGTAAACACAAAAAATCTCTTACTGCAAAGTATCTAAGAGGTGATTATCAAATCGATGTGCCTAAAGATCGAATTGGGCCAAATAATTTACGCGGATTTATTGAGGTTATTGGCGCAACAGAGAATAATTTAAAGGATGTTCATCTTAAAATCCCTTTGGGTACGATTACCTGTGTAACAGGTGTTAGTGGTTCGGGAAAGAGTACTCTGGTTGATGGTGTTTTACGACGTGCGCTTTTTCGTAAGTTCTATAATTCAAAAGACCGCCCTGGTGCTTTTCGAGAGCTTCGTGGAGAAGAATCATTAGGGAAAGTAATTGTTGTGGATCAATCTCCTATTGGTCGTACTCCTCGAAGTAATCCTGCCACTTACACAGGTATATTTAATCAGATTCGAGAGTTGTTTGCTGCTTTGCCTTCATCGAAGATTCGTGGTTATGGTGCCAGTCGTTTTAGTTTTAATGTTAAGGGTGGTAGATGTGAGAAATGTCAGGGTGGTGGGTTATTGAAAATAGAAATGAATTTTTTACCACCAGTATATGTGGCATGCGAGTTGTGTAATGGTTCACGTTACAATCGAGAAACTTTGGAGATTCACTATAAAGGTCGAAATATTGCCGATGTGCTTAATATGACTGTCGATGAGGCAATGACATTTTTTCGCGCGATTCCAAAGATTTGCGATTCATGTGCCACACTTTCGGAAGTAGGTCTGGGCTATCTAAAGTTAGGCCAGCAGGGTACAACATTGAGCGGTGGCGAGGCCCAGCGGGTAAAACTCGCGACTGAATTGACTAAGCAATCTCGTGATCACAGTTTATTTATTCTTGATGAACCGACAACAGGTCTGCATTTTCAAGATGTAGCTCGGCTTATTGATGTATTGATGCGTCTTAGGAATGCAAATAATACGCTCGTTGTGATCGAACACAATTTAGATATTATTAAGTCAGCTGATTGGGTGATTGATTTGGGGCCGGAAGGAGGTAAAGATGGCGGCTGGATTATTGCTGAAGGGCCACCGGAACGTATAGCTGGTACTTCTGGTAGCCACACTGGTCGTTTTCTTGCAAATACATTAGGTATGGATCATTTGTTGGTTAAGAAA
This sequence comes from Verrucomicrobiota bacterium, assembly GCA_036166355.1. GTDB lineage: Bacteria > Verrucomicrobiota > Verrucomicrobiia > Limisphaerales > UBA1096 > UBA1096. The sequence goes on along the minus strand of JAYZHR010000209.1, from coordinate 1,359 downwards.
TGAAGTTGTTCTGCCGAGTAATATTAAATTTATGGACTCTTGCCGCTTTGGTATTGGGCTTGTTTTTTTTATTACCTCAATCAAACGGGCAACCCGATGATACAGATAGTTTGCAGAAGGAAATTCGGGCTCGTTTAGCATTCGATGTGGCTAAAGGTTTTTTCCTAGTTGAGAATTACAGATCGGCAATTGAGAGGTTGGAGGTATTTACCAAATTGTTTCCTGAATCATCGTTGCAAGTTGAAGCTGTCTTGCTTGAAAATCAGGCGCGGTTTCAATTAGGCCAATTTGAGGCGGTTGTAGCAGAACTTAGTAATGGTTTGTCTGCCGCAGGGGGAATGTCAGATCGTTATTTGTTTTGGATTGGAGAAGCTCAGTTTGCGATAGGACAATATACTGATGCAGCAAAAGCTTATGGGGCATTAATTGAAAATTTTCCAGATTCAAAGAGGGCGCTAGAGGCGTCTCTTGGTCGGGCTCAGTCCTTTTATCAACTAAGTGAACTTAAGCAATTAATAGCTACACTGGAGCCAGCTGATGGACCATTTCAAAAGTCAGCTAATGCAAATCCTTCACGTGATTTGATTATTGATGGGAGGTTGCTTTTAGCTAATGCATATTTTGAGTTAAAAGAACTGGGTGCTGCACGTTTGTCATTAGATAATATTTCCGATGTCGGTCTTTCTCCGGAGCGATTTTGGCAAAAGTATCATTTGTTAGCTTCCGTTTACCTTGCCGAAGCTAGTTTTGATCGTGCCTTAAATGGTGCGAAAAATTTGGTACAGTTTGCTAAAGGTATCACAGATCCTGTTTTTGCTGCTAGATCTATCGATTTTCATGGTGATGTGCTAAATAGGATGGAAAGGCCAGATGAAGCTATTAGTATTTATGAAAAGAATCTTGCAACAAATGTTCCTGTGGACTGGCGCCGGTCAGCCTTATTAAAAATATCAGATGTTTATTTGAATGAAGATCGCTTGAGCAACGCTATTCAGAGGCTTGAGCAGTTTTTCGTTAAGCATCCCAATGATCCTGCAAATGGTTTGTCTCATATGACGTTGGGGGAGCTTCGACTTCGGCAATTCTATTCGATTTCTGATTCCAGTCGTCCAAAATTTACCAATCTTTTGAGTCAAGCAATTGGGCATTTTGATATTGTGCTTCAATCTAAACAAGACAAGGAATTGATAGGGAAGTCTTGGAGTGGGCGCGGTTGGGCATTGTGGGAATGGGGTATGTTGTCTGACCAATCAGTGCAAATCAAAATGGCAAGGGATGCATTTAATAATGCGGTTCGTGAGTTGCCGCGTTCACGGGATCAGGCTGTCGCACTTTTCAAGGCTGCAGATTGTTTGTTTC
>JAYZHR010000208.1:0-3763 GCA_036166355.1 Verrucomicrobiota bacterium | reverse complement strand
ATCTGGCAGATCCAACAACTCGGTTTGAGTATTCTAGGCGTGGCGATAAATTAATGATCACAAGGATCAACGGTGAATCTACACTAAAGCCAAAATGGAGAGATCGCTTTACGGTTTCAAATACTGGGCGCGTTAGGGAATTGCCGGAGGCAGATCGGCTTTATTTAAATAATGGTAATGGCACTTTCCGAGACGTTTCTACCGAACCAAGATTTGTAATTGACGGTAATGCCCAGTCGCTGTCCTTACTTCGCGAGTGGGGTCTAGCCGTAACTTTCCGAGATGTTAACAATGATAATTTGCCTGACCTTTACGTATGTAACGATTTTGCTAGTCCAGATCGTTTCTGGATTAATAAGGGTAAAGGTCAGTTTGAACTAACGGGCTATAAAAATATTCGGCATACCAGTCGATCATCAATGGGGGTCGATTTTACTGACCTAAATTCAGATGGTGTTCCGGATTTCATGTTGTTGGATATGCTGGATCCAAGTCGTGCACGTCGATTGGTGCAACTGGAAAAGGAGGTGGAAAGGTCTAGCCGCTTATTGGACTGGATGTATATACCTCGCTTCAATCGCAATGTGTTGATGATATCCCAAGGAGGTCCTTTGTGGTTTGATACAGCATATTATTCCGGGGTCGAAGCCAGTGCTTGGTCGTGGAATGTTCGGTTCTTGGATGCTGATCTGGATGGTGATGATGACATGTTGGTCACCAACGGCTTTGCTTTCGACACCATGGATATGGATGCCAGTATAAAACTTAAGGCCACCCAAAAAACGGGCCGTAAGGATACGCGCTCATTGTATGAGTCCAAGAAGTTGCAACCTAGGTACAATTCACCCAACCAATTATTTCGTAATGATGGGGAACTGCAATTTGTAGAGAATGGGACCGCGTTTGGTTTTGCTCATGATGGTATTACATACGGTTTAGGTGTGGCGGATTTCGATAACGATGGTGATTTGGACTTTGTCACTAATAACCTGAACGAATCCCCGACGCTTTACAGGAATACATCTCAAGAATCCAGGATCCAAATCCGGCTGAAAGGCGGGGTGGGGAGCAAGGTTCGTTTCAGCCATTCTAAGGGTTCTGCTGTGCGTGAAATCTTTTCAGGCGGAGGGTATTTAAGTGGCGATAGTGGAGAGGTGGTCTTTGCCATGAATGCATTCGGGAATAAAGTGCAAGAGGCATCTATAGAAGTGGAATGGGCGGATGGTTCGGAAACTGCCCGTGTTATTAATCCAAAGCCAAATTCTATCTACCACATTAAGAAAAATATAACGCAAAAAAAAGTTCCCAACCCTGAGGTGGTTTCGGACAAACCAATGTTTCTTCAAAAGTTAGACGCAATTCCGTTTCGGCATTTCCCAAATTTAACCAAGGACTACGATGAGAACCCATTTTTAATCAAGAGGCTTAGCGCAACGGCGCCTCCAGCCATTTCTTATGACTTTGATGGAAATGGCTGGTTGGACGTTGGATTTCAATTGCCAAGAAGTGGCGCAATTCAGGTTTTTCTTAATCAGGATGGAAAGAGTTTTCTCCCAATTGCTTCGAAGTATTCTAATCCAAATGGATTAATGGAAAATGTAGGATGGCTAGATGGATTTGCAGTTATAGACGGTAAACCTAGTTTTCAAGATTCCCTGAACCGCAAAGTTCCAGAAATCGAATTTGATCAGGTTTTGCGAATGGTTTTACGAGCTGACATTGATGGGAATGGTCTGGCTGATGCACTCTATATTACTCAGAATTCGATGTTGGATCATCCTGATGCAAGTCGGACGTTTGTTTTTTTACAAAATGAAGGTGAATTTCGTAGGGCTGATATTTGGGAAGAGTCGCTATCAAAACTTGGTCAAGTCACCAGCGCCATATGCATTGACATAGACAGTGATCAAGATGTTGATCTCCTTGTTTCATCGGAGGCTGGGAGTATAAAATTATTTGAAAACCGTGAAGGCCGTTTTTTTGATATTAGTGAGTCATTCAACTTGGTGGAGCATGTTGGTTTGTGGCAAGGGTTGGCTGTTGGAGATTTTAACAATGATGGTCGAATAGACTTTGTAGCTGGTAACATTGGGCGCAACAGTTCCCTTGAGCCTTATCATGAAAACTTGGTTTACTTAAGTCGTTCAGAAGAACCTCGGATGGCTTTATTTGCATTTAAGGACAAAGACAATCTCTTACCCATAGATGACATGGATTTATTTGCTCGAGTTGTTGACCGGTCGACACTCCCTCAGACCTATCGTGAATTTTCCGATTCGAACCTTACCGAGGTGTTAAAATCTTTTGGATTAATGAATCAAACCGAAATCAATTGTCTCGAGACTTCCGTATTTCTGAATCGAGGAGATAAGTTTGAAAGGTTTGCTTTACCTGTTGAAGCCCAGTTAAGTCCAACTTCCAGTATCAATGTTGCGGATTTCAACAATGACGGACTTGAGGATTTATACCTTAGCCAGAATTGGTATTCTATTCGCCCGGACTTGGGGCGGTTGGATTCCAGTGCCAGTATATTATTGCTTGGGCAGGGGCAGGGGAGTTTTAAGGCAGTAAATTCATCACATAGCGGTTTGGTCGTCTTGGGAGAATCTCGCAATGCAATTATTGCAGATTTTAATCAAGATGGCCGTTCCGATATTGTTGCTACTCAAACACTTGGGCAATCTCATTTCTATCTTGGACAAGTTGAGAAGCGAGGTATTCGAGTAGTTATTGATACTGAAGTTGGTTTGGCTAAGCGTTTGGGGACTGCCTTGCATTTGATTTATTCGGATGGAACCTTTTCTCCTTCAAGGTATTTACACTCTGGCGATGGAGTGCTTTCACAGTGTTCAACCGAAGCAGTTTTAGGTTTTAATGAGTGGCCTTCATCCATTCAGGTGATTTGGGCTAATGGGGATAAGCAAATGATTTCAGTGCAACCGGGAATTTATGAATACATCATTAGATAAGCTGCTTTGCATTATTGTATGCGTTTTTATTGCTATTGGGTGCGATTCTTCACAGCCACAAGAGGAGTCTTTACCTGTTAAGTCCAAGCCTTTTGTATTCAACCCTTCAGTAAATCTGATAGCAATTGACCCTGGCCGCTATGTTCGAGTAACAGATTTGCAGCAGGGAATTTCCATTTCTCAAAGGTTTTGGATTGGTTCACACGAAATCACTCAAGGCGAGTACGAGTCATTGATGGGACAAAATCCGAGCTTTTTTAAGGGAGAAAAACTTCCAGTTGAAAAAGTGAGTTTTGATCAGGCGGTAGCATTCTGTAAGGCACTGACCATTAAGGATATAAGTGAAAATAGAATTAGGCAGAATATGATGTATCGTTTACCTAGTGAGGCGGAATGGGAATTTGCTTGTTTGGGTGGTGTAACCAGTCCGTTTTCATTTGGTGAAGTGGTTCAATCGGATGATTATGCTTGGTCAGCTGAAAATGCAGGAGATAAAACCCAATTAGTAGGAATGAAAAAACCGAATGCATGGGGACTGTATGATATGCATGGTAATGTATGGGAATGGGTTTTAGATTGGTTTGCTCCACATCCCAAGGACCTTCAACTCACAGATCCAATAGGTCCTACCACTGGAAAACATAAGGTTTTCAAGGGTGGAGGATGGTATCATGAGGTTAAGTTTTCCAGGGCAAATAGTCGTTTTATGATGGCTCCGGACATGGGAATTAATTTTGTGGGCTTTCGGGTCGTCTTGTCTGAGAAAGAAGACTCCATGTAGGCCATTTTTTTCA
>JAYZHR010000207.1:0-5826 GCA_036166355.1 Verrucomicrobiota bacterium | reverse complement strand
TCAATCGCAATAATTGGAGTTCCATCATCATCCCCCTCAAGATTGATTGGCTGGCAAACAACCATTCGCCATCCATCAAGGCTTGAATGCTTTCGAGTCGCCACAATATTACCTTCAACTCGTGCCAAACGCATGCCTAGTAAATCCTCAAATTATCCACCATGACACAGCGACGCACCCGGGTAAATGTCCTAGGATTAGTCACCCCTTCACCAGTAGGTGTAGCAATTGAAAAACTCAAATATCCCTCCCCTCCCAGTCCCAGACCAGCCATACTAGGACCATTCTTTACAAACAGAGTAGTATCAAGGGCTCGCCCCATGGCTGTCATATTGTTGACATCATGAGAGTGAATAATTGCAGTATGTCTATAATTATGCTCTGACTTTTTAGCTTTCTCTATACCTTCTTCAATGGAACGAACACGTACTATAGGAAGCATTGGCATCATCTGCTCTTCTTCAACAAAAAGATGATCAGCATTTGTCTCAGCAAAGAGCAACTGCGTTCCAGTAGATATATTTACACCTGCAGCCTGAGCTAAAACAGGAACATCCTTTCCAATAAAATCCTTATTTGTTGCAGCATGACCACATCCTGCACCTTGTCCTTCAGAAAATACAAAGGCAGCTTTCGTTAATGTATCAAGCTGTGAGTCGTTTAATCGAACTGCAGAGTGACGTTCCATCGCAGCCATAAAATCATCAGCAATACTGTCCAAAATAAACACCTGTTTTTCTCCAATGCAGAGCAGATTATTGTCATAACTTGCACCCTGAACCACACAACGAGCAGCACGATCTATATCCGCCGTATTATCAACAAGCACTGGAGGGTTGCCCGGTCCAGCACATATAGCACGCTTCCCGGTCTGCATCGCAGCCGCCACAACCCCAGGTCCACCCGTAACACATAACAAACGAACATGATCGTTTGCACACATTTCCTTGAATGAATCAAATGTTGGCTTCTCAATTATACATGCGATATTCTCGATACCAGTTGCACGATGAATCGCTTCATTAAATTTGCGTACTGCCATAGCAGCACAATCAGAAGCAGCTGGATGTGCGTTGAACACCACAGCATTCCCAGCAGCAATAATATTAACAATGTTACCAGCAAGAGTAGGAATCGAATGGGTAGACGGAGTAACAGCACCAACCACACCAAAGGGGGTATACTCTTCTAATGTAATTCCATTATCACCGCTTCGCCCATCTGGACTAAGCCACTCAACACCTGGAACATCACGAATAATGTGAAGCTTTTCGATCTTATGATCTAATCGTCCAATCTTTGACTCCTCAAGCTCGATTCGCCCCCACTCATCAGCATTGGCCTCACACATCCCTTTGACGACCTCAATGATTTTGCGTCGTGCCTCAACTCCCTGTTCCCGTAACTGAATAAAAGCAGCGGCAGCGGCATCACACGCATCATTTGCATTTTGGAACACTCCAAAATCTTTTCCGCTGCTGCTTTTACCACTACATCCACAGGATCCAGTGTCATTGTTGATATCTGACGTAGAAGATTCACCTCCTAAACGCCCGAGGACATCTTGAATAACATCTCGAATCAGCGCTTCGTTAACTGCATTAGCCATGTTTATTCCCTTTAGTTAGTTTGTTTTCCAAATAATAATTAGGATTGGTCATCTATCTTTGCATCGTAAATCACCTTACCGAGCGCATCTACAGAATCGACAATACCAACCACCACTGCATCCACCGGAGCGCTCTTCATATTAGGAGCCAATCTGGCAGAACTACCCTGAGTAAACATTACTAACTCCCCCTCCCCAGCTCCAACTGAGTCCACCGCTACGATGGTATTTTTACCAGGTCGAAATTTCGCTGGGTCATTTTCGTCAACCAATTGAGGTCGCACCAGAAGCAACTTACGGCCACTGAGTGCTTCATCCTTCTTGGTCGCAACCACCGACCCCTCTACTCGGGCAAGGAACATGCCTGTACCTCCTTACTTCTTGGCTTTGGGTAAAACCGTGCCCACATCACCATGCGGTCGCGCAATGACGTGTACACTTACGATTTCACCACCAATCGCCTTTACAGCTTCAGCTCCAGCATCAGTTGCGGCTTTCACTGCAGCAACATCACCTGTAACACAGGCACTCACAAGTGCACTGCCTACTTGCTGCACAGGGCCAGACAACTCCACGTTGGCCGCCTTAAGCATGGCGTCAGTTCCTTCTACTAAGGCAACAAGGCCTCGAGTTTCTATAAGTCCTATAGCTTGTTGAGACATATTATTATTTTATTAGGTTAAAATTTAATTCTTTTTGTTATCTAAAAAACGCTTTACTTCACGAGCAACCACTAGTTCCTCATTGGTTGGTATCACCAGCACTTTAACCGTTGATTCCTCCGTACTAATAATCGCTTCTTGAGCTTCTATGGAACTATTTTTTGAGTGATCCAACTGAATCCCCATTTGATCCAAATTCGCACATATTTCTGCACGAATACCAGCACGGTTTTCACCGATACCAGCAGTAAAAACGAGAGCATCTAAACCATTGAGCTGGGCGAAATAAGAACCAATCCAATGACGTGCTGAATTCACGAATACTTCCAACGCAAGGCGAGAACTGTCATCCCCACTATCAGCTGAAGATTGAATATCACGTATATCGTTATGCCCTCCACTTAATCCCTTAAGGCCGCCTTCACTACACAACGCCTCCTCAACTTGGTCGATCGAAAGACCATCTCGACGCATCATGTGCAAGACAGCCATCGAGTCGAGATCCCCTACACGATTATTTTGAGGTAAACCAGACTGTGGACTTAGGCCCATACTATTACCAATCGCAACACCATTAAGAATACCAGTAATGGAAGAACTTCCACCAAGATGGCATGAGACAACCCTCAATTTTGAACCTACTATCTTCGATCCAGCATCGTCTACATAAAGGTTTCTTACACGATTAGCCACATCTTCACGGCCTAGAAGTTCTGCCGATCGTTCAGCAATAAACTTATGGCTAGCCCCATGAAAACCCCATCTGCGCACTCCGGATTCATACCAGCTTTTAGGTACAGCATAACGCTTGGATGACTCTGGCACCCACTGATAGAAGGCAGTCTCAAATAAACCAACCAAAGGTATTTCAGGCATCTTCTCTGCAAATAGCCTTATGCCACGGATATAGGGAGGATTGTGCGCTGGCGCGACGTAATTGCACATCTCCATGGACTCAACCACATCCTCTGTTAACTCAAGACAACCAGTCAGACCCTCGGCCATGATTGTCTTAAATCCAACCGCGGTAAGTTCTGATTCTGAAGCAATCCAGCCACCTTCCTTCAACTCAGTCTGGACCTGCTCAATCGCTTGGGCATGATCGGTTACCCGCTCAATGCCGCCTCTTGCCAACAACTCTCCGTCTCCGCTTGAAAAATCAAACAAGCGATACTTCATCGAAGTAGATCCAAGGTTGGCAATGAGAATTTTCACGGCTAAAGGTCAAACAGCAGCGAAAGGATTAAGTCAACCAATCGCCTAATCCCTTTAAATCCTCGTGTGGGCGGGGAATAACTTGAACACTTATCACTTCGCCGACATCCGCGGCAGCTGCAGCCCCGGCATCGGTAGCCGCCTTAACTGCAGCCACGTCACCTCGATAAAAGCCTGTAACCAAGCCACTACCAACTTTGTCCCAGCCGGTCATTGTTACACTAGCTGCCTTTAAAGCAGCATCACTAGCTTCCATTAACGCACAGAAGCCCTTGCACTCAATCATTCCAATTGCTTGTTCAGCCATAATATTTTCTCGTTTTAATTATTACTTGTTAGCTTTGCCTGGTGGTGTACTAAAAGCCTTTAATAAGTCCTCATGAGGACGGGCAATGACATGTGAACTCACCAATTCACCTACGCGAGCGGCGGCGTTTGTTCCAGCGTCAACGGCAGCCTTAATACTACCAACGTCTCCCTTAGCCAACACGGTTATGAATCCGCCACCAATCGGTACGGTTTTCACTAAACTCACGTTAGCTGCCTTAACCATTGCATCGCTGGCTTCAACACTTCCAACGTATCCCTTGGTCTCGATCATTCCTAATGCTTCACTCATAATGTTATTATTTTAGGTTTAAAAAATTTGATTAGTTAACCAGTTCACAAGGAGTATCTGGTTTTAAATTTACCGAATTTCCTTCGTCAGTATCAATATGCACCTCAAGCTTAAAGCTATTATCTACACGAACTAACATCTCATCAAATGTCACTGCACAAGGGCCACCTATCTTTAACTTCATCCGATCACCCGCTGACACTTTATAAAATGATGCATCTTCAGGATTCATATGCACATGTCGTTCTGCTCGGATAATTCCATCAGGCATCTCAAAAAAACCTTCTGGCCCCATCAGCATACCACCAGGCGTGCCTTCAATTTTTCCGGATTGACGAAGAGGAATATCAAAACCAAGAGCAATAGCATCCGTATAAGCCAATTCCACCTGATTCAAAGTCCGACAGGGACCAAGAATGCGCAAATTGGAAATCACACGACTACGTGGGCCAACCAGTGTTACCGTCTCTTTGGCCGCAAACTGCCCTTCCTGATATAACCACTTCATCGGCGTAAGCTGATGCCCCTTACCAAACAAAGATTCCACAGCCTCTTGAGTGAGATGACAATGGCGAGCACTAACATTCACAACCAACGGATTAGGGGCCTGGCCAGTACTAGGTACTGACTTTCCCATTCGCTGGTATACCGCCTGGCGAACCAAATGCTCAACCACCGCGCGATGAACTGTGTTAGCTTGAACCTCCATACAACTAGACGCTCGTCAGGAGGAAAAAAACACCTATTTGGAAGCTCGTCAACAAAATACTTGCAAAATCTTTCAAAATCTTTCAAAATATTAACTTGTGCAGGCGGAAGAACGCCAATTTTTGATCGAACAACACCTTCAGAAAGTTGAATTTGCCTCACTTGAGGAGCTTTCTGAGAAGGTAGATGTGTCCATTTCTACTGTCCGAAGAGACCTAACCCTTCTCGAAACCAAAGGTACCATACGGCGAACTCACGGAGGCGCACGCTTGGTGTCTCCAAAATCTGATGAATTTATTTTCAGTGCTCGCGATACACATCAATTGTCGGAAAAAGACTCAATCGGTCAAACTGCAGCCTCATTAATAAAACCAAATCAAGGAGTAATTATTGATGCTGGAACAACTGCGTATCACGTAGCCAAACATCTGGGAGGAAAAGCCTCGCACATTATTACTAACTCATTACCTGTAGCTAACCATTTTGGTTCAGACAATAGTGTCGAAGTACTTGTAACCGGTGGAGTTATTTATCCAAGACTTGGAGTACTTGTAGGCCCACTCGCAGTCGAATCCCTCTCAATGATGCATGCTGATGTAGCGATAATGAGTGGAGGTGGCCTTACACTGGAAGGCGTCACAAACTCACATGCATTACTAATAGACATACAGCGCGCCATGTTAAAGTCCGCCCAACAAATCATCTTTTGCCTAGACCACACAAAATTCAATCGAAGATCTGTCTCACATCTTTGCGAAATAAACGCAATAAACACCATTGTGACTGACTCTCAAGCTCCTACAGATTTGATTCATCAACTAAAAGAATCAAATGCAAAAGTAGTTATTGCCGATTAAAAAAACGTCGCAAAATACTGAGTAAGCAGTTGGATTTATGATGTCTTTAGAAATTGCACCAATATGTAATTTCCTATTCGGACTCTTATCAGAATTAGATAAATCAGAGTTATCTTCCTGACCTCCAAACAAGGTAGATATTATTTTTTTTAACAT
>JAYZHR010000206.1:0-3842 GCA_036166355.1 Verrucomicrobiota bacterium | reverse complement strand
ATAAAATTCTACGATCCCTGCTACTTGACTGATTCCCTTCCGACCGATGAAGCAAATGGCAATGAAGAACCACTACATCACCAGCTTTCAACAGGACAGGAATCGCATCCGACTCTCGATCAACTTCAACGCTCAAATCCACACCGGCCGCCTTACTCTCTGCTGAAAGACGATCTGAAATATCAATCTGGCCTGATTGATGTGATCCAGGTATCACCCAGAGGCAACCATTCTCAACATCTGCATCATCAAGTGCAGTTAAGGTAGATATTGCATTTGCAGGATCAAGGTAACCGTATCCGTTATCCTGATGCCATCCAAAGGGCTTAGTGTTTCCTTTAAGCTTAAATGTTAACTGCGATGTTGCCCCCTTAATGTTGGGCCCAATCAATTCCTTGGCAACATCAACAAGAGGACCTTTAAAATAGTAATCTCGAATCAAGCCAGACCTATGATGAACATCAACCAATAATGAATTTTGCAACCAAGTCGCCTGTGGATTGAACTCTCCCTTTTCCGCACTCCAAGCATCCATACATTCAGATGCCAACTTGGCAAGCTGCTCTCCAGTTATTATCCCTTTTAGAACGAGAAACCCATTCTGAAGATAATAATCATGTTGTTCTCTGTTCAATTTCAAGGTGATCCATTAAATTAGATTCCTTATAACTTCGAATATTTAATGAGCTTAAAGTAAACCCAATAAAAGCATTATCACAAATCCGATAAAGCGCTATTAAAGATAGAGCTGGGCCGCATCGCATCTGCTGCCTCTTCATCATTAGGATGATAGTATCCACCAATATCCATGGGTTGTCCCTGAATAGCGTTAAGTTCATTGATAATTGCAGACTCATTCTTTTCCAGAAACTCTGCACAATCAGAAAATTCAGCTGCGAAATCCAAATCTTCAGCTTGGGTAGCCAAAGATTTAGCCCAGTATAGGGAAAGATAAAAATGACTACCTCGATTATCCAGCTCATTAACTTTTCGAGAAGGCGACTTATTTTCATCAAGCAACTTACCAATGGCATCATTTAAAGTTCTCGAAAGTATTAAAGCACGTTTGTTACCAGTTTTATTACCGAGGTCCTCTAGAGAAACGGCAATGGCAAGAAATTCCCCAAGTGAATCCCATCGCAGATGGTTCTCGGCGTTAAATTGTTGTACATGCTTGGGAGCTGATCCACCTGCACCTGTTTCAAATAAACCACCACCAGCCAGTAAAGGAACTATTGAAAGCATCTTTGCACTTGTTCCCAGCTCTAGGATTGGAAATAAGTCGGTCAGATAATCACGCAACACATTCCCTGTAACTGAAACAGTATCAAGACCATCCTTGCAACGCTGACAGGTAATGCGCGTGGCTTCAACCGGCGAAAGAATCTCTATATCTAAACCTCCTGTATCATGATCAGGCAGATATTCGTTTACTTTCTCGATTAGATTACGATCGTGCGCCCGGTTCTCATCCAGCCAAAAGATAGTCTTGGCGTTGGTCGCGCGTGCCCTAACAACGGCCAATTTAACCCAATCACGTATCGCAACATCCTTGGTCTGGCACATACGCCAAATATCACCGACCTCCACCGAATGACTTAACAAGGCGTTACCATCACTGTCTACCACACGAACAGTACCTGCTGCTGATATTTCAAATGTCTTATCGTGAGATCCATACTCCTGCGCTTTCTTCGCCATAAGGCCGACATTCGAAACATTTCCCATCGTCGTTACATCAAACGCACCGTTGGCTTTACAGAAATCGATCGTTTCTCGATATACCCCGGCATAACTACGATCAGGAATTAAAGCTTTCGTATCGCAAGGTTGACCATCAGGCCCCCACATGCGACCTGAATTGCGAATCATCGCCGGCATGGAAGCATCAATGATTACATCACTGGGAACATGAAGGTTTGTTATGCCTCGATCAGAATCCACCATGGCCAATTTAGGTTGCTTTGAATAAAGCTCTTCCATGTCGGATTTGATTGCCAACTGCTGATCTTCAGTTAATTGATCAAGCTTACCATATAAATCACCTATTCCATTGTTAGGATCAAAACCAATTGATTCGAATTCGGCCGAATATTTCTGGATTAAATTTTCATAAAACACACTGACACAATGACCAAAAATAATTGGATCACTTACCTTCATCATGGTGGCTTTCATGTGCAGCGAGAAAAGAACATCCTGATTATTTGCATTATCAATTTCTTTACTGATAAATCCTCGCAATACAGCAGCACTCATGACACCAGCATCTATCACTTCACCTTGAAGTAATTTTAACCCTTCCTTCAGAACAGAAGTCTCACCATCCGACTCTAATAAAATCTTAACTTCATCATCCTTAACCATTACATGAGACTGTTCGCTTCCATAAAAATCACCTTCCTGCATGTGGGCTACATGGGATTTGGAATCCGCAGACCAGTCACCCATAGAGTGTGGATTTTTCTTCGCATATTCCTTAACCGGCTTTGCAACACGACGATCTGAGTTACCCTCACGTAGTACTGGGTTAACTGCAGAACCAAGCACCTTACGGTATCGCCTGTTAATCTCCTCCTCTTCCTGATCCTGTGGTTCCTCTGGAAAATCCGGAATATTGTATCCGTGAGTTTGCAATTCCTCTATTGCCGCAACGAGCTGGGGTATTGAGGCACTAATATTTGGCAGTTTTATAATATTTGCCTCAGGCGTGGTTGCTAGATTACCCAGCTCAGTCAGCGCATCTGGGATTCGCTGTTCCTCGTTTAGGTTTTCAGGAAAGTTGGAGATAATACGACCAGCTAGCGAAATATCCTTAAGCTCAAATTCAATCCCAGAGCTTTTAGTAAATGAACGCAAGATGGGCAACAGAGATTGAGTCGCCAACGCAGGCGCCTCATCAGTCTTAGTATATATAATCTTTGCAGTGGACATGCTGTATAATTACCCAGTAAAGCCCAAGAATTTATCACGTAATACTCCAGTCTTCAATGAACTTTGAGTTCCCCTCCAATTCTATAGCTACCTGTTTTGACAAAAAAAAGAGGCCGGGCACTAGGCCCGACCTCTGAAGTGTGTTCTCAGTTTGGTAAACTCACCAAATTACTTCTTCGCGCGTCCGAACGCAGCAGCGGCATCGGCTGGAATTGTGAGCGGGCTAGCCGCATCAACGTCAGTCCAAGGCCCATTCACTGCCGGTGCAGTCTGCAGTGTACCTTCAAAGGTAACTGTCAGAGTACCGTCGGCATTGCGCACTACGCTAATGGTAGGTGCAGCAGCTGCAGCAGTACCCAACAACTCAATCTCAGCAACCTGCATACAGCAACCGTTAGAAGAAGCTGTAGTTGGGAACATAAGTTTGTAGTCGCTAGCTGCTACATCGTTAGCAAACGTCACAACTTGACGTTGGAAACGATCTGTAAACGCTGGCACATCACCTTCAGCGATAAGCTTGCCGTCACCCCAAAGCTGGAATGTAGCAGGATCGCGCTCAGGAGCATCATTAGCAGATGTCAGTGCCAAACCTTTAACAACACCGCCACCAGTAGCAATTGAAAGACCGGATGGAGTGTTATTCCTACCGACGAAGTTCAAGTACTTGGTTTTTGGATTGTTATCAATCGCATTTGCAACCTTTTCACTAGCTGGGCTATCTTCAGATGGAAGAGCAACAGTTGCGTCACCTGGCTTAGTGATATCTTCCAAGGCGGAAGGATCAATAATCCATTGTGAGAGGTGATCACCACTAATTGGTTCTGCACCTGCAGCAACATCAGCGTCACCAGCTTTTCTCCAAGCAACAGCAGCGTTGTCTCCTCCGCCACCTTCCTTAGTGATCAACT
>JAYZHR010000205.1:0-6472 GCA_036166355.1 Verrucomicrobiota bacterium | reverse complement strand
TTTCTTTTAAATGTATTGCATTAATTGCTCTAGTAATTCATTTATAACTCATGGAAGGACACAGCTTTTTCCTGACTGAAGCTATATGGGTTTTGGTTAATTTTGCTTCAGATTTACTTGTTATTGGATTGCTGATTTCATGTGTGGTTGTTGCGGTCTTCTCTCGCAGTCAAAAGCCAGTTGTTCATTATATTGGGCTGGGAATATCAACTATTATATTGTGGGGCTTCTTATTTGCAGGTGTCGACTATGGTTATAGGGAATGGCAGGGAATTGATAATCCGCCTGATGATGCTTTTTCAGATACTGGTGGTCCTTTTGCATTTTTGTTTCTTGGTTGGATGCCGGCATTATGTATTCTTTATCCTTTCTTGTGGTTGTTGGGAAAATTGAAAAAAGAAAAAAGTTATTCTTGGCGAAAGCCTCTTTGACTTGATTTTTAGAAATTAGGATAAAATTTTCATGACAAATGATCAGTGTTTTAATTAAATAGATCATAGAATTAATGTTTATTATTAATAAATTAAGCAAACTATTTATTGCTTTTTCATTGGTGCCTGGTTCAGGCGGGGCAATTTTTGCTGAATCAAACAAACTGGGTTTAAATGGGAGGGCGGCTGACATGAGTAAGCCGGTTCAGGTATATATTTTATTGGGGCAATCCAATATGCTGGGATCAGGTCGAGTTTCTGGAGATAAAGATGGGGCATTAGAGTACGCAGTTAAATCCAAACAACTGTATTCCTATCTGATAGATAATGATAATTGGGCAGAGCGGAAGGATGTTCGAAATGTGCAAGTTATGGGGAGCGGGTTGCGTGATATGGGCGTTAAAAAGAATGATTGGATGAAAATTAAAGGGCGGAAAATCGGTCCGGAATTTGGAATTGGTCACTATCTTGGTAATGCTACAGAAGCACCGGTTCTTATTCTTAAAAGCTGCATTGGCAATCGGGCTCTGGGGTGGGACTTGCTGCCTCCCGGTAGTCAAGGTTTTGAGTTTACTGATAAAAAAGGTGTTACATGGGTCCATCCCGGCTACAAAGGTATTCCTTCCGAAAGATGGATTAAGGGCACAGAGCCTAAAAAGGTAAATTGGTATGCAGGTATGCAATATGATGGAGATATTGCCCGGGCGAAAAAGGTTCTTTCGGAAATTGGGAAATATTATCCAGGGGCAAAAGAATACGAGGTGGCAGGTTTTTTTTGGTGGCAGGGAGACCGTGATAGACGCAGTGAAGCCTTATCTAGTCGATACGAAAAAAATTTGGTTCATCTTATTAAAAGACTTCGAATTGATTTTGATTCACCCAACGCAAAGTTTGTTTGTGCCTCTTTAGGCCAGACAAAGATGGGGGCTTCTGACGGAGGCGGTAAAATTCTAGAAGCGATGCTAGCTGTTGACGGAAAATCTGGTAAATATCCTGAATTTAAGAACGAAGTTGCTTCTGTTTACACACATCCGCTTTCTAAAGGCGGCGATTCAGGTGGGCATTATGGCAATAACGCAGAGACTTATATGAATGTAGGTGAAGCAATGGGTAAGGCTATGGTTGAACTCCAGTTCAATAATAAATAAGTTGGAATATTGTATTTGCTAATCTCTTTAATTTTCACTTTTATCAGTGCCCATGAATAAACTGGTAATTGGAATCCTGCTTGGCGTTTTATTAGTCCCTAGTGTTTACGGACAGGAAACGCCTAGGATTAAGTCGTTTGATTCCGGAGATTTTTCATTTGAGTTTTCATCAAAGACTGAAAAGTATCATGTAGTGGAATCGGCCAGCGAGCTTGGTGACTGGAGCGTTGTCGCACATTTTTTTGGTGCGAATAAGAATTTTGAATTTAAAGACTACAGAAAACAATTTAGAGATTCAGGTTTCTATCGATTGGTAACTGACTCGGCGCCTTTTAGCCACGGTTTATATGAACGGGAATGGAAACTTGTCGCAATGCATGAGGCTGATAAAACTATTCTACCAAAATTGGGTAGAGTGCATTCGATTGAATTCGGTAGAGACAACAGGGTCAGCGGGAAAAATGATTGCAATCGATATTTTGGGAAATGTTCGGTAAAAAAAGGCAACTGGTTGAATTTTAATTCACCATTTGGCTCAACGTTAATGTTTTGCATGTCAGGCTCTCTGGATTTCAAGTTTTTTGAATCCTTGAAATTAGCAAAGGGGTTTGAGGTTAAAGGAAACAGATTGCGAATATATTACGGAAATAATGCTGAATACTTAATGGAGTTTGAAGATGTTAGCAGTTAGATCTGTATTCTTTTAATTTAATTTTTGAAATATTAATTCAGCCCAAATAGGGCGATGATCTGAAAGTGGTTTCTTGTATTTTATCCATTCCTTTTTATATCGAGGCATGTCTATATCAGTTTTTGGGTCGTTGAATGCATCGTATATAATTCCGCCTTTTTTTACGGTTACTTTATGTTGCTTGCTCCGAAAATAAATATGGTCTATTACGCCTGATTCCGTGCCGGACTCTATATGTTTATGTGTACTGTTTTTGGATGTGTCGATTTCAAGCTCGGCCCATATTGATGTTATTTGAAAATTGTCGAAGCTTTTTAATGCTCCATTATTTGGTTTGTTATTTAAGTCCCCGAGAATAATTAAATTATCGTCAGTATTATCCTTGATAATGTTGTTTGCAATGAATGCCGCAGCTGAGCCGGTTGAGTTTTGTTGCCCGGGGATGTGTGTTGAATAAAGTCTAAGGTTTACATCTTTTATTTTAGTGCTGGCATATACTAAAGATGCTGGCTTCCAGCCTTTGGCGTTAACTTCAATTTCACCGACATCATATAATGGAAAACGGCTCAATATGGATTTGTACTTATCTTTATGGTTAGCAGAAGAGATTTTTCCAACATGGTAGTGATTCATTTTTAAAATCTCACCAACTCGCTTAGTCCAGTTTCCATCTGGCACTTCGTTAAAGCAGACTATATCCAGGTTGTATTTTTTAAGGTTGTTTCCGATTGATTCAGGTGTGCCCCATAACCCGAACAATACATTATAAGCTGCAAATCGAATCTTTACCTCGTTCTTATTGAAGCTGTTGTCATTGCGTGAAGCAATTGAGTTGCTTGATAGGGCTGGTGCTTTTTCAATAGATTGGGCGTATCTAATGTTAACGATAAGTAATGTTGAAAGTATGATTGCTCTATATTTCATTCAAATAGTGCTTTATTGAAATTTAATTTATAAATGTTGCCTTTGTCATATCCAACGGCATAAATTCCGCCGCTTTGGTCACGTCCAAAGGAGACTACTCGATCAGGGCAATTTCCTATCTCACGAATTTTTGTTAATTTTCGTTCTCTATGCCTAATTCCCCAAAGGCGTTTTGATTGGAAATCTGCACATATATAGACCCCGTCAAACGATGAGCTTTTACCAGAGATTGATTGAAAGACATATCCGCCTGTAACAGAGACTCCATGCTTGCGGTGGAAAGAAACAACGGGAGGGGTGAAAAAGGACGATTTTCTTTGGTTCATGTATTCGGTTGAAAAGAGTTCAAAACCTTCAAATACATTCCAGCCATGATTTTCTCCGTTTCGAACTATTGATATTTCTTCAAAACGGTTTTGTCCGACATCTCCAACCCATAAATCACCATTACTCGGGTCGAAACTGAATCTCCAAGGTTGGCGCAAGCCATAAGCAAAAATTTCTCGAAGCACTTTTGGGTTTTTGTGAGATACAAAAGGATTGTCTTTTGGAACTTTGTAAGTTTTCTGACTGTCTTCGCTCGTATTAACATCAATCCTCAATATTTTGCCTGAAAACGATGTTAAGTCTTGTGCGTGTCCATGTGGGTCTTCTTGGGGGCCACCATCTCCCATTCCAATGTAAAGATATCCATCAGGGCCAAACTCAAGACCTCCGCCGTGATGGAATTGTGTAGCAACTTCAAATTCTAATACAGTTCGTGTCGGCTTTCCTGAGTCGGATGTTAGATTCTTATCAGCTTCGCGTTCCCCAATTACCATTCCTCTTCGAGTCCTGTCTTTAACCTCATGCATGAAATAATACTTTCGGGTTTTAGCGAAATTTGGATGGAAGGCTAAGCCGAGTAAACCTTCATCATTTGTAACATACACCTCGTCTGGGATCTCGAGAAAAGTGGATTGATTCTCTATGTTGTTTTGATCTTTTACTAGTAAGGACAGTTTAGCGCGGCTTTTTTCCAGCACAAAAAAATTGTTATAAATGACAGGGTGTTCGCCGAACCACACGGGTTTTTCTAGGTTTATATTATTCCCAAATACAAGTTCCATAGATATGGGCTTTGCTAGTTTTTTGATTTCAATTGGGCTTCCGTTTTTATTGAGTGTTTTGGACTCTTTGTCCTTAAGGTTTT
The DNA here is from genome assembly GCA_036166355.1 of Verrucomicrobiota bacterium. GTDB lineage: Bacteria > Verrucomicrobiota > Verrucomicrobiia > Limisphaerales > UBA1096 > UBA1096. The sequence continues at coordinate 2,086 of JAYZHR010000205.1, read as the reverse complement.
CTAGGTATGTAATAAGGTTGGTGAATTCATCTATGGAAAGTGCTGCATGAAGGTTTTGTGGCATCATCGATAAAGGGCTTGTTATTTGCTCTTTAATGTTTTTCTTTTGAATTTTGTGGCGAATATTTCCTGCTGCTGCGATTACCAGTTCGTCCTGAGAGGATTCCTTTACTGTTCCGCTGTAAATTGCGCCATCTTTAGTTGTGACGGTTAGAAGAGAGAACCCTGTCATAATATTTGCAGACGGTTCGAGTACAGAGAGAATTAGGTCAGCTCTGGAGAATTTGTTTCCTGCCGCTGCGAGATCAGGTCCGGCTAATAGGTTGCTTCCATTTGTGGTGTGACATTGGGAGCATAAGGCACGTTTACCTTCGAATATTGCTTTCCCTTTATCTGGGTTTCCTGAATTGGTCATCGCGTGCCTTCTAAAGTCTTCAACGGATGGGATATTTTTCGTTTCTGGATTTTGGCAAAATGCCTGAAGCGAAAATGCCAGCTGCAATGCAATCAGTATTAGTGTTAAGTAGTGCATGGCGTGGGGATTATCAGGGGGGCGTGATTATTCTAATGATTTTAAAAATGTTAATAAGTTCGCCACTTGTTCATCTGTGAAGCCATTTATTAATTTTGCAGGCATTAATGATGTTTCTTGAGGCTTAATTGAATCAACCATGGATTTCTTAAGGCGAGTGATTTGATTTTGAAGATCGGTAATTGAAACAAAATCATCAGTTTGTTCAGTGATGAATCCGTTGTATTGTTCTCCACTAATTGTGGTTAATAATGTTGCCTTAAATCTTTCTGGAACTTGTTTTGATGGGTACACAATTGCATCCGCTAATTCTGTTGGGTTCAATCGTAAGGTGACACCATTCAAAGATGGCCCAAATATTGTTGTTTTTTGTTCCGCGATTCCTCCGTGGCATGCGTAGCAGCCTGCATTTAAGTAAAGTGTTCTTCCGTTATCAACGTTGCCTTTATGGTTAATTTTTGTCTCGATTAAATCATGAATTATATCATCTGCACGTTGAGTGTTGTCAGAATTGTTACGTGAGAGAAATGCCTCCCCATGATTGTTTAAATACCATTTATGCCAATAACGTTTAATGGAGAACGCTAAATTCTGACTGTTTGATTTTGTAAACGAATTATATGCCTTAATGACGTTTTCAGTTGGCTCGCTCACATCAAGGCTGAAATCCCAATTGCCTTTTGCGGCGCCGTCGATGTTCCAGTTGTCTTCTGGGTCTTTAGTGTATTTCCAGCTTTGATCCGTGATGAGTTCTCTTTCGTCATTCCAGGTTAACTTGGCAATTAATCCAGCTGGTCCTCCAAGATTTTTGCCTTCAATTGCAATTAGATTTTTTCCGGTTCTCAATGCTGATGTAACATTAATTAGTTTAGGCTGCTCCCAAGAGCTGCTGGACCCGATTAGTTTGCCGTTGATATATGCCTTGAACTCGTTGTCGCATGTAATGGTTAATTCTGATTTCTTGATTTTTTTCAGGATTTCAAATTCACGGACAAACCAAGTTCTGTCCCCATTTTCCTGTAAAGTGGAAGACCAAATTGCTCGAGGATTATTATTTTTCCTTTTTGGGCTGTGTCCTGAAAGTGTGGAAATTGCATGTTCAATTTGAACTGCTTGATCTGGGTAAAGATCCATTAATTCTAGTAATCGACTATGAACAGCCTTAGAAACTTTAATGCCTTTTGTGATGTTGGTTGGTGGTTTCCAATTAATTTGATCCAGGCTTATTCCAGCACTAGCAATGGCTAAAGATGAACTATTGACTATGGCCTTGTCGTTAAATTCAAACACTGCTGATATGTAAAAGCTTGGGCTAACTCTGTTAGGTTTCTTTACAAGGGCTAAGGTTAAGGCTTTTCGCAAATCCTGATCAGAGGTGGTAGACAATTGTTCCAGCATAAACTTTGTGCTTCTCTCAGTGGTTGTGTTCTGCAAAATATTAATAATATTCTTCTTGGATGCATCAGTTCTAGATTGTTGAAACTGTTCAATTAAAATCTCGTCTGAATTTGGGAAGGAATTAATTTTAGAAAGAGCACTTTTCATTAGTTGGCT
>JAYZHR010000204.1:0-3816 GCA_036166355.1 Verrucomicrobiota bacterium | reverse complement strand
CTGGGCTCAATATAAATGGTATCCCCCACAATGGTGGGTCTTCGTCGGTAATTTAATGGTTTACTCCAAAGTAAACTACCACTTCCAGCTTGCATAACAGTTATTCTGCGCCAGCTTAACTCCCCTTTATTGAAAGGACCTTCGTCGTGATTGCTATAATGCCCAAAGAATAGAAGCTTATCATTTTGATAGGCTAATCCTAGTTTTGTTCCGCCACTTCCTGAAAGATCTTGTGGTCGATTCCATATCTCTTTTCCTGTTTTGGCATCCAGACAAACTACACGTCTTATATCTCTATCTTTTTCAGGAAGTTTTTGTTCGCTCTCAGGGATATAAGTTCCGCTCTCTATATTTATCTGAGTTAAATCTAGAGCTTTTTTCTTTTCATTTTCATCGACATCATCCTGTAAGAAAAAGACTCGGTTACCTCCAACAACAAGAGATATATTGGGTATGGATTTACCAGAATGCTCCCATAGCAGATCGCCAGTAGTAATATCGTAAGCAAAAACTTTTTCGCTAAGCATAATTGTTTTTGCCACGGCTGATGGTTTAAAATCAGGCAGCCAATCTGGGAATTTATTAATAGGATACCAGTGCAATCCTGCGCGCTTGAAGTATTCGTATGCCTTATTATCTGGTTTGGGATAATTGGCCTTAATGGTTTTGAATTTTGCAAGGGAGGCTTTTGGGGCTTTCGATTCTTCAATCCATTCTCCATTTTGTACCAGTGTATTCCAAAGGTACCCATATTCATTTTCTAATGGTGCGGCTCCGGTGCCAATCAGTAAATTGCCATCCAAGGTTATATTGCCCCATCGAAGAGCTTTGCCTCCTGATGGTCTTGGCACTCTAAATTCTTGTCTAGTATTCCCGGTTTTTGCATCTAGCTGTAGGACAAGATCATGAGTTGCGACAAAAATTGAATCTTCATTAACAGTTATGTTTGAGCTGTCGACATCAACACGAACTCTAATTGCACCGGGAATTTTACGTTCCCATAGAAATGTACCGTTGTATGCATCATAAGCCATCACAACTTCCATTCCTTGAACAAAGAGACGGCCGTTTATGGCAAGGGGACTGACCGATCTTGCGTGCCTATCTACCATGTTTTTTGAACCTGGTTCGCCAAACCATAAAACTCCTAAAGGCCCCTTAACAAGTTCGTCTCTAGTGGACGAGGTCTTGGACTTATTTCCATACAAACCAGTCCAGCTACCTGCACCTTCTAGTTTTCCTCTAGTAAATTTTAACCAGCCATTGGATTGGTTAATCTTATGTTCAGCTTTAACATTAGCCTTGAGGCCATTGATCACTTTTCCAATCTTTTCCTCAGTCCAGGATTCGATTGAATCCAAAAGCAAAACACCTCCCGTTGGGCGCAATACTCTTGCCAAGTGGCTGACCGGTAATTCTAGATCATCACCCAATAAATTTCGTTCTGATACAATAAGATTAGCAAAATAGTCTGGTAATTCGGCATAACCCCAATCAGCGGCAATTACACGATTGCCGTATAAGGATGATGTATACAAGTTTTTGCGTATTAATCTAAGGCGATCAGGATCGTGCTCAATCACAACGATATTCATTTGTGATTCTTTGGCCAAAGCCCTTGCTAATCGACCATCTTTGGCTCCTGCTATTAGGCACCAACCTTTTGATTCTCCTGAGCGTTGTATTATTTTTTTTGCGATATCTATGTCTGATTTGATGATTGGAGTTAATTTAGATTGTTCGGATCTTTTTATTATTTGTGTTGGTGAAGGGTGGGTGCTAAGGCAATGTATTTCTCCTCTACTAGTGCTAATAAACAAACGTTGGTCAGCTATTGCCAAACTCATCGCAGTTCCATTTATCCCATAGACTTTGATTAATTCCCCACTTTCCGTGTCAACAGATATTGCGTATCCATTACCTCCGGCAAATAAAGTTTTACTAGTCAGAGCTAATGTTCCCAGTTGACCTGTGACTGCTAACGGGCCCATTTGTTCGCGAGATAAAAACCATTTAGCACGGGCTGAGTTTAGTGCATCTTTTTGTTTAATAATTTCAGTCAAACGGCTAGTCGCTTGGTTTAATTCTGTCGTTATTTTCGTGAATTCATCTGTGTTGCCGGATTTAGCCGCAGACTTATGTCGTTCTCGGATATTAGATATGTCAGCAACCATTTTAGTTTCTTCTTTTTTCAATTTTGGGACATCTGTATTAGCCTTGGTATTAGCTGCGCGATCGATAGCATATAGTCCTTTCTGTGTTGCAATGTAGGCAATTGAGGCTGTAACAACCATGTCTATAGACGGAAAATCAGAAAATTGATTGCCTCGGTTTGAACCAGAGTCTGCATCGAAAGTAATTTTTGTGTCAGCTCCTTGATTATCGTTACCCGCGAATAACTCACTACCTGACATTTGTATCCAAGCCCCGCCAACTTTTCCGCCGGCATTCAGAAATTTGTTGAATTTACCTGTATGTTTGTTGAACGCAGCTGGCATTCCTCTGCCAGTTGGTACAAAGAGATTTTCCTTCGAGGCGACCAAGTATCCTTGTGGAGCCATTCCTCCATAGACATGTCCCCACGCTTGATCTCCAGAAGTATCGTTCAGCCATATTTCCCTTCCTGTTTTAGCATTAATTGCTGCAACATATATTCCTTCATATGGAAAAATTCCAGCGGCGAGATAAATCGTTTCCTGTTCTAGTAAAAGTCCAGTTCTAACCGGCCAAAGTGAAATCATTCTTGAGTTGCCAATGACCCGCTCTCCACTGGGACTGGGGCGATATTTCCAGATTAGGGAACCATCAGATTGATTCAGGCAATAGACATTGCCGTCATCGGAACCAAAATAAATTTTTTCATCATTTAGGATTGGAGCGAATCTGACAGCTCCATCGGCAGTGAATCGCCATCTTTCTTTTCCGCTTCTGGTGTCGAGTGCATAAACATGGTTATCAACATTATTTCCAAAAAAAAGTGTTCGATCTGAAATAACAACATGATAAGCGCGATCAGTGTGCATTCGAGGAGTTTCTTCTCCTGGCATTGGCCAAGCGCTTAATGGCCTATGCCGAGATTCGAATATCCATTGCAAATTTAACTTTCCAGATATTTCATCTTCTGTAACCGCAGATCGATTTCCATCATGACGATAAGATGGCCAATCTGACGCATTTGATTTTTGACCAAAAGATACTAATAGAAAAAGTAGCGCACAAAAAAAGGATTTCACGGAGGAAATCTGAAGTTCAATTAACTAAAAAACAAGTTGTAAGCTAAAGTTTTTGAAAGAAAATGGGATTTTTGCATTCTAGATGCTTAGTTAGAAGAGTAAATAAAGATATAAAGACTCACGGAGAGTCAGCTTCCTCAATTAGACCAAGTGACGCGTTAATCAAAATTTCGGCTGTAAATTCACCCAAGCTTGTGCGGGTTATGTAGTTATATCGTTCGAAGCTATTCCAGTCTTCCTTGGTTAGAATATAGCCCAGTGCATCGTTGGTTAGTCCAAAAAGAAGGTTGTGCTTTCCTGCCATTTTTCGTTTTAAGTAGTACCCGATGTTTGGTAGCGCTTCTCCAGGGATCGTTAGAATTTGTGTGTCTCCGATATTTACTAAATTGACTAGGGTAGTGATTGATTCCTTATCTGGTTTTGCCAATTGAAGCGGAGAATTTTTCATGATTGCTAGTAGTAATGGTGAATCAACCGGTAGCGTTACATTTTTCCAATCACAAGTAATTTTCGGATTCTTTTGTTCCGTCGAATTCTCAACAATACGTAATGCTTCATCGGCAAGAAGATATCCAATACGTTG
>JAYZHR010000203.1:0-3855 GCA_036166355.1 Verrucomicrobiota bacterium | reverse complement strand
CCGAATTGCCCACATGGGCACGCTCTGGAACGTTGTTAAACAAGGCATAAAAACCATAAAATTCATCTTGAGAAATTGGATCATACTTATGGTCATGGCAACGAGCACAGCCAAAAGTCAAACCTAGAAATACCGCGGAAGTAGTTTCGACTCTATCAACCACTGTCTCCACTCGATACTCCTCATCAATCACACCACCTTCACTTTGAATTGAGTGATTGCGATTGAATCCGGTAGCTACTTTCTGCGCAAGTGTAGGTTCAGGTAAAAGGTCACCAGCCAATTGTTCAATTACAAATTGATCGTAGGGTAAATTCCTATTAAATGATTGAATCACCCAATCACGCCACGGCCACATTACTCGCCGACGATCAAGGCTATATCCATGTGAATCAGCATAGCGTGCAGCATCAAGCCAATTAAGCGCCATCCGTTCACCATAACGAGGTGAGGCAAGTAATCGGTCGACTACTTTTTCAAAGGCCTCAGGCGAGGAATCTGAAAGGAAAGCATCAATCTCGATGGGAGTTGGAGACAATCCGATTAAGTCAAAACTTACGCGCCTTAGCAGTGTCTCTTTATTTGCTTTAGGTGATGGCTGTAAACCAACCGATCTTAACTTAGCCAAAACGAATTGATCGATTGCACCGACTGCCCAAGCTGAATCACTAAGAGCCGGCAATGAAGGGCTTTTTGGAGGTATGAAGGACCAATGCTTCTTCCACTGGGCTCCTTCCTCTATCCAATGCTTCAGTGTACTGATTTCATTCGACGATAAAACTTTACCTGAATCCGGCGGAGGCATCCGATTGGAAATATCAGAATTGGTTATACGCAAAAACAACTCACTTAAATCTGGTCGACCTGGAGTAACTGTTTCAGTAATAAAATCTTCAGTATCCAACCGCAAATCAGCCTTACGATTAGCCTTATCCGGGCCATGACATTCAAAACACTTGTCTGAAAGAATTGATCGTATATCCCGATTATAATCTACATCAATCTCGGATAAGACTGTCGCGGATTTGAAAAGCGACGCCAAAATAAAAAAGTATATTCGTAATTGAAATCGAAAAGCCAAGGAAGGAAACAATAAAGCCATCAACCGGCTTGGCCAAGCGCAGTTATTGGCCTTTAGCCTTTAACTCAGCATTTGTTTGAGCACCGAATTTTCGAAGAATTCCAACTATTTCAGGAAGATCAAAATTTATTGCTAGATCTAGCGGGGTATCGGACACCAATTTTTTATTACTTTCTTGCCCAAATAATCGGTTTCGAATTTTGGTATTTGCACCAGCCTCAAGCAACTGAACAACCACATCAAAGTGCTCCTGTCCAACAGCAACATGCAATGCTGTCCAACCATTGTAACTTTGCATGTTTAAATCAGCGCCTTGCTTCACCAACCTATCGACCATGGACTTTCGGCCGTGATATGCTGCATGGATCAATGGAGTATTCCCCCATTTCTCTTCTTTAAAATTTATATCTACTCCTGAAGCTAAATGCTGATCAAACACTGAAATATTATTCGTCGTAATAGAGTGATGTATGGAAAAATCAAAAGTATTCGCTGGAGTAGACTTTAATAAACTACATCCAGAAAAGAACAAAACAATGACAATAAGCCCATAGATCTTTTTCATTAGTGAAATAGCATTATAGATGTATTTACTGATTAACGATAAAGTTGAGTTTCAAGACGGTTACTGTCATCACCCAAACTCATTCTAGGAATCGCCTTAAGAGAAAATAGCAAGCTCACACTAAAATCATTTTTACCGGCACGATGATCACGCAAGCGAAAACGAAGAGCTGAGGTGACGCTCGAAAAGTCGCGATAAAGACTATAGCTCTGCTCCTCCATTGTGCCATCGCTAGCCTCAAATTGATGTATCATCCGAAAACCCCACTCCTCGTTGAAACGATAATACAACCGACTATAAAGCAAATTATTTCCCCAGCGCCAATCTTCACCAAGCGAATTTTCAAAAAATGGATCATATGGATAACGAACCCTTAACTCATCCTGATTCAAGTCTCGCAAATAACGATGTCCCAAGGTGAGACTCCATTTATTATTCGGCAACAAGGATATCGTGTGATTGGCTTCGTTAAGTAGCCTCTTGTTGGGATTGTAGCGCAACTCTGAACCCAATAGCAGCCAAGAACGAGGCTTAACTTCCAAATCAGAATATACATCATTGAAACGGGTCTCATACATCTCTGGTTCCAGTCGCCAGTCTGTGAAGAACTCCCAATTTAAAACGTCATCCACCAAACCGAAACGTTTTGTTTGAAGTCTATTTCTAAGACCAATTCTAATTACATTTCTAGAGTCAATCGTATCGATCGAATTATAATCAGGGAAATCTATTGGTCGCAAACGAAGTGAGTGAAGCTCACGATCAAACTGCGGAAGCTCCCATGGCCGCTCGCTGGGCTCAGGTACAAATACATAGTTTACCATAGGCTGCACAACATGCCTCAACCCATCAACATCCAGCACTGGCAACTTAGTGTTAGGCCAAGTATTTGAAGCCTTTAATGAAAACTCAACGCCAGTGTTAAAAACAGATCGATCGATATCAATTACGTTATCAATATTAATGTCATCACTCGATCGAGATCCATAATGGGTAAATCTGACACCCGCATGTGGCATAACATTTAACCAACTAAAATACTTCCTTGGCAGGAGTAATTGTTGGTGGGTATCCCCACGAAAAGCTTCATATGGATATAGCCCCGCATGATCATCACCAGGCTTGAATTCAAAATAACCTAAAGAAGTTTCACTTTCGTAAAATATTGGTGTCTCTCCAAGGCGTTGCCTCAAACCAATCAATCGCAATTCAGGCAACCTCTCAATTGTCTGGTAAAAGTCATCCACTTGCGGTTGAGCAAGAAGGCTAACGCTATAATTCATCCAATGTTTTGCTATTTCAACATGAGACGCAGGCTGCGGATTACGACGAAAATCACTCTCAAAAAAATCACGGTTCATGTATCTATCACTCTGATCTTGCAACAATAGCTTAGCTGTGAAGTTGGTCTGAATATTCACAGAGTGATAAAGACTTAATCTATGGCGATCAGTTCTATCTGTGAACTCAATGCTACCAGACCGACTACCTGCCCCAGACTGAGGATCTTGATCATTCAAAATGTAAATTGATGCATCACCTTGCCCCAAGGACCCAAGATCGTAATCAACATCCAGACCTCCAGCCAAACCACGTCGTGTCCGATAATCCAAATGAGCTGCACCATTTAGTCGATCGTTCAAATTCCAGTTGTAAGTCCCCTCGAAAAACATTCCATAACGGCTACGATAACCGGGAGTAATACTCCAATGATTCGGAGGCTGATCCAATCGTCGCCTGTAATATGGAAAATAAAAAACCGGGACATTACCTGCATAAAAAGTCGCCCCTTTCGCCTCAAAATATTTCCCAGGAATAATACTTAAACTCCTCGTCTTCAATTTGAGCAATGGATCGGACCGATCATCTGAAGTCAATAACACATCCTGAGCTGAATACTCGTTCTTATTCGCATCCCCCTTTACATTTTTTCCTTCGACAAAAAAAGGCACCTGTCCAGCACGGAAATTATCTGTCTGCATCGATCGGCTCTGGAAATTGTAATAAAGTCGATCAGAGGTAAACACCCTATCCTCACTCTGTAAGGTTACATTGCCTTCGGCGAATATTTCCCCAGTGGATTGATCCAATTGACCTTTATCTGCAATTACGAAGACACTTTCCCCCTTCTCCTTGAAGGTAATTCGAAAGCGATCATTTAAGATCACCTTTCCCTCATTTATATTGTAATCAAAATCCCCAGGTTCAA
>JAYZHR010000202.1:0-2939 GCA_036166355.1 Verrucomicrobiota bacterium | reverse complement strand
TTCCACTATCACACCGGCGGAAATCCTGGAAGAAACGAGATTGATGAAACTCAAGAACTCTACTATCCCGCAATAATGCGAGCTATTCTCGAAACAGGATACAAGGGCCACGTTGGTCAGGAATTTATACCTAAACGCGCCGATAAACTCGCCTCACTCGAACAAGGTGTCCGCATCTGCGACGTTTAAAAATGAGTCCCAATATTTCTGAAGCTAAGCGGGAAGCAATCACCGCCCTTGTGAGCCGTTTAGTTCTGAAGACGGAAGCATATGATATACATACCCATCTTTACGATCCGGCCTTTGGTGAACTATTACTTTATGGAATCGATGATCAATTAGTTTATCATTACCTTGTTGCCGAAGCATTTCGTCACTTCGACATTCCATACGACGATTTCTGGAAACTTTCCAAGGAAGATCAGGCACAGATGATATGGAACTCTTTATTCATAGATAACTCGCCTCTTTCAGAAGCATGCCGCGGGGTATTAACCGTGCTAAACCGGTTAGGTCTCGACGCTAACCAGCGTGATCTACCAAGCATACGCAAATGGTTTAATGAGCAGGATCCCGATGAATATATCACCCGTTGCATGGATATAGCCAAAGTCAGCAAAATTTGCATGACCAATTCACCTTTTGACAAACTGGAAGCATCAAAATGGAAGTCTGGATTTGAGAGAGATGAACGTTTTACCTCTGCACTGCGTATAGACCCGCTTCTTTTGGAATGGGACACCATAATTCCGCAACTAATAGCGGAAGGCTATGATGTGCAACCAGATTTCTCAGGAAAAACAATGGAAGAGGTTCAGCGATTTCTACGAGACTGGGCTAATGAGATAAACGCTCTCTATGCAATGGTTTCTTTACCTCCAACATTTGAATACCCTGCAAATAACCAGTGCTCAAAATTGATCGACGAGGCAATTCTCCCCTTTTGCCGTGGGAATGGACTTGCCTTCGCTCTTATGATCGGCGTGAAACGCGGTGTGAACCCCGCAATGGAATTGGCGGGCGACGGAATCGGCAAACCAAGTCTTATCGGACTCGAAAATCTCTGTTCAGACAATCCAAACAACAAATTCCTTTGCACTGTGCTCTCTAAAGAAAGTCAGCACGAGTTATGTGTTATCGCACGAAAATTCCGTAATCTTCATGTCTTTGGATGTTGGTGGTTTACCAATATTCCTAGTGTGATTGAGGAAATGACTCGGATGCGACTTGATTTGATAGGAATGAGTTTCACGCCACAACACTCAGATGCACGAGTACTGGATCAAATTATATACAAATGGGATCACTCTCGTGAGATAATCAACAAAGTTTTAGTAGAAAAATACCTTAATCTTTCTGTAACAGGCTGGGAACCAAGCGAGGAGGAAATTCAACGAGATGTAGAAGGATTATTTGGAGAAAATTTTAACCGATTTATAACGAGATAGTTCGGTGAATTTTGATCAATCGCCCCAGTCTATTCGGGATGCACCATATTGACCAAGCGGAATCCAAACGCCAATTCCAGCATTATTGACAAGTCCATCGAGACTAAACCATAAACAGCCCTCCACACTTCCCTTCCCTAAAGTCCGTATTGATGCGCCGTCAGAAGTATTAAACAAATATACATTACGTTGATTATCGATACCTAAAAGGCTTCCATCGACATCTGCCAATTGCTGCAACTCCCCATTTGGCTTGATCTCATCAAGCATGGTAAACTTACCTTTCTCATCCAGAGCAAAAGACTGCATATAGGGATCAGCTCGATATTCAATAACTTCACCCTCTTCATTTAGCACTTTAACTCTTTCTGTAAATGCTATGTATAAGGTCCCATCCTTTGTCAGGGTATATGACTTTGGCCAAGCGTTGGGTTGTTCAATTGAATCAATTAAATGAACATCAAGCCCATCATATGAACTAGCGTCAAACCACTCTCCATCCCATTTTCGATTATCATTCCAATGCACCCCTTGAGTGTAAATTATGGCACCACCGTGGGACGTGCCAATTAATGAGCCTGGGATAGCCACCGCTTCCCTTACAACCGGATCAAATGGGTCAGCATAATCAACAACGTGTAACTCATAACGAGTAATCCAATGACCATATGGCTTGGGCATGGGTTCCGGTCCCGGTTCCTCTTCTTTATCATCAGTAGTTTTTCCATTATCAGAATCCTTTTTTTCAAGGAATTTGCTGTACTGACTACTTATGTAAACAAGTCCGTTTTCATTGAGAATGGCTTGACTGAAATCCCAACGATTAAGATAATGTATATTGAGTTTGCCATTTTTATCTGGCTGATCATTCTCCACGACTGAAAGATTAATATTAGAAGCCAAAACCGGATTAGCAGGACCGCTAACATCAAAACAAATTAACTGGCCAGCTCCTCCCCCATAACCAGGCCACCAAATATCATTCATACCTATATCATCGATTTCTCCCCAACCCCAGTAACGATACCCACCCTTGTTTGTCCAAAGTAGTTTACCATCATTAGGCCAATTAGCTTTAAAATTGTTATTCCAACCCATTTTTTTATCGACCACTGCAGTCTCGCTAATAATCGAAAGTTCAGGCAATTTGGATAAATCCAATACAGTCAAAAATAGATTTGCAGAAGGCTCCTTATTCTTATCACTATTTTCAGGTAAAGGCATAAGATCACCATCCTGATAAGCCTTAGTTTGAAGTAAATACAATCTATTATCACGAACCGATACGCCAGAAAGGTAAACCTTTCTATCCAGAACAAGATTATTTAATGAAGTATCGGTATCCTTTATGGATGCAACTCGAATTGAAGGCCCTCTCTGCTCGCCATAGTACCAGTTGGCCCCTCGAGACAACTGTAAAAGATAATCCCCGACAGGAATGACCTGATCTACAAACCAAGCCAATTCAAGTTTCCCCTTAACTAAGGGTAA
>JAYZHR010000201.1:0-3644 GCA_036166355.1 Verrucomicrobiota bacterium | reverse complement strand
TCATCGGATTTTCAGTGGATTATTACTTATTGGGTAAATACTTTTCACTAAGGTTATTTATACCAAATACACTTTTTTAAATTTGGTCGAATTAGGCAAAGAAATTAGTCTTACCACAATTTGTAGTGGTGGCAAGTTTTTCCAAGCACAAATTGTTGTGCTTCTAGAAAATATACCTGCTTGTAATTGTTAGCATTTTACTAGTGGTTGGCTCTTGCCACTCAATTAATTGATGCACAAAATCATTCGCCAGATGGGGAATTACCTGATTGAGCAATTGGATGAGATAGAGGCAACTGTTTGTCCTTGCGGTTTAGCTAAGAGAGCTTTCGTTAATGAGCCTGAGGCAGTCGCTAGTCTACATGAGGTCGAAATCAATCAGGAATCTAAAGTTCATTATCATAAAAGAATGACTGAGATTTATCTTGTGCTCGAAGGGGAGGGATATATGGAACTGGATGGAGAGCGTGTACCTGTGCGTCCTTTGACAACCATTTATATTAAGCCTGGCTGCCGGCATCGGGCAGTCGGAAGACTGAAAATAATAAATATACCGATTCCAGCATTTGATCCTGAGGATGAGTGGTTTGATGAATAATCATTCGTTTCGACTTGTCGAAAACGCTGGTTGTCGATTGAATCCCCCGCCCGGCTAGCACCGGTATTTAGAAGAAATATTGTGCATACTCTGATTTTAATTTTATTGGGTCTCACTTCGGTAATTAGTCTGACTTTTATCATCGAAAGAGGATGGGCCCTAAGGCGAGTCACTATACTTCCGAATCCCTTGTTAGATAGTCTTGATCATTGCCATACTCGAGCAGATGTAAATACCGTTTTAAGGTTTGCTCAACTGCATCAAAATACGCCGTTGGCTCGTTTGACAACTACAGCAATCGAGCATCTTGAGTGGGCTAAGCCAGATAATGTGGAGGCGCTGCAAACTCGAGCTCGCCATGAAGTAAGCAAAATGGAGCGTGGGTTGATAGTTTTGGAGATTATCACCGGAATAGCCCCGTTACTTGGTTTAGTTGGAACTGTTGTTGGGCTTATTGATATATTTAGCACCATGGCTGGTGGCGAAACAGAGGCGACCGCTTTTGCACAGGGTATATCAACTGCTCTTTGGGCTACACTTTCTGGGCTGAGCATAGCTATACCATCTCTAATTGCTTGGAGTATATACAATAAGCGAATAGAGACATTTGCTATAGAGATGGAAACGCAACTTGATGTGTTTTTGCGGCGTCAATATCCCAACAGTAACGAGAATTGATCGGCCATGCGGTTCCTTCCTCGAAAAAATCGTAAGCCGCCAACAGTCATTGTTGTTGCGTTGATTGATGTTCTGATGGTGGTGTTGATATTTATGGTTGTTTCCACAACATTTAAAAATCAGGCAGCTGTATCTTTGGCATTGCCGGAATCCTCTCAGGCCAAAAAAGAGCCTTCTGTGAATCGACCATTAATAGTAACGGTAGCGAAAAATCCACCTTACTTTTATATTGGTGCTGATCCGATTGGAGAAGGAGCTTTAGAGGATGAAATAAAAAAAGCAGTAGAGTCAAATCCTGATCGTCAGCTTTCCATTCGTTCCGATACCGATGCTCCTTTTGGAAAAATAATTAAAGTGATGGATGCTGCCAAGTTGGCAGGGGTTAAAGGGGTTAAGGCTTTCACTAGAGAATCTAGTGGTAAATGAGCAACGAAGTATCAGCCGAGATTCCTCCTCCTGATAGCATGCATCTTTCGGCAGCTACCGGTTGGATGCAGCTGGGTAATACTGATGAGGCGTTGGTTGATTTAGATAAAATTTCTGAGAATCACAGATGTCATTTTGAAGTTTTACATCTTGAGTGGCATTTATATGCACAAAAAAAGGATTGGGAGCGTTGTGTTGAGCTTGGAGGTTATATGGTAGAGCAGTTTCCAAACAGTTCCGCAGGATGGATTAATCAAGCAAATTCATTGTTTTACCTAAATTGTGCCCATGATGCGTATCAGCTTCTTGAGCCGGTTGCCGAGCGATTTCCTGACAATGAAGCCATTCCTTATAATCTTGCATGTTACGCCTGTAGATTTGGAGATATTGACTTAGCATTTGATTGGTATCTTGTCGCAGAAAAGGTCGGTGAACCAGAGAAGATTAGGGAGGTTGCCCTTTTGGATCCTGATATTGAAAAGCTTTGGGATAAGATTCGAAAATAGGGGTATAAATGAATAAAGCAACCGGGAACAAGAATTGTAAGGCCAAACTTTATTTATGAAGTTTGGTTTTTTTGAAGGATAGCCTTGCACTTTCCTGAGCGTTGAGGTCATAAGGCGGTGTGCCAGATTGGCTGACATCGGTTCTTCTTGGGGTTATCGAAGGGATCACAGAGTTTCTGCCCATTTCTTCAACTGGGCATCTGCTTATTCCGCAGCAGTTGGGTTGGGTGAAGAAACAATCGGATATATTTAACATTGCAATACAGAGCGGCGCAGTAATTGCAGTCCTTTTCAATTTTGCTGATCGTGTTAAGCAACTGATATTTCAATGTTATAAGCCTGAGGCGCGCGATTATTTATCAAAATTATTTGTTGCATTTTGTATTACAGGTGTTGGTGGAGTGCTTATAGATAAACTTGGTTTTGAATTGCCAGAGAATGTGTTTCCAGTCGCCTTAGCTCTTTTGATTGGTGGAGTATTTTTTATCGCTGTTGAAAATTGCAGAGGAAGCAGTTCTGAATTAGCAAATGTCACTTGGAAGATTGCGATCGCCATTGGCTTTGGGCAACTACTAGCTGCTATCTTTCCGGGAGCATCACGTTCAGGGTCAACTATCTTGATTGCACTTTTGATGGGGTTAAAACGTGTTCCTGCCATTGAGTTTACTTTCCTTCTAGGAGTTCCAACTTTATTGGCTGCAGGGCTATACAAGGTGGTCAAGGGAATCGGTTCTAATGAGGGAATCAGTGAAGACTGGGCACAGCTTGCTTTAGCCACGTTGGTTTCCGCCATAACTGCCTTTGTTTCTGTTAAGTGGTTACTAAGATATATTCAATCGAACACATTTGTAGTATTCGGGTGGTACCGTATTGTAATTGGATTGATTTTAATCATTATATCCTACATGTAGCATTTGAGTTACATGCTTAAAATAGATGTATTACGATTGACCTCAGTCCACTTTACAGCAAAATCTGTTCTGCCAGTGAGTTTTGCTTGGATTCAGCCTGTTTTTATTGGTCTTTCGTAACCAATTATGCAGGATTCGCGTAATATTTAGGCTTGGTTAAGAATAAAATGGGTAAAACATTAATATTAAAGGCGTTACTGCTTATTTGTTCGTTGGTTATTGCTGGTTGCAATTCTGGAGAATGGAAAGGGAAGAGCTCCAAAGATAAATCCAAAAAACAAAGCAAAGCAAAACCGGTTCTAGTGGAATTGGCTGAGGTCAGCATAGGTCCAATTGAAAAGATTTTGGAACGTTCTGCTCCGTTAGAGGCTGAAGCGCAGGTGCAAGTAAACGCCCGTACTAGCAATCCAGCTGTAGATTTATTAGTTGAGGAAGGAGATAAAGTAAAAAAAGGTCAGATTCTTTTACGTCTTGAGAATGACCGACAAAAAAACGACTTTGATTCAGCAAAAAGTCTTTTGGATA
>JAYZHR010000200.1:0-13432 GCA_036166355.1 Verrucomicrobiota bacterium | reverse complement strand
CTAAACAAAAACCAAAACTATCAAGGCCTACTACTAAACCAAAAGGACCAGTCTCAGTTGCAGAAACTCCAAAAGTAAAAGATTACAAACTGCCCAAATCTCAAGTTCTTGACGAACCAGAAGGCCCAGAAGTCCCAGCTGAACCACGCGAACAACTTCTGGCAAATGCAAGATTACTCAAAGACACACTGCAACAATTTCGTATTGAAGTCACCGAAGGAGACATCACCAAGGGACCAACTATAACTAGATATGAATTACACCCGGCACCTGGTGTAAAACTCGAAAAAATTACCGCCTTAGCAAACAATATAGCAGCTGCAATCAAGGCTGAAAGAATTAACATCCTAGCCCCAGTACCAGGCCGAAGCTCCGTTGGGATTGAAGTCCCTAATCGCATTAAGACTAAAGTACTATTTCGAGATATCGTTGAATCTCCTGAATGGAAGAAAAGTAAAGCAAAAATACCTCTTGCACTGGGTAAAGATGTATATGGAACCCCAATAGTCGCTGATCTAGCTGAAATGCCTCACATGCTGATCGCAGGCGCCACCGGTTCCGGAAAGTCAGTTTGCATTAACTCGATTGTTGCCTCGCTATTATTCCGCTTTTCACCAGAAGAGCTACGATTCGTCATGATCGACCCTAAAGTTGTCGAACTGCAAATATATAATGGCCTTCCACACCTTGCAGCACCTGTTGTTCACGATCCAAAAAAAGTCATCCTTGCACTGAAGTGGGTTGTCAATGAGATGGAGAAACGCTATCAAATTTTCGCAAAAGTGGGCGCACGAAATATTAGCGGCTTTAATTCACGACCAAAAAAGAAACCGATCAAAACAGATCAAGCAGAATTACCCCTTGATGAAGGTGAAGGATTTGCAGTGGAGATGGACCAAGAAGTCACAATTCCAAGAGAAGACGATGTAGAAATACCTGACAAATTAAGTTACATAGTAGTTATTATTGATGAGCTAGCCGACCTTATGCTTATGGCTAAAAATGAAGTTGAAGGATGCATCGCTCGTATAACTCAGATGGCCCGCGCTGCTGGAATACACTGTATTGTTGCCACACAACGGCCTAGCGTTGATGTCATCACAGGTGTAATTAAAGCTAACATTCCAGCTCGTATTGCATTCCAAGTAGCAGCAAAGGTTGATTCACGCACTATTCTTGATGCAATGGGTGCTGATAAATTACTTGGCAAAGGAGATATGCTTTTTTTACCGCCGGGCACCGCTAACTTACGGCGTGCTCAAGGCTGCTTAGTTACCGACGAAGAAATTAATCGCATTGTCGAAATCGTAAACACACAGGCAAAACCTTGTTATGATACAGAGATGGAACGTCAACTAGAAGGACCAAGCACTATTGGCCCTAATGGAGGAAGCGGTATAGATGAGGATGAGGAAATTATTCAAAAATGCATTGAGGTTATCCGCGTCGAACAAAAAGCTAGCGTTTCCCTCATGCAACGTCGACTACGCCTAGGCTACACCCGAGCTGCACGAATTATGGACGAACTAGAGGATCGAGGACTTGTAGGTCCTAACCGCGGTGCTGAACCGCGAGAAATTCTTTTTGATTTGGACTAAAAAAAATCTATTTAGTGTTATTTAGCACAACTGAGCAACAAATCTTACTTGATATACCAATCCCGTAAACGAACCTCCGAAATAGAACCAACCAACTCTTTAAATTTGGCTGTATCGCTTCCTCGATAGTGATAGGGGTAAACTATCTTCGGTTTAAACTCACGCACAGCATCGGCAGCCTGCTCAGGAGTCATAGTGTAGGGTAAATTCATACATACAAACGCTATATCAATTTTTTTTAACGCCCGCATTTCTGGTATATCCTCTGTATCACCGCTTACGTAAACACGTTTATCTCCAAATGTGATCACATAACCATTACCTCGACCTTTATTATGGAATCTTAACCTTGACGCAGTTAAATTATACATTGGTATTGCCTCGATTTTGACACCAGCCTTATCAAACGATTTACCATTGGCCAAAGTTGTAATACTTTCCTTGATTTTTCCTGATATCAATGCGGCAACAGTCTCAGGAGTTATCATCACCGTTTTCTCCTTAACAACAGCATCTAGAGTATCCTTATGGAAATGATCCCCATGAATATCAGTTACAAGTACCATTGTGGGATTACCAAACTTCTTATAAAGAGCTGCCCCTCCAACCGGATCAACAAATATCGTCTCGCCTTGCCACTGAAATACAACTGTACCATGCTTAACGGGATATATGGCCAACTCTCCATTAGAAGTTTTGATTTTATCAGCAGCCTGATTTGAAACTACTCCAAATAAAAACAATCCAAGAATAATAATAAGAGCTCGGTTCATAGTAATTTTTGAATATTTAAGCTAAAGTTTAAAGAAGCAATCTTTAATTGTATTCAGTCAAGAGCCCTCAGAATCCTGCTTATAAGCTTTACGACGTGAAAGCAAACCCAGCAGCACTAAACCAACTGGCAGTAAGAGCAAACTAAGTTGCTGCCCAGGCTTTATCCATCCAGCCCACATTTGTTCCAACTGATAATCACCTCGAAAAAATTCAATGACAAATCGATTAATCGAATAAACAACAAGGTAAACACCAAAGACTTGACCATCAAAACATTTACGCCGATACAACCAAGCCAACCCCCCATATAATGCAAAGTTTAACAGTGCAGCATAAACCTGTGAAGGATGCACATGTAAAGAATGTACATCATTACCAGCTAAAAGGCCCAAAGAATTATGCATACTATAAGCTGGACTCCCTAATGGGAACTGAACAGCCCAAGGGAGATCACAAGTCGAACCAAAGCAGCACCCATACATAAGACAACCTAAACGACCAAGTGCGTGGCCAAGAGGAATACTGGGAGCTAATGCATCAGCAATTTTCCATAACGATTCAGTGGGTCGAGTAAACGAAAATAAAACCACTGCTAAAGCCGCGCCAATAAAACCTCCATAAAAAACTAATCCACCTTCTCGAAAATTGATCCATTCTAATAATGACTTACCCGAATAGTTATCCCAATTGGTAAAAACATATAACACTCGAGATCCAACCAATGCCCCAATGATAATCCATACACCCAAGTCAGAAATCGCTTTAGAATCGAGATGATCGAGAGCAGCTCGACGGCTAGCCGTCCATAATCCACATAAAAAACCACCAGCTATTAAAATACCATACCAATATATTGGGAAGCCGCCGATCTTGAAGGCGATAGGATCCATATGCTAGCGATTAACGAAGCGAATTGGTAACAATAGTCTGCCCTGAAGCCGGATCACCCATCCCAGGGGGAAGCGGCGGAGAAACCTTCTTTTCAAAGCCCGGAGGTAAAGGAGGCATCTTTGTCACCAATGTTCTCCATTGCTTACGCTCCACATTACTCATTTCATTCCAGCGCTGTGAATTCCGAAAAAAAGCTGTACGTTCGCCCTGAGACATACTAGCCAGACTATCGAACGATTTGAGGACAATTTCCCGTTGTGCGGCAGTCATTGATTTAAATTGAACTAGACTTGATTCCATTTTAGCTCGCTCACGATTGGAGAGGTGACTTAATGCCTTTTCCTGATCAATAGGCCGAAGATCAAAAAAACGATTGAATTGGCGTGTCATTTTACGGCGATCCACTTTCGGTTTATCACGCCATTGAGAAATTTTCTGTTCAACACTCTCTCGCAACTTGGAAGGCATCTTTTCGATATGATTAGTCAAAGCCACTCGCGATTCTCGGCCACGACCAAAACTAGACATATATCGAAAAAAAGATTCATTCTTTATCAAATTTTCACGGTCCTGAATCTCGAGCTTATCCCAACCAACAAGGCGCCTTTGAATCTCCTCACGAAAACGTTCTGGTACCGACTCTAATCGGGCAGCACGCTTTACAGGTTCCAGCTTCAAAAGCGACAATAGGTGCCAACGAAAATCTAACGCATCTAACTTACGGTTTCTCTCGTGCTCAGGCATAAC
The DNA here is from genome assembly GCA_036166355.1 of Verrucomicrobiota bacterium. Taxonomy (GTDB): domain Bacteria; phylum Verrucomicrobiota; class Verrucomicrobiia; order Limisphaerales; family UBA1096; genus UBA1096. The sequence goes on along the minus strand of JAYZHR010000200.1, from coordinate 9,422 downwards.
TCCATATTCCTTAATTTTGGAGCTAATAATTTCTCGATATTTCTCGGATGAAATACTCAAATCGTTAACTGCAACCTGACGCTTCGCTTCAGGCAGATCAAAAATTTGCTTAAACTTCGCAAAAGGTGAATCCACACAGAAAGCAATGTCGCACATCACAATCAACAAAATAAATGAGAAAATTAAACGATAAGCTGTAAATCCAGATAACATGATTTATTTCAGAGCTGCCCACAATTCCTCATCTACAGGATCTGAATGACTAATCACATTAATCATTTCAAAATCACTCAACAATCCAGGTGTTATCTCCGCTAAACCAGCCACTGCCTGAAGACTTTCTGCCATATCTATGCGATCTTGGCTAAGTCGCAACTGATAACCTGAAATACCTATAAACAAGAGCAGAGATGCAGCACCCGCCCAATGAATCGTACGGTATCGAGAAGTAAAAAATCGCTGCCACCAAAGACCAAAATTTTGGCTTAAGCCCTCTCTGGCCTTAATATTACTACCAACTTCGTTTATTAAACGACTGGTGAAATTTGTCGAAACACTGACATCGGGCAGTTTAGAGAGCAATTGGTCAACCGCCTCAAACTCAGCAAGTTCAGTTGGCATTTGATCCAATAAATCATAAACCTCAGACAACTCTTTCTCACTTAAATCTCGCTCGAGAACAGTCTGCAATAGTTTATTATAATCAGATTGACTCATTGTCTCATTAACTTAAAAACCGAAAATGCAAAAAAGTTTTGTATAGAGATCATTTTTTATACCAATCTCCTGACTTAAGATACGGCTTAAGACGCGCTTTCAGAACAGCTCTACCCCGGAAAATTATGGATTTGACAGCAGTTAACGATATTCCGCCCAAAACTTCAGCAATTTCCTCATAACTTACCCCTCCATCGCGGCATAACAGAAGCGCCGTACGTTGTTTTTCAGGCAAATCTCGAATCGCCTCCTCCACTCGAGCATGTAATTCGTCACTTAAAGCCGCCTCCACCGGTATTGGACTAGTAAAATCTTCCACCACATGCCGTGGCTGATTATCACTCTCTGGATGCGGCTCATCGAGCGAATCAGCCGGATGGCGTGTACGACGACGAATCTCATTTAGTCCCATATTGCGGGCAATTGTAAACAACCATGTGGTAAATTTACTATTAGGCTCGTACCTCTCACGGGTTTTCCAGATTTGAATAAAGACATTTTGAGCTATGTCTTCGGCTTCATCAAGATCATGGATTAACCGATAAACCAAATTCATTACCGGCTGTTTGAATTTATCAACAAGAACCTCAAAGGCCGACAAATCCCCCTCCTTCACCCGCAGCATCAGTGCAATGTCAGGATCATTCTTATCAGCCATCTCCCAGAAATCTAAATTACGCTTAAGACGGCGGCAAGGTTACTAGTATATCAATATCTCTAGCAGAATTGTTTTAATATTCAGTTAACGTTAGATTTTCGGTCTCGTGCGAGAGAATGACTCTTTTTTAATCACGCCACTCAGCATCCCGTCGGATAGTTCTCTAAATGATGAACTAGCCAAGCTGAAACGCTATCTGAAGTCAGAATCAGCACGTTTGCAAAAGTGGCATCGCGAGGGTACAGCCGGGCGTAGGATTTGTGATGTGAGATCTCAAATACTAGATACACTTTTGCGATCGCTTTTCAATTGGACACTGGAAACATTCGAACCTCAAAAAAAGGAACGTAAAATCCGAATATCTCTAGTAGCTATAGGCGGCTACGGAAGAGCAGAACTGAACCCTCACAGCGATATAGACATTATGCTTTTACATAATGGCTCAACAACAAGCCTAACACGTATATTCAAGCATGGCTTACTTGAAAAATTCACAGGACCTGGTGGACTTATATACACACTATATGACTTGGGGATGAAGGTCGGACATTCCGTTCGGAATATTCAGGATGCAGTCAATGTTGCTAATGATGACATGCAAACAAAAACATCTCTTATAGAAGCTCGACTCATTAGCGGGGATGAAAAGTTATTCGATGAACTAAAACAACGTATCGAAATAAAATGCGTGCGCAGCCATATTAATTCTTACTTAGAAATGCGGATAGCAGACCAAGACGCACGACGAGTAAAATTCGGTAACTCAGCATTGCTTCAAGCACCGAATATCAAAAATGGATGCGGAGGCCTACGTGATTATCAGAATCTACTTTGGATGAGCCACTTTAAATATGGAACACGTTCTCTTGAGGAACTTCAGCAACAAGAGATGATTCGTCCAAACAATCGAAAACAACTCGAGGAGGGTTATGACTTTCTATTACGAGTTCGAAACGAGTTGCATTACCAAGCAAAACGACCCACCGATGACCTCCCCAAGGCTCTACAACCGAAAGTGGCTTGGCATTTGGGATACAAAGACCGTTCACCTGCCAGAAGATTAGAAGCATTCATGCGTGATCTGTATACGCACATGCGGCGGATACACCTAATCACTAGAATGGTAGAACGACGACTTGCATTACGGCCAAAACCAACCCAAAAGCTAACTTTTTTACGAGCTCTACTCAAAGGCACCAACGAAAAAGAAAAAATTGATGGATTCTTAATTAATGAAGGAGAACTTTCCCCAAGTTCAACTCGTGTTTTCAAAGACAAACCGCAACGCTTAATGCGGGTGTTCCTGTACGCACAACAGCGAGGACTGGAATTCCATCCTGATCTGATACAATTGTTACGAGACAATGTATCACTAGTTGATAATGCATTTATAAATAATTCAGAAATCCACGAAACATTTCTTGAGATCCTCAACCAACGGGGAAATGTCGCCCCAACATTGAGGATCATGCACGAAGTTGATTTACTTGGCCGATATATTCCGGAATTTGGCCGTATGACCTGCCTTGTGCAGCATGAATTTTTTCATGCCTATGCGGCAGATGAACACACACTTATTTGCATCGATAAACTCGACCAAGTTTGGAATGCGAAAAAACGCCCTTTCACCGACTACACTCATATCCTGCAGGATATCGATTTACCCTATTTACTTTATCTCGCACTTTTTTTGCATGATGCCGGAAAAGGAATGGATAGCGGCGATCATGTGAAAGATGGCACCGCTGTCTGCCTTCAGGTAGGTGAACGATTAGGATTATCACTTCGCAGATTAAATAGACTAAAATTCCTAGTTGAAAACCATTTACTCATGGCCAAAGTATCCCAACGAAGAGACATCGATTCGCCGACAGTAATCCGCCAATTTTCTGAAACTGTCCAAGATGAAGAGAACTTAGCTATGCTTACCTTGCTGACGTTTGCTGATTCACTCGGAACAAGTGATAACTTATGGAATGATTTTAAGAATAGTCTACTACAATCACTTTACCGACGGGCGGGACGACGAATGGTAAACGGGGAATCTTACGAGGCAGCAGAAAAAGAGCGCTTAGCAAAACTAAAATCAACCTTACGCAAAGAATTACCACCTGAAGTTAGCGAAGAAGAATTGGAATCTCACTTTAACCATCTAACATCTCGTTATTTTCGAGTGCACTCTGTAAGGCATATTTTGATCGACCTCACTCATGTCAATCTCTTCCTCAAACGGGTTACATCTGCAACAAATGAAAAAGTACTTGAACCAGTCATTGGCTGGCACAATCGCCCTGCCCGCGGCTATACTTCTTTAAAGGTTTGCACTTGGGATCGCCCCGGATTATTCACCACTATATCCGGCGCACTAGCAGCAGCAGGATTAAATATTCTTAACGCTCGCGTGTTCTCTCGGACAGATGGAATCATAATAGATACCTTTTTTGTAATTAATTCAAACAACGGGGGTTTGGCCAATCGCACTGAAAAAGACAAATTCAGCAGGTTAATTAAGCAAGCTTTACTCCCAAACGGCGATACAACATTTGAAAAGCATATTAAGCATTCACCTTCACAACCCGACTCAGAAGAATGGAAAATTCCTACTAGAATCCGAATAGATACTCAATCAGTCGAGTCACGTACAATCGTCGAGGTGGAATCTGAAGATCAAATAGGCTTACTTCATCGTATTTCAAAAGTATTAACTCAACACGACTTAAGTATTCATGTGGCACGAATTAGCACTGAAAAAGGAGCGGCAATTGACACTTTTTACGTCAGAACCACAGCTGGAGAAAAATTAACCAATCCCAAGCAGCTCAAAGCACTTCAAAATGCTCTAGAAACCGAACTTGCCTAACTAACGTTTCAGCGACGGAAGACCATAAAACTTCAAAGCATTTTGATAAAAATATTTCTTTTGAGCTGAACGTGGCTTATCTGAAAAATAAGACCTAACTATAGCAAGATATTCACCATATGTGCCTCCACGCATTGTCACAGGCCAATTACTCCCATATACAAGACGATCAGCACCAAAGGCTTCCCATAGGACATCCAACTCTGACTGATAAAAGGAAACATCCTTCGGCGAAGGTTGACGGTGAGACTGCTGAAAAAGACCAGATATTTTGCAGTATACATTCTTGTTTTTAGCGACATTCTGCACTGCTGAAACCCAATCAGATTCAGCTGGCTCTCCTTCAATATTCGCACCTGCAACATGATTGATCAGAATTTTTAATTTTGGCAATCGTTTGGCTACAATATCGACATCCTCTAGACTAAACTGAAACATTAATACGTCTAATGTCTGATCCATATCAGCTAGCAAACTCAAATCTGACCATACTGCTTCGTTCTCAAAAAACTGATCGCCTCCAGGGCGCTCACGCATTCGAATTCCTACAAATCGTTTATCTTTAGACAACTTTTCCAGATGTTTTTTAAAATCAGGAGTTCCAATTTCCAAACTCCCAACCAAGCCTATATAACGATCAGGATCATGTTTCACAAGATCCAGCACCCATTGGTTGTCTGGAATCCACTTACTTGCCTCAACAATTACAGTAGCGTTAACATTATTTTCATCAGACACCCTGTCAAAATGCTCAGTTAATATCGGGCGATAAAGCACCTCGTCTGATTTTGGAGGCCAAGGAAGACCCTCCGGACGTGTGGTGTCATAAAGATGAATATGCGTATCAATTATTGGAATGACATTATTTTTATTAGTTGTTGAACAGCCTGCGAAGAGAGCCGCCAACACGAGTAACATAATTTTTTTCATATAAAACTAAACATCCTTGGTGAGGCCGCTCATTGGGGATTCCGCATCCGCAAATTCCTCAACTTCAACACCCATTCGCTGCATCGTTGCCAAATGGTACTTTGAAAGAGAATAATTTCGTCGATACTTCAGATAACGTCCTGAACGAATACCATCTCCAGAGCCACCTGCAAATATAATCGGGAGATTTTCTTCTCCATGTGCATGCCCATCACCTAAACTAGATCCATAAAGAAGCATGGTATTGTCAAGTAACGTCCCATTGCCTTCATCTATACTCTTCATTTTTTTAAGCATATAAGCAAACTGCCGATGATGCCATGCTGTAACAGCATTATACATATCTCTTTTTTCAGAAATGGTATTCCAAGAATTGACACCATCATCATCCTCTGTTTTCCCACTAATATCACGGTAATGCGACAAGGCATGCCAAGTACCACGCACGCCATCAATGAAATCGAAATAACGATTGCTCTGCCCATGGTCGAGCATAAGAGATCCAACACGAGTTGCTCCCGACCAAAAACCAAGCACCATTAAGTCCATCATTGTCCGCATGTATGTCTCGTGATCCCTTGGAATAGTCAGAGGCGGACGCTCAAAAGATATTCCTTTTGGTTTGCCAACAGCATATTTCTGACTTTGATCTTCAGCAAACTCCATCCTTCTTTCCACAGCACGTAGCGCGTCTAAATATTCATCGACCTTTTGCTGGTCCATTCTTCCAACACGACGTTTAAGGCTCTTGGCTTGATCATTAACAAGGTCAATCACACTTTTATCGACCACTCCTTCACTAGACTTTCGAAACATACGATCATAAATAGTTCGGGGATTGGTATCACGCGTTGCAGGCAAATTCTCGCTTATCCAGGAGATAGAATTACGGGGCAAACTGTTTGAAAAATAGCCCTCTCCCTTCATCGACAAGTCAAGCGACGGCAGCATTGTCTCAGCACCAACATGTTTAGCAATAATTTGGTCAACTGATGCGCCACCAGCACTTACCCGCGAACCACTGTAAGAACCTCCCGTTAACCATGTAGCCGTACCCGCACCATGGCCATTACCTCTAGGAGTCCAAATATTACGCCCCAAAAGAATATCTTTCTTGAAAGGCTCCAGATCCTTCATCCATTTACTTAGTTTCCTAATCTCACCTTTTCGACCAACCTTTTCAGGTTCCCAACTTCCTTTGGAAACCCCATTTGGAAAATATATATAGCCCGCTCTCAATTTCGGACGTTTTGGAGTGACGGCCAAAGGCGAAAGCGGCTGCATGGCTTCAAGCCATGGCAACGCAACTGAAGCCCCCAATGCACGTAACATGGTTCGGCGTGAAAGTTGCCAGGATTTAGCCATTGTTAGACAAAGTTTTGCGCTCTAATAATTCAGCGTCCTCAGGATTTTTCCGAAAGCGAAAAGGATAACTTGAGCAAACTTCACGTAAAAGCGTCTGCAAACGATAATTATCTTCCTTGAACACTGCTAAAATTTTCCTTACCGCCGGAACATCGTAATACTCGAGCTGTCGGCCTAGGGCATAGGAAAGCATTTTACGAGTAACCTGACGAGCCAAGTCGTCAAGTTTCTCTTCAATAATCACATCTCGCAAACCAATCGGACCATTAAATTCGATGCCACTCGGCATTCTTCCATTGGCATCAATCGACCGTCCCCGACTTTTTGTACGCCATCTACCAAACCAATCATAATTCTCCAAAGAAAAACCTAAAGGATCCATCTCTTTATGACATGAGTTGCATCTAGGATTTTCACTGTGTAGCTCAAGCTTCTGTCGAAAAGTTAATTTTCGATTTTCCTCGATATCTTCGTCCAACTCACCCGCATCAGGTGGTGGCGGAGGGGGCGGGGTTCCAAGTAATGAATCCAAAATCCACTCCCCTCTCCTGATAGGGCTCGTGCGATAAGGTAAAGATGTCACTGCAAGCACAGAAGCTTGGCCAAATAAACCATAACGCCTTTTGTCTGAATGAATAACACGCCGCATATGTTCGCCCTTCACTCCCTTAATTTTATAAAAATTGGCTAACTCCTCGTTCACAAAAGTACTCTTGGACTCAATTAATTCAGTTAAAGGCAGGTTACCCCGAACCAATGCCATGAAATTCATAGCCGACTCCTTTTTCATAGCCTCCATAAGCGTGTCGGTACACCACGGATTATCGATCGGATCTAGTCGAACCCGCACCCCCAAAGCATCAAATCCTAACCACTGCGCAGCAAACACACTGCCTAATGTATTAGATTTTGGATCTTCCAACATACGAGTTACCTGCTCCGCCATTACATCTGGGTTTCCTAATTGATTCGCTGCCGCCAATCGAAACATCTCATCATCCGGCATGCTTGCCCAGAGGAAATATGACAATCGACTCGCCAATTCAAAATCATCAATTCTATAGGATTTATCTACTCTCTTTTCTTTCTCTGACTTTAGTAAAAAAGCAGGCGAAGCCAAAACAGCTCCCATCGCACGCCTTATGCCCATCGAAAATATTTCACCATTGTCACGGGCTTGATTATATATCGCATTAATATCGCGAATCTCGCTGGCTACTGGCGGACGGCGATAAGCTCTGAGTAAAAAACGGTCGAGAATATTTTTTGCAACATCAGGTTCACTCTCTTTATCGATAGGCCAAGAAAAAATCGCCGGAGAAAATTTGTGAGGTTTTCCTTCAAGAGGAACTACAGCTTCCACCACCTTGTCAATCGCTCCTAAATATCGTTCCATCAAAATCGGCTGAAGAAACAAGGTGTTTGCACTATTCTCAAAACCACTCTTCCCACTAAGATCAATCGGAAAATCCTCTATCAAGTTCAGATCCAGACCAAGCAGATCACGCAAAGTATTACTAAACTCAATGTGCGTAAGCCTCCTCACAGGCTCGTAACCAGGATTGTCTATCTTATCATAGTCAAAACCGATAACTTCTTGGTTCAACCACCTCAGTAAAGTATTCCTCTCAATTGAGGTAGGCTGATCCCTTTTGGCTGGCGGCATATCCCGGTTTTCAATGCGGTTGATTACAGTCTTCCAAAGATCAATATTCTTTACAAAAGGTTTAACCATAAGTGCAGCCTCAAGGTTAATTTCACCTTTTTGTGTGTCATTATTATGACAGTCAATGCAGTAGTTTTTTATATGAATAAATGCGTCGTCCTCAACACCTAAGGCAACAGCAAAAAACACAAAAAAGGGCATACTTAGTGAGAGCACCCAGTACGGCTTTCTTCTGTAATGAATCAATTCCATAAATTCTAGATCAAGAGTTGGAATCTCTCGATCATATCAGAAATTGAAATGTTATCTTTTTTTCTACCTTTTGACATCAAAAGCAAAAAGAAGCTCCTGATCACGAAGATAAAGAATTCCATTAGCAACAACTGGATGAGTCCAAATTCGACCGGCTGGCTTGCGTAATTCGGTCTGCGGTTTGAGTTTAAATCTTCCGTATTCCTCCCATCCATTTGTGCTAGCATCTGCAAGAACAACAGTTCCTGATCCTTCGTCCATACAATAAAGCCTGTTATCTGCAAAAAACACACAACCCTTGCCCAACTTCTTGGAATCCCAAACTACCTCACCTGTCTTGAGGTTTTGACAAGTCCAACCTCGACCATCGGAATAACCATAGAGATGACCATCCTTAAGCAGCACCCCACCATGGTGGTTCTTCATGTTCTTGTTGGAATAAATCTCCTCTACACGATTGTCACTTCCAATAGTTATCTTGCGACAGCCAACACCATATCCAGAGCTAATATAAACTTGTTGCCCCTGTATTATCGGTGTCGGAATTACTGCAGTACGACCTGGCCAAGCGTTTTTCCATAGAACACTTCCATCCTTCACGGAAATACCGGCAAGCGTTTTTTGTGTTAATTGAACAATCTGACGCTGTTTATTAAGTGTAGCTGGAACTGGTGAAGCATACTGAGCACCATCTGTCCAATCAGCACTACGCCATTTCACTTTACCGGTTTTTTTATCAAGTGCAGCAAGAGTGCCCTTATTTCCGCCTGGCGTACATATAACCAAATCACCTTCAATTAGGACTGACTCGGAGTAACCCCAATACGGAGCCTTACCTCCCAACCCTTCAACTAAATCAACCTTCCAAATAAACTTTCCACTAAATGTATTTACACAAATGAGCCCTCCCTTAGATCCCAAAGCAAACACCATGTCGCCGTCTACGCTAGCAGCACCACGAGGTCCATTCCCCC
>JAYZHR010000199.1:0-2675 GCA_036166355.1 Verrucomicrobiota bacterium | reverse complement strand
TCAAATTTAAAAGAGAATAAGTCCGCGTCTTTTAATTCAAAAACAAGTTTGATTACTTGCCCGGCAATAGCGCTTACATTTGAGATTAACTCGCTACCATCTTTCCATTCTACAATTCGCCTTAGTGAGTCTCCATAAATCCAAGGGCAATCATTCAAGGAATATCCGGTCAGCGCTTTACCTGACAAATCGGTAAAACCAACTCGTATCCCACCGCGCGCAGAACTTGAAAAATTAAGATATAGATTATTTCCGGAAAATCGAATCGGCTTTGATATCAGCTTTCCGCCTTTCATCGGCGCATTGATTGACACAAATCCATCCATTCGAAGGGAATAACGACGAAGTTTGGCAGGTTTGCCATTTTGCAACGTCGCTTCAGTCAAATAGATGGATAGTTCATTAGGAGCATCCTCAGCAAGCGTAGACCGCGTTTCTACCAGACCATTATTCTGATAATTATCCCCGTAAAACCAGCTGTCCCTTGTGCGCAATCCAGGGCGAACAAATGCCTCCTCGAAAACGTGGAAATGGGCACCATCTCTGCTGGACATAAATAGCCCCTCAGTCACGGCAGTCCCTTCACGAGTCGAAATCTTACTTCGCGATTGACGATATTTCCATTGAGGCAAATGACGTGTTGCAGGTGTAAGGCCTCTATCCTCGTAACGCGTCGGAAACCCAAGAAAAATATGCGGCGCTCTTTTGTAAGGTGTGATTTGATTCGTATAAAGCTCGCCCCCTCGACTTGGCGAATACTTCAAGAAGACTGGTTTACTCCAACCAAAAGAAAATGCGCCGGAAGTTTCCGTCATGATATCACGGCCGCTTCTGAACTGGCGATGATATGCCCGGTACTCACGGCGGACAGAATCCCAAAAAGCAAGGTTTTGAGAATCAAACGCCCCCTCGGTAACAATCGGCTTGTCTGTTGTTTTTTTCCATATAATGCCATCTGATGAAACCAAGGGAAACAAAGGTCCGCCTCCTATAGCCTTATATCTTTCAGTTTTAGGAACTTTTGGATTCAAATCCAAAAAGGGACTAAAGTTATGGCATATATAACCTAAATCCGTGTCTTTTTCGGTGAGAATAATGTTATTGTCTTTAGATCCCTCAAAATCTACTAACCCTAGATTCGGGCGCTCCCATTTAATGCCATCGTTACTTATCGCAAGACAATAAACCTGTTCATGTAATGAGGTGACACCACGATCATAATCTCCACCCCGATAATACATTTTATACGAATCCCCATCCTGAAAAACCGTTACGTAATTCAAACCATTCCCTTCCCATGGACGATTACTTACGAAAACAACTTCGCGTGGAATTGGACGATGAAGAATTTGACGTGCTTCCCCATCAAGTGCTTCTACCAAATAATTGTCGACAAAAAGCTCTCGACGATCTGCAATATCAATTGCGTCGGAATCCTCCGCCGAGCCGGACCCGGACAACATGCTCAGGGCGAGAACAAACGAAAAACTAAAATGAATTAATCTTGCCATCTTGAATCCTTGATTCTTTGGAATGCTTTACTTTGTTATTGTTAAGTCGACCTCATTTCATCAAGTTGCCGCTCAAAGGATTTCTGGTATCTGGTGAAAGCCTTCTCATCTCTCTGAGCACGATCAGAGAAAAACACCAAAGCCAGACCCTGCCTTGTTCTGTTACTGGAATTAGCGCCAGCCCAATGAATTGTTCTAGAGTGATGAGCTACCATGTCTCCTGGATCCATGATCGCAGCATGAACATTGACTTGATCACCCTCCTTAAAGTCAAGAATGGTTTGGGAAAACCCAAGAACTTGACTGCAATCATGTGCCCGAATGTCTCCAAGGTGACTTTTCCTAGCATAGTTCAAACAGCCATTTTCTTTATCTGAAGCGTCAATCGCAAACCAAAAAGTAACTGCTTCGTCTGGATCAAGGCAGAAATAAAATCCGTCTTGATGCGGAGGAGTCGGCTTGCCGGATAGCTTTGGTTTATTGAACCACTCAACACCACTTAGGACGACCTTCTGCTTAAGTAGCTGTTCAGCAAGTTTTAGCCATCTAGATTCGAGAGCAAAGTTCAAAAACCATTGATCGTGTTGCTCCATTCTTTGAAGTTGTTTAAGATTATTCGGTTGAGAGTCCCCTTCATAAAAAACTTCGGCAGGACTCAAAAATGGTACGATATGCTTGCGGTAGCGTTCAACCTGAATTCGAACAACATCAAGTTCTTCACTAGACAGACAGGAATCCACATGAACAAAACCGTCACGATTAAAAGATTCTTCAATAGTTCTGATATTGTTTAAACTTTGGTAAGCGGAATTCATGAAAAATGCTGAATCGTTTTTGCAAAAATATCCGCCTGGCGACGTGCAGAATCCAAGTCGAAATACTTTGTTTTAAGCATGATTATATTCGGTTGAATCGATTCCCAGACAGGACATGAAGTCTCCCTGTAATCAGGCATCCTTTCGTGCCAATGAGGAAAACGACCAGGATTTGATTTAACCATATCGCTGAGCATTGGGAAAACGGGCTCGCGGTGTACCGGCTGATAGGCGGCATAGTAACCATCTCCACCCAAATCAGTAAAGAAGCTTCTCATTTCCGACCAATTAATGTCATTCCTGTTAATGCGAATCGCATAAGTCCAGTAACTATGCACATGCTCTTCCG
>JAYZHR010000198.1:0-35016 GCA_036166355.1 Verrucomicrobiota bacterium | reverse complement strand
GTTTTTTGGTTTCCGCCGGGTTTTTTTCTTTATACCCCACGCCCACCATGTACCTTTGTAAAAAATAAAATCTTGGTCACAATCAATAACAAAAAAAAAAACCGCGACCCCACTTCCCATCGACTCTGGTAATAATTTATCTCCAGTAGCTCCATTATTATGCTTAAATTGAATGCCAGCCTCAGTAGTAATATCGGTAAATTTTACTTTAGGAACATATTCCTCTGCAGAAACCACACGTTGTTCAGGAGCCTCAACTAAAGTATTAACTGGCTTAATCTTTTCCTCTCCAGGATTCAAGAATTTGTAAATAACAAAACCAGCAACTAATAATGATACAAATGCAAACGCTGACCACTTTAGTGCTTGCCCAATTACCGCATCATCCCCACTAACCAACTCCTCTAAATCATCCGGAGGAACAGATGAATAGCTAGAATCAGATTCTTTATCTTTCATAGATTCACGTTTCAAAAAAACACAGTAGCACTCAATAACAAATAATTATCCAATTGATTATTATGGGCAATAAATCAAAAATTTATCTTCCCCTCTAAATTCGCGGACAAAAATATTTTCCAACGCACTTTTGTTCCCTTTGGCCATCCACCTCCACCGTACACCTGAACAGCAATTGAACCATTTCGAACTAGTGCATTCCACACTTTTTCACTGTCATAAGTCGGATGTTTAAATGACGCACCTTCAAATTCACATATTTTCTGGCCGTTAAGCCATGTTATAATATGAGGATTTTTACCTACACACTTCACTTTGAGCGTATTCCATTTACCAATACCTCTGGATTTTTGTGCAACCTTCAAGCATCTTACCATCGAATATTTCTATCCATTCATTACTTACTACCCCCGGTTGAGGAAGAGGAGCAACGGCTGTAATTGCGGCAGTTACAGATGCTTCCTTGAGAAACAGTCGCCTTGAAACCAAATTCAGGACCGGGTGCATGGATAGACATTATCCAACTAACTTATAAGCATAAAACTTGCGCACATGGCCATACAACTTCAACAATAGGCCATGGCCGTCAGTTAAGCTGAAATGAAAACCCTGCACTTCTATCTTGCTAAAGAAACATTAGCCACAATGCTAATGACTGTGGTGGTATTTACATTTGTGTTACTGCTAGGCAACCTATTAAAGGAAATTGCAGCACTAATGGCCTCCGGCCAGATCTCTCCTGGCTTTCTATTTAAAGCAATAGCCTTACTGATTCCATTTGTACTAGTTTACTCTCTGCCAATGGGGATGCTCACGGCTACTCTACTCGTTTTTGGAAGATTTAGCTCTGATCAAGAATTAACTGCTGCACGAGCTGGAGGAATAAGTCTACTTTCACTTACGACACCCGTATTGTTAATTGGCACACTTATGTCACTACTTTGTGGCTGGATTAATCTTCAGATCGGCCCGCAATGTCGGTCGGCATATAAGACCATGATTTTCGAGTATGGCCTATCAACCGCATCAGCTTTAGTACAAGAAAAGAGCTACACCGATTTCCCACCAGACTACCGTGTTTATGTGGATAGCATCAAAAGCAACACACTGAATGATGTCACCATTTATCAGTACGATAAGAATCAAAAGCTTAAAATGCGAATGAATGCAGATGAAGCAACACTGGAAGTTAAATCAGATACACAGCAGATTCTACTTACGCTTCGTTCTGTAGATGGATTTGAGTTTAATGAAGGAAAGGAACGCACTTTTGTTTACTCAAAGTATGGCCCTATGGCACTTGGTAAAAAACAAAAAAACAAAACCAAGCGATCAACAAAACTCAAGGAACTAGGCTTTACAGCCTTAAGAGAACGCATCAATGAAGCAAAGCAAGATGACACAGATGCGACTGCTGCCAAGGTGCAATTACATCAAAAATTCGCATTCTCGTTCGCATGTATTGGATTTACTATTATAGGCATTCCATTGGCTATACGCGCTCAACGTCGAGAAACCAACATTGGCATAGCCATGGCCTTGGTACTGGTAGCAATATATTATGGGCTTATTATTCTAGCCCAGTCTCTCGAAAACCACCCTTCCCTTGTTCCTCATCTATGGATGTGGCTGCCTAATTTTCTATTTCAAGGAATCGGATGCGCATTGCTATGGAAAATGAATCGAGGAAACTGACGTAAAAATATAAGTCCAAACTAAGCAAAAAATTAAAGAACATAGTTAATTATTATGGCAAAAATTGTTTATGGCATTTCAGGTAGTGGTTCTGGTCATTCATCTCGCGCAAGAGAAATAATGACACACCTGAAGAACGAGGGGCACGAAATACTAGGCGTAAGCTACGATCGAGGATATGAAAACCTAAAAAATGATTTCGACATGTTTAATGTTCCAGGACTACACATTGTCGCTATTCAAAATCGAGTTAGCAAACTACAAACAGCCATAAAGAATCTGAAATCATTGACCGGTGGGATCGCCAAGTTTCGAGATTTTAAAGAAGCAGTATTCAAAGACTTCAATCCAGACATTGTTTTATGTGACTTTGAACCACTCACCGCTTATATGGCTTCACACTATGACCTGCCTTTAGTAAGCATTGATAACCAACATCGTATGAGATACATGGAATACCCCTGTCCATCTCATCTTAAAAAGGATGCCCTTATTACTGAAACCGTTATCCGTGCTTTCGTGCCTAAGCCAGATATTTCCCTAGTTACAACCTTTTATTATGGCGATGTAAAAAACGACCGCACTTTTCTTTTTCCGCCAATCTTACGCAAATCCGTTCTTGATGCCCGACCAAGCAATGAAGGTCATATTCTTGTATATTTTACTCAGGAATTTGAATCCTTCATGAAGCTGCTTAAGGAATTTACACAGGAATATTTCCTCGTCTATGGTGCTGGAAGAGAGGGTAATGACAAAAATCTCAACTTTAGACCATTCAGTCTTGATGGCTTTTTAACTGATCTAGCATCATCCAAAGCCGTCATTTCCACAGCTGGCTTTACATTAATGACCGAAGCCCTATATCTGTCCAAACCTATGTTGGCCTTACCAATGGGAGGCCAGTTTGAACAAGAATTAAACGCACATCTTCTGGCTAAGCTAAACTACGGCAAAAACGGACGTAAAGCAGATGTTGAATCGATTGGTGAATTTTTCTACCGGCTTCCCGAATACCTCTCAAACATCAATAACTACCCAAAACAAAACAACAGCTCAATACTTTCCAAAATTGATGAACTTTTATATGAAGATTGTGCATTAGCTAAGGAGTTTCACGAGAAACGTAAATCACCAAAAAATTCAGATTTCGAAAAATAAATTAGCGATTGCCATACAAGTCTAACCCTTTAAAAACCAATAATACCCAACTGACTTATCCTTATTAGCTAGTGTTTACTTTACAACCATAACACCTTTCATAATAACCCAGTGACCTGGAAATGTGCACAAATAAGGATATTCACCAGGGTTTTTCGGTGCAATAAATCGCAGCGACTCGGCTGATAAAGGAGCAACCATTCTAGTCGCTTGGATCACTTTCTTAGATTTTGGCACAAATTGACCTTTCTGCACCGCCTTTGGATCCTTGGCCATTTCGTTTGCAGCCTGACCTATTTCTTCTTCTGCTCCAGGAGCTACGATTACAAGGTTATGCGCAGTGGCATCCGGGTTGATAAAGTCAATTCTTATCGGCTGCCGGGCTTTCACTTCAAACCTAGTGACATCAAATAACATTCGCTCCTTAACAGCAGAAATTTTCACTATCTTGAGGTCCTTACGGGAGTCAAACTCAGCATCACTGGCAGTGTATCGCCTCTTAGGAGACATTTTCTGCCGAAGATTGAAAGCTGTAATAAATTTACCAATCTCTGGATACTTAACTAGTATATCATTTCTACCCTTCCATAGCGGTTCAAGAGTGTGAGAACCAAGTGCCGTACGAATAGCATAGCTAAGATGACCAATATTTGGTTGGTTTAGAATTTGAATGAGCGCCTCGAGCGACCAAGAAGTCCCAATATAACTTGTAGCTATAGCAGTTTCCATACGAACGAGACTACTTACATCATTAGCTAGTTTTTTTAGGATTTTTCTAGAATCATCAAAGTGAGGATACCAGTAACGAAATTGATGAGCTGCTGCTGCACGAGCGTGATGATCATCGCATTCCAATAATTCAGTTAACAACATCAGATTAACAGCATTAATTCCCCTGTACATCCAGACAGCTTCAATCTGGTGGTGTCTATATCGTGAATCATTAGGATCGAGACTATCCACCCATGTATCGAGCGCAGTCTTTACCTCATCCGAATTGCGCCCTCGAAGCTCTCGCTTGGCCCAATATCGATAGCGGTATTCACGTCGTTTAAGCACTTCAAGTAGTTGTGGAATCTTAGCATCAGCAATCTGAGGCATCTCCTGCAACTTAGAACCCTTTGGCATAATTCGAAAGATTCGACCACTTACACGATCTCGTCGATTATCACGCAAAGAATATTGGGCATGACCTTTTATCGGATTATACCAGTCACAAACATACATTGCTCCATCTGGCCCATAACGTAAGTCAACCGGAATGAAACTGAGGTTTTTAGAAAACACAATATTCCCAACATACTCCTCGACAAAGCCATAATCAGACTCATTCCATTTGTGAAATTCAATTCTGTTACTAGGTTTATAACGAACTTTAACAAACCCACCTTGCATCTCTACAGGCCAATTCGGAAAATCTACGAATTCTTGACCACAAGTACCGGAATAGGCTCGCAAACCAACTGGACGTGGATGTTGTTTTGGGTAAACCGGATCCAATGCATGAAATGCCTGTGCATAGACCGGATAACTGGCCATATGTTGCCCCCAATCGTCAAAGGTCACACCCCACGGATTGGTACTCTGATGAGTCCCAAAGGCAGTTAGTCTATGACTGTCTGGGTCAAACCTAAACCAACCACTGTTCTGTTGGCGCACTGGCCCATACGGAGTCTCAATTTGACTATGATGAAATCCTCCTTCACGAAAAATTAAATCGCCATCCGGTGTCCATGCAAAATCGTGTAATGCATGATGAGAATCCTCACAGCCAAAGCCGGTTAAGAGCTTCTTTCGAATATCAGCTCTACCATCACCATCCGTATCCTTGAGAAAAGTCAAATGAGGTTCTTCTGATACGTAAACACCACCATTTCCAAATTCAAATGACAAAGGAATATGCAAATCATCTGCAAAAATACTTGAGCTATCAGCCTTTCCATCCCCATTTGTATCTTCAAGAATTATAATCTTATCGTCAGGCTCATTACCTGGATAAATGTGAGGATAAGTCGTCGAGCAACTTACCCAAAGTCGACCACGATTGTCCCAACGCATCTGAATTGGGCAAGCCAGATCTGGAAATTCGTTTTCAGAGGCAAAAAGATTCACATCGAATCGAGGGTCAATTTCAAATTCCTTTAGTTCGTCTCTAGGAGAAAGCAAACGGTTAGCTCCTCGGCTTTGTGTTGTCTTCGGAAGAGACGGCACGTTGGAATCATCAATCGTTATTGGAACTTGTTTATCTGCAGCAATATCCCAAATCCTCTTATCTCGATTAGCAGTCATAATATCAAAATTTCGCATTGCTGGCAGGAAATCAAGATAGCCATAACTTCGATTACGATCACCTGTATAATAGAATGTGTTTACCGGACGATACCGACGAAAGAACTGCTTATTTTTCTCTAGAACTGCTGCACGAAGTTCTTCATTAACAACCGGTGGCTTGTAACCGAAAATCTGATTAAATACTATGCCAGCAAATAACCTGTATCCGTCATCATTCAAATGACAACCGTTGATTGTTAGATCGTGCCTCGTGAACTTCATCGCTTTTTCTGTTTCAGAAAATAAATCAACAAAACCAACTTGATGCATGCCCGCAATATCCCGCATTGCATCACTATAAAGCTTAAGGTTTGAATTGTTTACGGCAGCATTCACTCCCTTAATGTTCTCGTTAGCAATCGGTGAAAGCAGAATAATAATTGGACCAGATTTCCCATTAAAAGCCTTAGTTTTGGTTGCCCTCAAATACTTATCAAGATCTGTACGAAATTTATTTAACCCGCCCTCACCCTTGAAGGATTCATTAAAACCGAAAGCAACAAGAATAACGTCAGCCTCAGCAAATACCAAATGCTGATCTGTATCAGCAAAATTTGCCGGTCTTGGCTGTAGATCAACAGCATCGGCTGACCAAGCAAAATTTCGAACTCTTAAGTCATAATTTGGATGAGCTTGATGCAGCAGCGTTTCCAGATAGCCAAAATCTTGTGAACGATCAAGCAGTGTATTACCAACATAAGCTATGCTCATTCTTCGACGAAGCTGCAGTGGTAATTTCGTATTGACTGGTGAAGTAATCTTGGGCCGGGGAGCATTTTTTTCAAATAATGCAAACTTGGCTAAGCTAGGATCTTCCGGCTGCGGCTTATTACCGGTCTTCTGATTACGTCCATCGACAGATTGAGCATCTACCGATTGAACCAATACAAAAATTGCAATTAACGAGTATAGATAAGAAAACATCTAATAAAATGACTGATCAATTTCCACTCCTAACAATCCAGCGTAGCCCTTCAATTAGATGCTGATGACCAAACTTCGTATCGAGGGACTTAACTTCATGCCCCAACTCAGTATAAAAAAAGCGACTGCCTTCAAATTCTCTAATCCAACAAACAGGGTGATCCTTCCCCATAGGTTTACCTCCACGGTTTTTAAACGCGTCCCGTACAGGCTCATAAGTTGACTCATCGATTCGAAGTAAAACTTTCACTCCAGGCAAACCTGTTACCGACTTATCATGATTGGTCCAATCTGCCGTATAATAAAATTCCGGCCCAAAACCTTTCACTATGGGATGATTCTTGTTTTCAGGATCAACTAATAACTTGGCTTTAACAAAATCCGAGTCGCTATTAAAACCACAACCTACCAGTTTGGCCCACCATGGCCAGGTATTATGATGAACAGCTGCTGCATGAAGTCCCATGATACCTCCTCCGGAGTGATACCAGTCCTTAAGTTGCTTTCTTTGCTTATCATCCAGTGATTTGCCAATATCTGTTGTGCTATTAAAAATAACTGCCTGATAATTATTTAAACGAGAAAAATCCTCTGGAGACTCGGTTACATCAGCTTGAATACCGTATTTAGAACACAACCGAACAATAAAATTGTTTAGTTCAGGAATAGCCGGATGTCGGTACCAAGCAGTTTTTGAAAAAACAAGAACACGACTAAGTTTCCCATTATTTGATTTAGCTTTTTTCTCAAGATTCTCTTCATCTTCATGGGCATAAAGATAATTAACATTAACTTCTTGGAAAAATAAGGTTAGAGAAACGACTCCAGTAATTCTTAATAAGGAAATCATGAACGCCAATGATCCTATTTTACCAATGGCATGCAAGTCGTTTCACCATCTTTAATTTAAATATTGTATTTTAATTATATTATAATAATGAATCTGCAGAGGATTTAGACATTATGGTTGGACTATGTAAAAAAATTTCGGAAGCCAAGGGATTTAGTAACTTCATACTTTTAGTTATTGGCATGGCAGCTGTCGTTGTGGGAATGCAAACATATAAGGATTTTGAATCAGAAAACCGCGTAGTGCTAAACACACTCGATTCTCTAATCCTTGGAATTTTTATTTTTGAAGTAATTGTCAAAATAATAGCTCAAGGTAAAAAACCACAAAATTATTTCAAAGACTCTTGGAATGTATTTGATTTTGCCATTGTTGCAGTTTGCCTACTACCGATTGAGTCAAACGATTTTGTAGCAGTTCTACGATTGGCACGGGTAATGCGGGTTTTAAAACTCGTATCGGCTCTTCCTCGGCTACAAGTTCTAGTAAACGCTGTACTTAAGAGCATACCTTCGATCGGCTATGTCTTCCTTTTAGCAACATTGCATTTTTATATTTATGGCTGCATGGCAACTTTCCTTTATTCAGAAAATGATCCAGTACACTTTAGAAATTTACAAACCTCAATGTTGTCACTTTTTCGGGTTGTAACATTAGAAGACTGGACTGACATTATGTACATAAATATGTATGGCAGCGCAAACTACGGTTATGATGCAGCGTCATATGAAATGTTAGTCGGTCTAGGTATTACTCAGGATCAGGTAGTGTCAAAAGCCTCCCCGTTTGGAGCAGCAATCTTCTTTGTTAGTTTTGTAATTATTGGCGCAATGATAGTAGTGAACTTATTCGTCGGAGTTATGTTAACCGGTATGGAAGATGCTAAAAAAGAACAGGAATTAGAAAATCGAATTAAAAGAGAGGATCCAGAAAAAATTAATCTCAAAGAGGAATTCACCAAACTTAACCAACATTTAGAGGATTTTACTTCAGAGATGAGTCAGCGTTTAGCGGTTCTAAATAAACTAGCAGAAAAACAAAATAGAAATACCGATTCGGTGTAAATTCGGATTGTGCAAAGTTATATTACAACAGAAAATCAACTCGCTTTAGGATCGTTATGAAAAAAATAAAACAAACTTTTTTGGCTGCATCCGCAGGTGCACTACTCTTTAGCGGCTGTGCTACAGAACCCGGTAAAAAAACCGCAGTGGGTGCTGGTGTAGGTGCATTGGTTGGCGCTGGTGTAGGTGCTATTATTGGCAATCAATCCGGTGAACGTGATAAAGGGGCCCTGGTTGGCGGACTGGTTGGAGCCGGTATTGGCGGAGCTGTTGGCAACTCAAAAGAAGCCAAGGAAAAGAAAGCAGCGGCACCTAAACCTCCGAAAAATTAAAGAGAAGGTGCTTTGAATTTAAAAGGAGAGCCAAATTGTTGGCTCTCCTTTTTTACTGTAATGAAGGTTCTATTTATTCACGCCCATTTTGACGATTACGAGTTTTGTACGGCTGGAACATTTGAAGTCTGGCGCCGTAATCTTGACAACGATTTTCATGCAAAAGTAATTGTCTGCACAGACGGAAAAGCTGGACACCACCAATTATCTCGCGATGAAACAGGGCGAATAAGACTTGAAGAACAGTTAAAGTCTTCTTCGATTGGTGAATATGATTTTGAACAGCTCAAACTTCCAAACGGTGAAGCTCCGCGTGAAGCATGTCTACAAGTAGACGTTCCTCTGCTGGCTTCACTATGGAAAACAATCCGTGACTTTGAGCCCGACTACTTATTCTGCCCACCTTTACCAAACGATCCTTTGGCCGGAATACACGTGGATCATGTAGCCGTGGCCGAGGCAATTCGACGGGTGGCTTACATGATAAACGTTCCTCATGCCTTTACTCCGGAATATCCCTCTCAAGACTCCCATCCAAAACAGTGTAAAGTACCGGTCATCCTCAACGCTTACGACGGATATATGTTTGGCGAAAATGCATTCGACCTAGTAATAGATGTCAGCGAAGCATTCGATTTGGTAGCAGAGATTAGCTGGTGTCACCAATCACAAGTCACTGAATGGCTGCCTTGGGTTGGTCGTCACGATATTGAAGTGCCAAAATCAATTGAAGAATGGAAATCGACATTGAAACGTCGATATTCCAAAAGAAACGCTGAACTAGGACTAGAGAACCTACCAATGGCTGAATTTTTTACGGTCACTGCTTGGGGCGAAATTCCAACACTTGAACAATTGAAATCCGATTTCCCAAAACTCATAACTCCAGCTGAAATCGAAATTCAGTTAGCAGAGAAACTCACACGTTGGCAGATATAGCCATTAGCTAATATTGCCAATCAAAAGCGTTGCAGCTTGAGAAAAAAAAGATTTTTTTATACTTTTTTCTTTATGAGCTCATTGGATCAATTTGAGAGCGTATTTAATTCAGCAGCCAAGGAGACATTTGTATCCCAATCCATCAAGATCAAACAAGTTTTGATCATTCTGGATTTACCGGAAGCGTTACAGGATGATTATCTATATTTAGTTAAGGGCTTCCTTTCGGTACTCGAACTAAATTCTGAAGTAGAATGGAAAATATTTGGCAAATCGGAATCATCTAGGATGCAGGATACATTGAATGCTGTAGAACATTATCGGCCTGACTTGATTGTTACATATAGACATCTTCATAGTGACTCCGATGATTGGCCTTACGGCCTAGGCACTCACATTGATGTACTTACACAGGCCACTACTACCCCGGTACTTATATTGCCAAACCCAGACCGCAAGAATCTATCTAACCATTCGCTTAATAAAACTGATCGAGTAATGGCGGTTACAGATCATTTGGCCGGGGATCATAGCTTGGTTAGTTACTCTGCTCATTTAACGCAAGAAAGAGGAACACTTTTCCTTGCTCACGTAGAAGATAAAGCTGTTTTTGATCGCTATATAGGTGCTGTTTCAAAAATTCCAGATCTGGATACAGAAACTGCAAGCAAACAAATCCAGACCCAACTTCTTAAGGAGCCAAATGACTACGTAGAATCTTGCAGGGCAGGCCTAAACAAAACTTTCCCGACAATAAAAGTCGAACATAGGGTTAGACTCGGATCTCGAATGTCTGATTATAGAAATTTGGTAGATGAAAATGAAATTGATTTGTTGGTGATGTACACCAAAGACGACGAGCAATTGGCAATGCACGGCGTGGCTTATCCACTTGCCGTTGAATTAAGGTCGACACCTTTGTTAATGCTTTAAAGAGAGTAGATATGAATTTAATTTTATTAGCCGCTTCAGATCACGGAATTAGTGAAGTCGCCCCATGGGTCACTTATCTTTTTACTGCACTTCTAGCCATCATGGTCTTGTGCCTTGCCTTGGAAGAAAAGATTCATGCAAAAAAATCAGTTATTGTTGGAGTGACAGCAGTTGTCGCCCTTTTATTGGGAGCATTTACAGGCATTATGCCATTCGGTGAAGTACACCTGCCTAACGGGCATAAGATGAACTTACCGGTATTTATCCCAGGAATTGAATGGGGAGTTATCACTATCATCCTTGGATCTAGTCTATTTGTAGACGTCACTAGCAAGTCAGGACTTTTCACTTTCATAGCAATTAAGTTTACAAAAATGTCAAAAGGAGACCCACGTAAATTGTTATGGTTTTACGGTATAATGACTGTGGTATTCAGTGCAGTGCTCAATAACGTCACCGCAATGATAATCGTAGGGTCACTAAGTGCCGTATCACTTGGAAAACTACAACAGCGCAACAAGCTATTGGGGTTCCTGCTAATTGAAGGGCTACTAACGAATATTGGCGGATTACTGACTTTGATCTCATCAGTGCCAAACATCATTGTAGGAACCACTGCAAATATAGGATTTGTCACATTTTTAATTAAAGCAGCTCCTTATGTTATCTTTGCAACTGCTGCCACAATTTGGATGGGTTCCAGAGTGTTCAAAATTGAATCACTCAAGACAGATGAAGAACGCGACATTGCAATGAAACAAGTATCAAGCTTTGACGAAAGAGACGGCATTGAAAGCATGGGGTTTTTTTGGTTTGGAGCCGGAATGCTGTTACTATTCATTTGCTTCATTGCTTCCGCCTCATTTCAGGGATGGCCAATTGGAAAACTAGGCATGGGCTTTGTAGCAATGATGTTTGCTGTAATAATGCTTTGTAAATTTAAATCAAGTGTAGGGAAGTTTTATAGTGGCATTGACTGGGATTTATTATTCTTCTTCGTCTACCTTTTTGTCGCAATATATGCGATGGAACAAGCGAAAGTATTAGAACTAATCGGTAAGGGCATTGCCCCCATTATTGAAATGGGCGCTAATTTGGGAGGAGGATTACTATTGGTTTCTTCTGCATTTGCCAGCAGCGTAACTGACAATATTCCTCTGGCTGCTGTACTGTCAAACATCCTCAAATCAATGAGTATCCCAGGAGATTCAGGTATGTGGTGGTCGGTAATCTTTGGGGCTAATCTTGGCGGAAATTTAACCCCAATCGGCTCCGCTTCAACACTGGTTGCAGTAACTATCATGCACAAACACGACCTCAAAATATCTTTCATAGGTTTCGTAAAGAAAGCTCTCCCTTTTGCAATACTTCATATCATTTTAGCCACAATATACGTATTGTTCATTTTGAAACATCTACCCGGCTAATCGTTACTGTAATAATTTTGATTTGATTTTGATCCTGATGAATTCAAAGTTAACAATCTCAACTTACTTTTTATTTAATTGGAATGGCTTCTTTTCAAGATGATATAAATATATCAACAGATTTCACTATTCGTTTAATCACATGCAAAATGGAATAAATCCAGAAGAATTCTTCAGAATAAACCGTAGATCAATGCTCCAGCGCTGTGGTATGGGGATAGGTTCACTTGGCATGTGGAGTTTGTTGCAAAAAGAAGGATTTACTGGGCAAAGCACCCTATCACCTAGGCAACCTCATTTTGCGCCAAAGGCTAAATCAGTGATTTGGATTTTTGCCAATGGAGGTCATAGCCAAGTTGACACTTGGGATTACAAGCCCACTTTAGAAAAACGAGATGGTCAAACACTTGAAGGATTTGATCGATTTACAGGATTTTTCGCTAACTCCGTAGGTGGATTGATGAAAAGTCCGTTTAAGTTCAAGCCGCATGGTCAATCTGGTAAATATGTTTCATCGATTTTTCCAAACATATCTAAGCATGTAGATCGAATGGCATTCGTTCACTCCGGGCACACGGAAAGTAACAACCATTCACCAGCCTTATTCATGATGAACTGCGGCTTACCGAGAATGGGCTATCCTTGCGTAGGCTCTTGGGTAACCTACGGTTTGGGAAGTAGCAGTGATAGTCTACCAGCTTTTGTTGTAATGAGTGACCCTAAAGGACGTGGTCTTCCCAAAGGTCACGCAGCCAACTGGGGTGCTGGATTTCTTCCTAGCGTATATCAAGGCACTCACTTTCGCCCCTCTGGCGATCCGATAGATAATCTTTATCGCCCAAAGGAAATGAGTGAGTCTCAACAAAGACGACAATTGGATTTATTGAAGCAACTCAATCATAAGCATCTAGAAACACGACCTTACGAAGAAGATCTAGAGGCTCGAATCGAGAGTTTTGAATTGGCATATCGCATGCAGAGCGCCGCTCCAGATGCGCTTAATGTTCAACAAGAACCGAAACATATCCAACGCTTATACGGACTCGATGACGACCGCTGTAAACATATAGCTGCACAGTGCATTACCGCACGCAGGATGGTCGAACGCGGCGTAAGGTATGTACAAATTTACAGTGGCGGAATGGAAAACCAGCGAAGCTGGGATGGCCATAACGATATTAAAGGAAATCATTCTCAGTTCGCTGGAGAAACCGACAAGCCTGTGGCTGCGCTTTTAACCGATTTAGCACAACGTGGTTTGCTTGAAGAAACGCTGATCATCTGGGGTGGCGAATTTGGGCGACTTCCAGTTGCTCAAAAAGCCAGTAAACCAGGACGAGATCACAATCCCCATGCTTTCACTACTTGGTTTGCTGGTGGCGGAATAAAAGGCGGCGTGAGCTACGGTGAAACTGATGAGATTGGCCATAAAGCCGCAATAAACAAGGTGACTGTGAACGATCTACACGCCACGATTTTACATTTACTAGGGATGGATCACGAACAGTTGACTTACCGCTACAACGGCCGTGACTTTCGTCTAACAGATGTCGCTGGAAATGTAATTAAAGAGATTATTTCTTAGCAACCCTTAACCTGAAATTTGATTACCGTGACAGAGGGGCGGTTGAATGATCGATAACCCACCTATAATCCTGAGCTTTACCGCCGATAGAACCAGCATTGGAATAATCAAGTCGCATGCGTTTCATAACTGGTTCATCTTTTGGCGTAGGATCTGACCACTTTTTAGTTACAGCATGGCCATCAGCAAAGGCGTACCCACATCCTCCATTATGGTAGTTAGCAGGAAGATTGCGCCATGTACTGGCAGGCAAAGGATATAAAACAAACCCTCCATTATTAATACTATCCGGATGTTCATCTGCAAAAATCCAAAGGTTAGAAGGTGACGGATCAACAATATGAGAAAGCGTGTCATACTTACGCCAACCACGCCCATGAATACTTGAGTTGTTCATATTCATTGAAGGATCATAGAGTCCGCCTTCAATGAACCCATTCATAGAGACGCTTCGCACCCTAGGTAGTTCTCGGTTCTTAATTTTACAGGTATACTTGTCCGAAGGGCACTTATAAATACCGGAGGACTGAGAATAAGGACCCAACTTTGGATATAAATCACCCATCTGTTTTTTTGAACCAATCAAATAAAGAACATTGGTGTTGTCACGATTGTTGGGACGAAAATCCAGAAATCCATTAAGCCAACCTCTAGGGTCAAGTACGTGCTTCGCATTAGGAGGAAGACGATCATCAAAATCACTAACATACAACTTCCATGCTGTTAGTAATTGGCGCTGATTGTTAAGACAATAGATACCTGTAGCGTTGCCTTTTGCCTTAGATAATGCAGGTAATAAAAGTCCGGCTAAAATCGCAATAATAGCTATCACTACCAACAACTCTATAAGCGTAAAACCTACAAATGGGCATTTCCTGTTCTTATGACTATTTCGCAATATCAAAACAAATAAGGTAGTCCTCGCTACGAATATAAAGCCGCTTATCAGAAAGAATGGGTGCCGCCCAACATGGATAACGAATTTCTGGAATCTGATAGCGTGCCAATTCAACTGGTTTTTCCGGATTGACTTCAAACAAGCCAAGCAAGCCGCCCTCACCTAAAACAAAAAGTTTTTCATCAGCCATTAACGCAGAACCTCGACCATATACTTTCGGCTGTTTCGTACTATAAGCACGCCAACGTTCTTCTCGATTCCATTTAATCTTTCCAGTTTTTAACTCCACACAACGAAACTGGGCATCTGGCTCATCCCGACCACTAAAAGCGTATAAATAACCGTCATGCAAAATCGGGGTTGTCCAATGAATCTCAAGAACCGGTTCAAGTTTACGATCTTTCTTGCGTCGTTCATGGGTACTCCAAACTTCGGTAAAAGATTTACAATCCACTCCAACATCTATTAAAAAAGAGCCTATACCATAGTAAGCTCCTGAACAAAAAACCTGATTTCCAGAGACAACTGGATTAGCGGCGTTAACCGACTCATTGACACGTGAACGAAACCATCGACTAAATTGAACAGATCCATCCTTTGGATTCATCGCCACCAATCCTTGCCTAGTTAAGCTAAACAACAGACGTCTGCCATGAACAGTAGCTAACTTAGGCGTGGAGTAACTAGCTAATTTCTCAAAACCATTCCAACGCACACGAGGTTCTCCTGGCCAACCTATTGCCGCAACCCCCTCCCAAGTTGACTGACCAACACTTTCCCAAACGGTTTTGCCCGTATTCATATTAAAAGCAACCATTGTAGCATTTGGCTGACCACCAACCATTACTATTAACAAATTCCCTTCTAGAACAGGTGAAGCCCCTACCCCAAAAAAAGCCTCTGGAATTTTAAATTCCTCAGCTATTTTCCGCTGCCAAACGAGTTCTCCATTTTTAACATTAAGACATGTTAATATCCCCTCTGCTCCATAAGTAAAACAGTATTTTTCCGTCAATAAAGGCGAGCAACGTGGACCATTATTGTATCCAAATGGATCCCGGTATCGAGAAGGATAACTATATCTCCAGATCCGCTTAGCCATCTTCACATCTAAAGCATCGACAATTTCCTCATTTCCAATGCGATGAAACAATACGATGCGCTTATCACGAATGGACGGCGCACTATAACCAGTGCCAATCTGCTTTTTCCATTCCACTTTAGGCCCTCCAGTTGACCAACTACCAATTAAACCGGTTTCAGTGGAAATACCATTTTTGTTAGGGCCAAGGAAATTTGGCCAATCTACAGCCCCGAGATTTACTACGCAAAAAAAACCCACGAAGAAAATGAACAGGATAATTCGCGCCATATTGAACACACCGCTTTTATAGGCTAATCCCATGAAGCTTAAAACCGAAAACTGAGAAACAATCAACGACCAGGACGACGACGAGCACCAGATGCTGGAAGCGATTTAAAGAACCCCTCGACTACAGTCGTAATTTCAGAAACATCAAGTTTACCATCATCATTCTTGTCGCCGCTGACCGACCATTTTTTAACAGCAGTCTGCATCTCAGAAGCCGTAATTTCCCGGTCACCATCACTGTCGACTGCGTAACTGAATGCCCTAGCAACGACCATATAATCAGACGAAGGACCACCTAATGCATTGGCGGCACCTCGTTGGCGAGCAGATTGCGGACTAGTACGATCGATCACTTCCCTTTCGAGCAGCTCTGCAAAACCGTCAATCAATTGTCGGCGTCCGGCAGCTGATTCATCCCCCTTCCAAGCGGAAAATAAACTAATCCAATTAGACTCAAAATCTTGCTTAGACAACTCAAGCTTCGACTTAGTATGATTTATATACTTTTCCGCTACACGCTTGGCTAAAGCCGAAGCATCTATGTCTATTATTTCACCAGAACGACCACCAGGACGACCACCAGGACGACCACCAGAACGACCACCAGAACGACCACCAGAACGACCACCACGACTCTGCATCAACCTAGTTGTCGCCTCAGCTGTATCTCCATATTCCAAGCGGGCCTTAGACAAGGCCTGTTTTAATTGGTCTATTTCTTTAGAATATTTTGCGGATTGTGCTAGATCGTTCAGTTCGTGGGGATCATTTTTCAAATCGTAAAACGCAACTCGGTCCGACTTAGGCCTATAAAAAAGTTTCCAACGGTCATCACGAATGGCACGTTGATCATCCATATACGCAGTAAAAAGATATTCCCTCACATTATCTTGTTGCCCTTTTATAATTCCAGATAAACTTTTTCCTTCAACCTCCTTAGGAACAGATAAGCCAGTTAGGCCACATAATGTGGGATATATGTCATAAAGATAAACTAATGCATTGGATTCTCCTTTCGAAATATTGGATCCACTGAAGACCATTTGCACACGAGAGGTATGTTCAAAAGCATTATGTTTACCACTCTGGCCATGGCTATTCATCGCCATACCATGATCTGTAGCAAACAAAATGATTGTGTCATCAATTTGGCCGGTCCTCTCGAGGGACTGAACCACACGCCCTATGTGATGGTCGAGATGGGAAATTAGGCCATAATATAAAGCAAATTGTTTTTTTGCTCTATCGATTGGCGAGTCATCTCCACCACGGTCCCGAGAACGACCGCGGCCAAAACCGCCAGAACGACCAATCCCAGGACGTTCGTCAACCAAGTCAGGACGAAGCGCAGCATGATTAGGCGGTAATGTAATTTTTTCAGGATCATACATGGTAGCCCATTTCCCTGGAGGTGTAACAGGGGAATGCGGTGCCGTGAATGGAATATAGCAAAAGAAGGGCTCATCGGACTTCTCTCGACTCTCAATGAATTCAATTGCTGCATCTGCAAACAGCTCAGTGGAAAAGGATTCACCGGAATCGTAAGGCACCATTAGTCCAGCTATCATACGATGCACAGGAACACCTATGTGAGAACGTGCAGCCCCACCAAAGAACACAGCCTCAGCCTCATCAAAAGACCTCTCGAACGACAACTCTCCATTGTGCCATTTACCAGTAGCAAAGGTATGATAACCACCATTCTGAAGGGCTTGCGGAAGGAGTGTGCCAGAATCCAGACGAAGCGGTGCGCGAAAAAGAGATTTCCCACTCATAATCATCGCACGACTAGGGAGACAAGTTGCATTAGTCATGGATCCCTGAATGTATGCTTGCCGAAAAACAAAACCGTTTTGAAAAAACTTATCCATGTTCGGCGTCTTAACATCTGGATTTCCCACTGCACCAAATCCATCAGGACGCTGATCATCCGTAAATATGAACAATACATTGGGTCGTTTGGCTGCATTTGGGTAACTTGGCCAAAGTAAAACGCAAAACAATAGAAAGAAAAGAAAAGGAAAACGGTTCATGCTAATAGATAGATTAAGTAAACGGAAAATCCGCAAAAATGTTACAAAATTGTCAATTATTATTAGAATAATCTTCGGAAAATAAAATTAATCATCATGAATCAAAAGATTCGTAACGTTGTGAAAAAAATACAAATTTCCAATTCTACTTCAAATCTACCACGTAGGGAGGCTTATCGAAGGTGGAGCCATCCCCAAGAACGCGAGGGTCACGCGCCTTTTTCAATCGACTCATCAACTGGCGATTCAGTTTTCGCTTGATTGGAACATATTTTTTTTCATTGGCCAAATTGTTGATCTGATCAGGATCATTTGCCAAAAAATAAAGCTCTTCTCGTGGGCGCTTGGCAAATGCATATTCATAATACCACTTCCATTTTTCATCGTTTCGCCGTTCGATAATCCAAGCCTTGGTGGGGCTAGCATCAAGATCACCATAAGTAATGAAGGTATTGTTCTCCAATGTTTTGTATTCTGGTGACTTATCGTTCGTTAGGTTGTAAGGGTTACCCATTGGCCATCGATCTGGCTTAAAATTAATAATGTATAAATATTCCTCAGTACGAAGTGAACGTTGAGGATAAGGCAAAAAACCTTCACGTGCCTTTGCCACATGGCGCTCGCGCCCTGTAATTACCCAGGTTCTCTTCTTATCTACTAATCCTTGTTTTGTAGATTTCAAAATTGGGACCAAGCTACGACCAGTCATTACTTTGGGACGTTTAACTCCACCAATATCAAGAAATGTGGGTGCAAGATCCATAAGATTCACAAAATCATTCACCACACGTCCCCCAGGCTTACCAGGCCACCAAATAGCAAGCGGTACATGTACTCCAAAATCGTATAAATTACATTTACCACCAGGAAACCCAGGAGCACCATGATCCCCACTTATGACAACTACAGTATTATCTAATTCACCCAGATTCTCGAGCCGCTTAAGTATCATCCCTAACGCGGTATCAAATGCCTGAACTTCACCAAGGTAATCAGCAAAATCCTGCCGCACCTCATGCACATCTGGCAAAAACTTAGGCAGTTTCCCGCGAAGATCATCAGGATTAATTCCCCAAAGCGCCTTACCTGAACCTTTAGTCCATTTACGATGAACAAGCGTTGGTCCAAACCAATAGCAGAAAGGCTTTCCCTTATCTCGATCATCAAGGAATGAATTAAAATTTCCCATCACCTCATCATAAAGAACCTGTTTGGCTGTCTGGACTGTCATTCCCTCAGCAACACGCTTTGTTGTTACCTGTGAGAAGCCATTAAACATTCGACCACTTTTTTCATAAGCATACTTGCCCACACCATATGGAGCATCTTTAGGGGAACCTGGAGTCCATACCTTATATGTTTTACCAATGTGATATCCCGCATCCCGAAGTAGCAATGGATAAACTGGAATATTAGGATCCCATTTGGCTCCCTGCAAAATAGCCCCTAAGCCCGTTCGGAAAAAATATTGACCCGACAACAAGGAACTTCGACATGGAGTACATGATGGGGCAGTAACAAAAGCATGCTTGAACAAGACCCCTTTCCGAGCAATCTCATCAAAAATCGGTGTTTTAACTACCATGTTAGGACTCGGCTTAGTTTCTACCCCTGCATAAGCACTAGCGTATTTGCCCCAATCATCTGCAAATGCGAATAGTATATTAGGCTTATTAATTTCGTTGGAATACCCAATAGTTGGAATTAGGATCCCCGCCCATAAAATTATTAAATACTTGCTCATAATGATAAAAAACAATTCAAAGCAATTAAGCTCATTGATGTTTAAGACACCACTCGCCCATTATCTTCATGGATTCCTTTCACTCAAGATATTACTGCAGTGTATCATCTTAGGGCTATTTCTGAGTCAACCAGCACTTGAAATTTACTCTGCAAAAGCTGCAGAATGGAATCAATGGCGAGGAGATCTTAGAGATGGCAGCCATAAGAGCAAACCGTGGCCTGAGAGTATTGACAAAAATAAATTATCTGAGTCTTGGTCAACAAAAAAACTGGGAGCCAGCTACTCAGGACCAATTACAGATGGCGAATTAATTTTTACAACAGAATCCACTAAAGGCAAAGAGTCTGTATTAGCTTACTCGATTAAGGACGGAAAATTAAAATGGAAACAAACATGGTCGGGTGAAATGAAAGTTCCTTTTTTCGCTGCCCGAAATGGAAGCTGGATTCGTTCAACCCCAGCAGTTGCAAATGGGAAGGTATTTGTTGGTGGCATGCGAGATCATTTTCTTTGTCTAGATGCCAAAACAGGAGAAATGGTTTGGGAAATTGATTTTCCAAAAAAGTATGGCACAGCATTGCCTGACTTTGGTTTTGCAAGTTCTCCAATGACCGACGACAAACACGTCTACGTACAGGCAGGCGCAAGCCTTAATAAAATAGACCAAAAAACTGGAACTGTTATTTGGAGAGCACTGAATGATAAAGGAGGAATGTATGGCAGTGCTTTTGCTTCACCATCCTTTGCAAAAATCAACGGACAAGATCAGCTACTTGTTCAAACACGAGCCGATCTAAATGGAATTAATAAGGTTGATGGCAATGTTTTATGGAAAATTCCTGTAAAAGCATTTCGAAATATGAATATCCTGACACCATTAGCCTTTGATGATGGAATTTACACTAGCACATACGGCGGAGGTTCCTCCTTTATAAAATTAGGCAAAGATAAAAATAAATGGTCTGCTAGCGTTAAGTGGAATAACAAATCTCAAGGATATATGTGCAGCCCTGTCCAGTATAACGGAAATGTCTACTTACATCTCAGAAGCAATCGCTTCGCATGTTTTGATCTTAAAACGGGAAAGGAAAATTGGGTCAGTTCCAAAAGCTTTGGAAAATACATGAGCTTAGTCAGCAATGGTGATAAAATCCTAGCTTTAGATCAAAAAGGAATTCTTTATTTGATTAAGGCTGATCCAGAAAAATTAAACATTTTATCCGAACGTCGTTTAGTCGACGGTGAGTCATGGGGGCATATTGGAATTCAAAACAGAACGATCATGGTGAGGAGCTTAAATCGCCTTCATGTTTTCAACTGGAAAGACTAAGGCAAGATTCATTCACATTACTTGGCTAAAAAATTTCTGTGCTTATTAAATTGTTTTCGAAGCGATTTTGAGAGCCCATCTTGAAGCATTTGAACCTCTTTATACACGGACACATTATTAGGGTCTGGTTCTGTGGTTTCACGGTTATTCAATTTTACATATCGGTCAGTTATTTCCTCAATACTTACTGTTGGATCCTGTTGCCTTCTTAGGCCCCACAAAGCCTGCAGGGCGGCACCATAAGCAGCACCCTCGCTCACCTTCAGAGTTACGACTTGAGCATTAAACACGTCAGCCATGATCTGGCGCCACAACTTAGATTTTGCTCCACCACCAGTCGCCCTAATTTGCGCCGGCTTAACACCCAGTTTTCTCAAACGACGTAAGCCATAATTCATCCCCAGTGTAACACCTTCCATCGTTGCCCGCGCAAAATGTTTTTCAGTAAAAGTACCCGCTCGAACTCCAAAATAGACACCCGTTCCATCCGGAACATTAGGTGTACGTTCACCCTCTAAATAAGGAAGCAGCAATAATCCATCCGATCCGGCAGGAGCCTTACGCGCAGCAGCCTCATATTGGGAATGCGTCCATTTGAAATCCTTCCGAATTAATTCGGTGGCAACAGTTACATTCATAGTACAAAGCAAAGGAAGCCAACGATTAGTCGAATCACAAAAAGCCGCAATTTCCCCTTTTGGATCAACAACCGGATTACTGGCACAGGCATATATTGTGCCACTAGTGCCAAAACTAGCAGTCACTACTCCTGGACGTGTATTTCCAGTACCTATCGCACCCATCATATTATCCCCTCCTCCAGCACTAACAATTACACTGGTATTTAAGCCTAGCCGTTTAGCAGTCGAAGCTTGTAATGTACCAGCCAACTGATCGCTTGAAATCAACTTCGGCAATTTAGACTCCAAGTCAGCATCTATAACTTTAAGTGTTTTCTTAGACCACTTTCTTGTACGGACATTTAGAAGAGCAGTCCCGCTCGCATCTCCATACTCCATAACAGAATTGCCAGTTAACCAGAAGTTTAGGTAATCGTGCGGAAGTAGCACAGTCGCTAATCTTTTAAAGTTTTTCGGCTCATGTTTTTTGAGCCATAGAATCTTACCAGCAGTAAACCCAGGAAGAACGGCATTACCAAGCTCCTTGATTGAGCCTTTAAGCCCTCCGATTTTTTTCATGATCTCATCACACTCATCGGAAGTTGATGTATCACACCAAAGTTTTGCAGGGCGAATCACCTTGCCTTTTTTGTCTACGGGAACAAAACCATGTTGTTGCCCGCTAACACCTATGGCGTAAACCTCTCCTGCTATGGCTTTAGCCTTTTTAAGTGCAATACGTATACTTGATTCAGCAGCATTAATCCAATCAGCCGGATCCTGTTCCTTGGCCCCTGCATGCAAGCCATCAATCAAGCCGTAAGATTTAGTGCCTTCACCAAGCACTCTACCATTTTTCGCATCAACCACCAATGCCTTGGTCGACTGTGTACCACTATCAATGCCAATTACTAACTCTCTCATAAATTAAAATTTAACACGGCATGCGAAATACCATAGCTACATAGTATAGCCAATCATGAAGATGATATCATTTAACACAGTTAAGATGCTTAGACATCAATGATATCATCATTCTTCTTTATTTTCTCCTCGCTAGGTTGAGCTCCCATACCATCTCTCGAATGCATTTTAAATCCACCAATTTGCGCAGCGAATTTAGCTTTTACTCTATCTCTGAGAATCGCACGGAAACTTGGAATCATCAGCGAGAAACCAACTAGGTCAGTAAGCAACCCTGGCGTAAGCAACACTACACCACCAATCAAAACTAATAGACCATCCACCAATTGTGCTGTCGGCACCCGCCCTGCTGCAGTCTCAGATTGAATCTTGGCCAGAATGGATAGCCCCTGACTTTTCGCCAAGTAAGCTCCCCAAGCGCCAGTTATAACGACCAAAAGTATAGTAGGAGGCAAACCAATTCGCCCACCTACAGCAACCAGTAAATACAATTCAACAAGCGGAATAAGAATAAAAAGTATAAGTAATCTCCCGAACATCGTTCGATATATTTAGCGTAATATTTGCCCCATTCGCTCGCCAAAACGAGCATAGGTCTCATAACCATTAGTGGTATTCTCTAACAGGTCAGGATCAAACCGCATCCTGCCTTTTTCAAATAGAACCACTACACTGGATCCACCGAAAGCAAAATATCCTTTTTCGTCTCCTTTGGCTACATGTTCCCCTGGAATATAAGTTTGTCTAACACTGCCAACCATCGTAGCACCCACTTCAACAAATTGAACCTGTCCGAGTTCAACTGATTCTACCGAAGTAACTATTCGTTTATTCTCCCAAAAAATCGTCGGGCGAGTTACAAGTGCGATAGGATTTACAGAATATAGCCAACCATTAATAAGTCGTGGAATTCCAACTTTTCCAGAACAAGGAAAATGAAACCTGTGATAGTCAACAGGACATAGTCGAGAAAGTAACATAGAACCATCTTTGTAACGCTCAGCTAATTCGTCATCACCTAGGAATTGCTTCAAATTAAATATCTGGCCCTTAACAATAAAATTATTCTCACTTGAAATATTGGCAAACGCCATATGCCTACCGTCAGCAGGAAAAACCAACGAATTATCCTCGGTATCTATAGGACGAGATTTTAGTTTAAGTTTGCGATAAAAAAATTCGTTAAAGGACAAATATTCGCCCACAGGATCAGCAAATTCAGATTCATCTAATCCATACTTATTGATAAAAGGCACAATACGAAGACTACTTTTAACCTCGTCCATCTTACTCCCATACCATGCAGATACAATCCAACGACGAATTAACAACCACTGAGCCATACGACCTAACGGATTACCATAAACCCAACGAAGCACCCTTTCCCCATAGATATCCTCGGTCTTGAGTTCACCAGTATGGCGATCTATGTAACGAACCTCTCCATTGGCTAAATTCTGCTCAACCGTCATGAGTTCTCATTCTAAACGTCTTATATACTTTTTAAAATCACCGTATGAAATTATTTGAAACCTTTAGTGCAAATTTGGTGTCTAATACTAATATATACTGGTATGAAAATGAATTATCATAAAAAACTATTGTTTAGCCTTTCACTGCTTTGCGTGGCCTCAACACTTTTCGGCGAAAATTGGCCTAATTGGCGTGGACCAACAGCCAATGGAGCAGCTCCAAGCGGCAACCCTCCAGTTGAGTTTTCTGAAAACAAAAATATTCAATGGAAAATCAAGATACCGGGTTCTGGAAGTTCAACTCCAGTAATATGGGAAGACGAAGTATTTATTCTGACTGCAGAAAAAACCGGGAAAAACACAGCAGAAACAGGAGAAAGAACCTCTACTGAACGAGGACAGCGCCCTGAAAGACCTGAACGCAATAGGGAACGCGGCAATCGAGACAGGGAACGGAGTAGTGGCAGCTCGCAACGAGGACAACGTCCCGAGGGACGTGAGCGAAGTAACCGAGAAAATCGAGGAGGCTTTGGCGGAAGCTCATTTAACCGCGATGATATAATGAAAAGATTCGACAAGAATGGAGATGGTGAGTTGAACGATGACGAACGACAAGCAATGCGCGATGAATTTAGAAGTCAATTCAGTCGTAATCGAGATGGCGACAGAAATAGTGAACGCAGCCGTCGCAGCGGACGATCTGGATCAGGATTTAGTCGTGGAGGCTTTGGAGGGGGACGCAAACCCACTGAAGAATATAGTTTTACTCTGATATCTTACGATAGAGAAACTGGAGAAGAAAAATGGCGCACTATAGCAACTAAAGCAGTTCCTCATGAAGGGCATCACCGTGATCACGGTTATGCATCGGCATCACCCGTAACAGATGGAGAAAACATCATTGTAAGCTTTGGTTCACGCGGCATCTACTGCTTCGACATGAAAGGCAAACTCCAATGGAAAAAAGATTTCGGTGATATGCGAACTAGGAACAGCTTTGGTGAAGGAAGTTCTCCTGCCCTACATGGAGACACCGTAATTCTACTTTGGGATCAGGAAGATGATTCATATATTTATGCCATTGATAAAAAGACCGGAAAAATAAAGTGGAAACAGAACCGAGACGAAGCCACTGGTTGGTGCACACCGGTTGTAACTACGCATAACGGTATTACTCAGGTCTTGGTTAATGGAACAAAAGCAGTAAGGAGTTATCAACTCAATGACGGAAAACTCCTATGGCAATGTAGCGGTCAGACAGGCAACACCGTCCCGTCGATCGTGGTTGATAAGCAAACTGCCTATGCCATGAGTGGTTTTCGAGGAGCCCATATCGCTGCTATAAAACTAGGAGGCAGTGGAGATCTTACAAACACTAAGTCAGTTGCTTGGACCGCAGATCGCGGCACTCCATATGTGCCCTCCCCTCTATTAAGTAACAATCGTATTTGGTATCTTTCAGGTAATAACGGAATCCTTTCAGTCCGGGATACCAAAACAGGCAAATCATTGATTGAAGGCGAACGACTTAACGGCATTAGCGGAGTATACGCCTCTCCAGTAAGCGCTAGCGGCAAAGTGTACATTGTTGGACGCAACGGTTCGATAGCAGTTCTCAAGGATAGCTCCAAATTCGAAGTACTAGCCACAAACAAACTTGATGAGAAGTTCGATTGTTCGCCTGCTATCGTAAATAACCAACTTTTCCTTCGTGGAAAGGAATATCTCTATTGTGTAGCAAAAAAATAATTGGTGGAAATTTGTTACGGTTCGCCTTGTGCGAACCGTTTTTTTATTATTTTTTTTGCAAAAAAACCTAAAATTATAGGTAACATGGCAAGTGCCAACAGGATGAGGCAAAGCGCATTAACCTGAGCATGGTGCCCATAGTGAAGTAGATTAAATATGCGTAAAGCTAGTGTTTCCCCTCCTGGAGGAACGATCAGCACAACTGTCTCTGTATCCCAAAGCGAAAGCAAATAAATCACATACCAAACCATGACTATCGCCCAACTGGCTTGAGGCTGAAATAGATGTTGCCAACGTTGCCACCAAGGCAAACCGAAGAGATCAGCTGCACTTTTCAAATCGGTGTCAATAGAGCTATTAATTGCGCGCATTGCTTCCCATCCAATCGCAAAATATCTAAGGCCAAGTGCTGTAACAACCATAAAAATACCGCCATAAAACCAATCAAATAGAGGTCGATTAAATATAAAAATCCAAACTATTCCAAGTAACACACCAGGTAAAAAAAAGAATAACCATGACAACCGAAACATTTTATAACGGCTTGTTAAAGCGCCTAAAATAGACACAAACGTTGCAGCCAATATGGCAAACAAAAACGAATTGAAAATCGAACGTGACCCTGCTTGGACAGCATCCGGAAACCCCATCCATGTTCGAGCATCTAACAAAAGGTGACCTAGAGGTAAAAAAAGTGAAATAGCAATAATGGACCAAGAAAAAGCAGAAGAGAACCAGCGAATTGATTGATTAAGCCGTTCCGAGAATAAATCTGGATCCAACCCTTGACTTTCCCAGGGCCAAACAACTTCACGCCCCCTCAAAACCAATAAAACAAATACGGGGACCGATACCAAAACCCAACCATATTGCCAGGCCATTTGAAAATTATAAGTAGAACTAAACTGCACCCAAAATTGAGCAGGAAAAACCTTAACCTGCAAAATTGCGGGCACTGCAATATTATTAAACGCCAAGACGAAAACAATTACACCTGACTGTAATAACGCTGAATTAGAAAGTGGAAATAAAATATACTTCACCAAACCGTATCCACTAAGTCCTGGTTCCGTATCCAAAAGCTCAGGAGTTAACCTCTTTAATGCGCCAAATGACATAAGACAAGGTATTGGCCATAGAATCATCATCAATACCCAAATTGCTCCATAGAAGGAATAAATATCAAAAGGAAACCAAGGTTTTAACAAACCAACCTTACCAAACAAACCCAACCAAGTGTTCACTATCAAAAATGGAGGCATTGAAAAGGAAATAACTACACCCAAAAGAAATACAACTCGCTTCCAGCCACTTAAACCAACAAGAAATAGGGCAACGCACCAACCAACCACCACCGAAAATATCGCTACCAATAATGCTAAAGCAAAACTGTCGATCAGTAATCCCCAACTCATTTAATCAAGAAAAATGGATTTAAGATCATTAACAGTTATTTCGTTTTCCACAACTACACTAGGCCAATCAATATCTTGTGCAGCTACAGTAGAAAATGGATCCAGTGCTCCTGCATTAATTAATGCACGCCTTACAGACTGTGATTGAAGGTAATTTGATAAACGCCTTGCCAAATTTGAATTGGGTGACCCGGTAACATATCCAATTGAATTTCGAATAACAAACCCGTCATTAACAATTTTTTTTCCTTCTATAGGTAATTGGTTTTTTAGCCCCGAACGAACATCATCTGAATCAGTCAAACCAAGTATCGCCTCACCTCTGCCGACTAACTGCACCACAATAGAGTTACCATCTACGGTCATTATATCGTTTGCAATTAATGCTTTGCACCATTGGTGCCAGAGCCTTTCACCCCACTGCTGTCGTAGTATTTGAAAATGCGTAGAGGTTGATCCAAAAAGCGGTAAGGCTATCACTACTTTTCCACGCCACTGCACATTGGTTAACGTGGACAAATTATCGGGGATATCTGCATGTGAAAGATGATTTGTATTCCAAACCCACTGACGTGTTCGTTCACCAAATGTTTCTACCCCTAACCCCATATCCAGCACACCACGAGTGATCAATTGGTGCGTCCGCAATTCCTCATTATTCCAAAATAAGTCACATTGCGGATTATTCTTTTCTGCAATTAATCGATTAACCAAACCAACTGTCTTAACAGCTTCACTATCATAAACCGCCCTTACCTTGACGCCTGATTGTTTCTCAAATTCCCGAAGTATTGGCTCTGCATAAACCTGATCCTGAGAGGTATATATCGTGAGCAATTCATCACTAGAACCACATCCAGCAAGCAACATTACGAACAGCCCAATATAAAAGAAATTTTTCATAACAATCATGCTGTACGTCGATGGTAGAACCACCATTCAAACATAAGAAGAAATAAGCAAAATATAGCAAACCAACGCCATAACTCCTTATTTGCATCAAGCTGCACTGTAGCTTCCACTCGACCATATTCGCCCATTTTCAATATCTTTCGGGCTTGGATAGCACTCTCAGTTGCATCAAACAAATTAACACAAAACAAAATTTCATTGTCTTCAAACTTCGCACGATAGACTCCCTGTTGAAATGTATTTGAGAAAATCAATTCACCATTTTCAGTAGTAGCTGTTTCTACTGTTTTACCATCAGGCAAGGTAACCGAAACTACTGCCTTTTTCTCTGCCATACGAACACTCAAGGATTCACCAACACGTAGATTGGTAACAACATTTGGGTTTAGCCAATCTATAGCATTAGAAACAAAAATGGGAAATGACACACGAAGTGGCCAAGTACTATCAAGCGGATTAAAACCCATCCAGATACAACGGTTCCCTTCATTTTCACCAACAGCCACTAGCGGGACAGATGCTGCCTCCACTACAGGAATCATCCATGTCGGCAATTTAATATTAAGAGATCGAGCAACTTGTACATTATCAAAATTTACATACCTCAATATATTGTGCGTACTCTTCCAATCAACAATTGGGGGTGCCTCTATGATGCCGCTTGGCCGAAACCAATTAGTCGACTGAGTATTAATTGCCATCAAATTAGCATTAGGCCAAACACTAGGATTAACATCATCTAGAACTACTATATCAACCTTTTGATCGAGATTCGTCAGGTTAGATTTCACAGTCAAATTGACTTCAGGAATACTCCGAATCGCTTTTTCGAGAAATACATTGCCTTCAGTAACCAATAATACCTCCATATTACTCCGTGCAAGCCCCATAGCGAAACCAACATTGTCCACATGAAAAGCATCATCCTCTTCTAGTCGCATTTTAAATACCCCATTGAGACTCTGATTCGAAGTGAAGACCAATGAAGCCGTATTGGTTGGAGTAACAGTTACGCGACGATTCCCTACCATCTGATCATTAAAGAACAAAGCTACATCACTCGATATCGTGTTTGTCGAAAAATTACCTATTGTTGCAAAGATCGATTGATGACCCGACTGCTCTGGATGTGGACGAACCTCTAGCGACACAATACCAAGATTATCTCCATCTTCACCTAAGCGATGGTATACCAGATTTAAATCCTGTAATTCGAATTCATTTAAATCTGAAGAAATACCATCACTGAATAAATGCACTTCAACTTTAGGTCGATTACG
Source organism: Verrucomicrobiota bacterium (assembly GCA_036166355.1). Classification (GTDB taxonomy): domain Bacteria; phylum Verrucomicrobiota; class Verrucomicrobiia; order Limisphaerales; family UBA1096; genus UBA1096. Next base: position 5,567 of record JAYZHR010000198.1, on the reverse strand, counting down.
ACTTAGGTTTTGAGCAAGCTTAATTGCATCTAGTAACCGTGTCGGCGAATCAGTGACTCTTGCTTGATCAAGCGCTTTACGTAGAACCGACTTAACACTAGTCGGTGATTGTCGAACTTCAGTAACCCCTCCTGATAGTATAAGCACCATCTCATCACTATCATGCATTCCATCTATCATTTTACTAACCTCATTCTTAGCCTGATAAAACCGGTTTAATGAAACATCAGTTGCCTGCATTGAGGCAGAAACATCTAGAATAACTACAACAAAGCGACCACTATCAGACTTTCCAGAAAAGTAAGGACGAATTAACGCAAACACAACTAAAGCCAAAAGAAAAAGTTGAATAATCAACAACCAATTACGCCGTAATTTTTGGAATGGAGAATTAGCCTGTGTTTCATTTAAAAAACGCTGCCAAATAATGGTACTCGAAACCAATCGCGCCACCCGACGACGCTTGAGGAGATAAAAAATAACAACAATTGGCAACGTCAATGCAAATGCAAATGCTTCTGGAGAAAGAAAATTCACCTCCACATACCTCCAGTCCGCATTGATTTCAGCAATAAATCATCTATAGGCATGTTGGACTGCGCCAACTGATAGTGCATGCCTCTAGACTGACAAAAATCCTGTAGACGACGACAGTAATTTTGAACCGTTTTCTGATAATTCTTTAATCTATATTTGCCAAAAGTAACCTCTTGTTCGGCCCCAGTTTCAGAATCGATTAGTTTTAAATCACCATAAGTTGAAGGCTCCAACTCTTCCTCAGCAAGAATTTGTACGATGTGCACCTCCGAACCACGATTAGCAAATGATTTAAGGCCAGTCTCATAACCTGCTTGATTCAAAAAATCGCTTAAAATAACCACTACTCCCTGTGCACGATGCTTTATCGACCCCAACCTTAAGACTTTATTAAGATCTGCTACCCCCCCGACTTTTAGTTGATTTAAATTATCAAAGAAACGAATCGATGAATGACGACCACGCATTGCACGCAGTTCACTAGCTAAACTTTTTTGACTATCAACCAAAGGAAACGGCTCCACTGTAACACGGTCAAAACCACACAAAGCGACATACCCCACCGCAGCAGCTAATTGACGAGCAAAATCAAATTTTGTCACGCTTCCAAACGACATAGATTCACTCACATCAAGATAAATTGTTACCGGCAGCTCACGCTCCTCTTCATAAAGTTTTAGAAAAAGATGTCCAAGACGCCCAAATAAATTCCAATCAATCCTTCTTAAATCATCTCCTGGCACATAATTACGATAATCCGCAAATTCCACTGAATGCCCGCGAGCCCCACTACGACGCTCCCCCTTAGTAGTGCTCTTAGAACGGCGACGTGCAAGAAGCTGCAACTGTTCCAAACTCTTCATTAAATCAGGGGAAATCAAGGTCTCCATAAACTCGAAATCAATTAAGTAATGCTTCCTTCTTACCAATGAAATGGCAAGATTTAGATTCTGTAATCAAGCAAGTTACTAGTAAATCAGCATTGCACTATTTATTATGAATGCTTTTTTACGACCTTCGATTCTTAGGCCTATCAACTTTTCGCTTGGCCGTCTTTTTCTTTCTTTGATCATCCTTTAACCGAAACTGCTCACGGCGAGAAGCCTTCTTACCGGTTTTCTTTTTTGGAGATGTGCGACGAATAGACTCAATACTTTTAGGTCGTGGCTTTGCAACAATACGGATATTACACCCCTCAAACCCAAATGATTTACGTATTATGCCGATGAGATAACGGGTATAGTTATCACTCAAAAGCTCCTTTCGATTTACAAATAGCAAGAACGTTGGAGGCTTAGTCCCAACCTGAGTTGCGTAGTACAGCTTGAATCGGTGACCTTTTGAGCTAGGTGCAGGACTACGCTCTATGGCCTCTTGCAGTGCTCGATTAAGCAAACTCGTGGGTAAGGTTTGATTTAACTGGCCAGATACATAACGAATTGCCTCAAGCATTCGATCAAGCTGAAAACCATCCAAGGCTGAAGTAAAAATAACGGGAGCATAGTCGAGAAAAAACAAATTGGCCTGCACCCAACGCCCAAATTCCTCAAACATCATTTCTTGCTGTTTTTTTCGACTAAACTTTCTGCCTCCTTGCTCCTTTGTTTTTTTTGCTTCAGCCTTGCGTGCTTTTTCAGCCGCTACCTGATAAAGATCCCATTTGTTTACAACTATAATACAAGCACAACCTGTATCAGTAATTTTATCACAAATCTTTTTGTCCTGCTCAGTAACGCCCTCTTCTGCATCAAGAACAATTACTGCAAGGTCACATCTCTCTATCGCCTTATCTGAACGATTGACACTGAAGAATTCCACTGAGTCTTTGATTCTGCGACGCTTCCTAATCCCTGCAGTGTCGATCAAATTATAGTGCTGCCGAACCCCATCTGTCTCAACTTCAAATGGAACATCAATCGCATCTCGCGTTGTTCCTGATATCTCACTTACTATCACACGTTGAGATTGAGTAAGTGCATTTATAATCGATGACTTCCCCACATTAGGGCGACCAACAATTGCAATGTTCATTGGCGACTCTTTAGTGAATCCATACTCACCTTGATTTTCAGATTCCTCCGCTTGAACTATAATTTCAGGCAATAATTTAACCGCATGAGCTAGCGGCATATCTAAGCCACGATCATGCAGTGCACTAACTGGAAACATATACTCAAAACCCAATTCAGAAAACTCATCGACCCCACAATCATGAGCAGCGGTATCAACTTTGTTAATTATAAGTAAAACCGGCTTATCAGCAGCACGTAACATACTAGAAACCTCAAGATCCATTGGCAAAACACCCTCCTGAACACTTACAACGAACAATATGATATCTACATCATCTAATGCCACCTGGACCTGCGTCACAATCTCTTGAGCAAAATCATCACCTCCCTGCTCGCCCTTAAGCAGACCTATTCCACCGGTATCAACCAACATAAAAGGCCGCCCCTGCCACTCGACTTCCGCACTAAGACGATCACGAGTAACACCAGGACGGTCATGCACGATTGCTACCCGCCTGCGAGCAATCCTATTAAACAGAGCCGATTTCCCTACATTAGGCCGACCAACGATAGCTATTACTCCCGACACGCCAGTGGTTGTAACCGGTTTACCTCGATAGAGCGAGGCACGGTTTTATGAATCGCCAATTATAAGTTTTCCTGAATAATGCCGTTCCCGGATGAATCTTGCCGAACGGACTAAAGTCACCTTCAGACTTGAACAACGCCGAGCTATCTGTAATGGCATCCTCGAAACCGCTGGCACCACATTTCTTCTTCTAATCGTGGTTAAGGGATTCGAGGACACGGGAGCAATTGCTAAGGCACTGGTTTCAATTTCCGCCAGCATGGGTCTACTACTTACGCCAGTAGTCGTTACCCTTGTACAAACTCTCAAAATACCAACTGCAATTGCTGCCAGTAGAATGTCAATTCTTGGGGCATTTTTCTTTTTCCTTATTTCAACTATCGATTCATTACCACTTTTCCTTTTCGGAAGCATAGTAGCAATGTCTTGTTCTACTGGTATTATCCCCCTGCTAACCCAAATATTTCGAGATAATTATCCTGAAAATAAACGGGGCTATTATTTCTCGCGTACTGTATGGTTTCGAGTAGCAAGCGCCGGATTATTTAGTTTTGCTGCTGGATATATTCTGACAAAAACAGGAGCGGACGAACAAGACGGACTAGGACACTACCTATGGTTAATTTTGGTATTTGGCACAGCATTTTTGGGATCCTGGTATTTCCTAAAACGCTTCCCATCTGGGCCACTTGATAATGATATAGGCAGCCATCCATTTCGCACTCTCCGCTACGCCAAAACTGACAAACTTTTCCAGCATGCACTCATATGCTGGATGATGATGGGATTTGGCAACCTGATGATGATTCCCATTCGTATTGAATATCTCACCAACCCAATTTACGGATTAGAGAAAAGTGCCCTTATTATTTCTATTCTAACACTTGTCATTCCAAACGTATTCCGTCTACTTCTCAACCCTCTTTGGGGGTGGCTATTTGACCGTATTAATTTCTTTTTACTACGCTCAGTACTAAATCTTTTTTTCGCCATTGGCATATTAATATTTTTTAGTAGCCAAAGCCTAACTGGAATGATTATAGGCCAAGTATTCTTTGGGATAGCTCACGCAGGAGGTGACATCGCTTGGGGCATGTGGGTAACCAAAATCGCGCCTGCTAATCGTGTTGCCGACTACATGTCAGTCCATACTTTTTTCACAGGAGTCCGAGGGGTTTTAGCGCCTATTATCGGATTTGGAGTACTTGCATCTGGCCTAACCATCGGAAAACTGAGCTTTATCAGCTCTGGAATGATCATCTTATCTGCAATCCTTCTAATTCCCGCAATCAGGCAAACCCAAAAAAATACTCAAAAAAACTAAACATAATTACCTCTTAACTAACTCATAAAATACTTCAAGAAAACGAAACTAAAATGTTATATTAAAATGCATCGGCAGTTCGCCATAGATACCATGCTGCCACCGTCCGATATGGCGACCAACACTTACTGGCAGCTATAAGCTGGTTTGGTTTTGGATGCTCATCCAAGCACTTAATAACAGCAAACCCCTTTTGCACACCGAAGTCCGTAGCAGGCAATACATCAGGTCGACCCAACCGAAAGATCAGAAGCATCTCAACAGTCCATCGACCAACCCCTTTGATTGAAGTTAATTGTTCCACTAATTGCTGATCAGTCATACGATTCGCCTTACGAGAATCAGGCACAATCCCATCAATCTTAGCCTGAGCAATATTCCGAATATAATGAGCTTTTTGTTTGGATAACCCGACACTCCGAAGTGTCGTAAGATCTATTGACAGTATACCCTCAGGGGTAGGAAAACCTTTAGTTGGAAATAAGTCCAACAATCGTCTGAAAATTATGCCAGCAACTTTACCAGTTAATTGTTGGTAAACTACTGATCTTATTAATGAGGCATAAATCGTGCGACTCTTATCCGCCTTTAATGTACAAGGCCCTATTATTCTAATAAACTTAGCAAAGTCCTTATCAACAGTTTTCAAGTGTCGCGTTGCTTTCAATATGTCCACAACCGATTCCTTGGCAAATTATTTCATTTAAGAATAGAAGGACTTGGCGCCTTATAATAGTCATCACGAATCCAGTCAGCTATAAGACCAATATCTTTTTCCGTAAGAATATTCTTTTTACCAAAGGATGGCATTCTATCATTGGTCTCAGGATAAAACTTTTCATGCTCTGGATTTTTCACAAAATCGATAATCCATTGACGCGATCCATAACCAGTAAGATCCGGGCCATCAACATCAGGATCCGGTTCTTGAAAAGCGTGACAATTAATACAAGAAATATCGTCAATAAGATGATCGACCCCTTGTTGTATTTGCTCCGCATCAGCTGCATCAATTTCAGATTGTAAAGGAAGTTTAGCCTCAGCAGAAAGTGCCCAGGCTACTAGCTTTAGCATTTCTTTTTCCTCATCATCGTACTTGGCAACC
>JAYZHR010000197.1:0-15917 GCA_036166355.1 Verrucomicrobiota bacterium | reverse complement strand
AAAGATCGATGTTTGGTGTTGGGATTTTCGAATCAGAATTGTAACAAGCTACATCTCCGTAACCCAAATCATCTGCAAGAATAAAAACGATATTAGGTTTATTCGCATGATGATCACCAATGACATTGTTTTGCCAAATGGATAGGATTGGTAATATTAATATAAAAAAAGTTGGCTGACACCAAAAGGATTTTGAGTTCATTGATATGCTGTTAACATTTAACCCCGTGATTTTTCGAGGAATATCATCATAAGCAAAGCCATTAAGCAGCGTATTTCCTCGCTATCATCAACCTCGGTGAGCTTGTCTATTTTGAATAGGTTTCCCCAAAAACTGGGCACTTTTGTTATTCGGAACAGTTCTTTTCCCTCCTTTGTGGTTATGATGTAGGAAGGATTAAATATGTAGTTACATATGTATCCTATGAGAACAATTGGTCCTAGTATTGTATCCATAACTTTGGCAAATGGGTTTTCCTCGCGAATGGTTGCGTAGTGATTGTCATCTGAGTTATTAAGTAAGTAAGTTGCCTTCCAAATGGATCGAAGTCCTTCCCTTTTAATTGATCCAAAAGATTCCTCGTTTAAGTCGGTGAAAATATATGCCGCGCTAAAATCCAAAACTTTGTTTGCTTTAATACTACATATTTTTTTAGCCTTTGTTTTATCCTCAAATATTTCAAGTTCCTCCTTAAGCTTCAGAATTTTTTGTCTGGCATAAGCGATTGGATTTGAATTTGAGTCAGTTAAAGTTGCCTGTTTTGCAAGTGCGATCTTTTTAAAATTTAAAGTTACAGGAAATTGCATGTCAAAATGATGATATATGGTGTGTGTTACGTATGGCTATAAGAAACAAATACCAATAGTGTAATATTTTTCGATTTATTATTTCAGGTTTTTAACGGATTCTTTCCACCCGTTTAATAGTGCTGTTCTGGTTGATTTATTCATTTTTGGTTTGAATATCTTTGATGCTTTCCAATTTTTCTTGATGCTAGATTTATCCTTCCAAACATTTACAGCTAAACCAGCAAGGTATGCTGCGCCGAGGGCGGTGGTTTCAGTTATGGTTGGTCGAATAACTTGTGCTTGAAGTAAGTTGCTTTGCATTTGCATCAATAGATTATTCTGACTTGCTCCTCCATCCACTCGTAGTTCGCGAAGTGGAGTATTTGCATCTGATGACATAGAGTGGATTACATCGTGGACCTGAAAGGCAATTCCTTCTAGAGCCGCTCTTGCAATGTGGCTATTGCTGGTCCCTCGGCTAAGCCCGCTTATTATTCCTCGTGCATATGGATTCCAGTAGGGAGCTCCAAGACCTGTAAATGCTGGCACGAAATGAACTCCTCCATTGTCCTTAACTTGGTTAGCCAGGGATTCAATTTCAGCTGCTGATTTGATGATCCCTAATTGATCACGAAGCCACTGTACGGCTGCTCCAGCTGTGAACACGCTGCCTTCAAGTGCATATTCCATTTTACCACCAATTTTCCATGCTACTGTTGTTAGGAGACGGTTTTTGGATGGCATGGGCTTGTTGCCGGTGTGCATAAGGAGGAAGCATCCTGTGCCGTAGGTGCATTTTACCATTCCTTTTCGATGGCAGCATTGTCCGAATAGTGCGGCTTGCTGATCTCCAGCAATGCCGGCAATTGGAATTGAATCCCCCAAGGCTGATGTTTCGTCATATATTTCACTTGAGGAAACAATTGCTGGCATCATTGAGCGGGGGATTTGGAATAGTTCGAGTAAACGATCATCCCAGTCTCCTGTTTCAATATTGAAAAGCATGGTTCGAGATGCATTTGAAACATCGGTTATATGGGTTTGTCCGCCAGTCAGCTTCCATATTAGCCATGTATCAATTGTTCCAAATGCGAGATGGCCAGCTTTTGCTTTTGCTTTTGCTCCTTTGATGTTTTTCAATAGCCAACGAATTTTTGTAGCGCTGAAATATGCGTCCAATTCGAGTCCGGTTAAACGGCGAATCAGTCGATGAGTATTGTCTTTTTTGAGTGATTCGCAATAGTCTGATGTTCGACGATCCTGCCAAACTATAGCGTTTGCAATAGGTTTCCCTGTGGTTCGGTCCCAGACCACAGTTGTTTCTCTTTGATTAGTAATTCCAATTCCAGAGATTTTTTGTGCTGATATTTTTTCTTTTCGAAGGGCTTGTTTGGCTGTGGAAAGTTGAGTTTTCCAAATGATTTCAGGATCATGTTCTACCCATCCTGATTTAGGGAATATTTGTGGGAATTCTTTTTGGCTAATAGCAACTACTTGGCTATTTGAATTAAATACTATAGCCCGTGAGCTGGTTGTTCCTTGATCTAACGCTAGAATATATTTTTTTTGATTCGACATGATTATATTCAGGGAATTTCCACTGTCCGATAAAATCTTTGTTTGCGAGATTGAGTTCCAGTTGTGTCAATGATTTCAGCTTGATCGGCATCGAGTGTTATTATCTTAAGACTCTTCCAATTCTTAACCTGTCCCAAGTCTTCGCTGTATTGAATCCGATAAGTTCGGCCTTGAACGCCATCTATGGTTATCTTAATGACTGTGTCTACGGAAATTTTTGTTTTGTATGGTGATTTTAAGAGGGCTTGCTTGACGTTTTCATATCCTTTCGGATCTGTAAGATCAGAATTTCTTTCACCAAGAAATGGGAAATAGTCTGTAAGCTCTCCGCGTTCGTTGTATATATAGAAATCATCCTTTCCTCCTTGATGTTTAGAGAATGCATCAATTTCCTCCGTGTCTTGAAATAAAGGAAAACTACATCTTGAGATAAATTCGTTCTGAGATTCTTTGCCAGACTGAATATTGATAACGACAAAATTGACTTCAAATCTATCATTCGAAAGATCTTTTTGGAGTTGCTCCATTTTTTCAATCTGACGTTGACAAAATGGGCACCAGGTAGCGAGTAGCGCCACCATGGTGACCCGTCCTCGAAATTGATCTAATCCGTATGTTTGATTGTGTTTTGGGCTTTTAGGTTGAAAGTCCAATAGTTTCCATTCAGGCCAAGGGGAGCCAATTTTACGAGGAGAAGCGGTCTGAGCTTGTATTGAATTTACGATCAAGACGATTAAAACTAGCGGGATGATCTTTAAGGTGAATCCAATATGTTTCAGGGTTTGCATCGGGGTCAATCATACGCATAGCTATAGTAATTGGCAATCTGATGAAAGGGCTGGTAGTGATTCGATAAGAACCTTAGCCTCTTTCAGATGCGACCAATAGTACTACTTCTATTTGCTATATTGAGCTGTGTTAGTGCGCTGACAGTAACTGTAGAGGCAGGTAAAACTGCCGAACGTCCCAATATTGTTTTGATCATGTGTGATGATATGGGGTGGAGCGATATTGGTTGTTATGGTGGTGAAGTAAATACTCCTAATCTTGATCGATTGGCAGCAGAAGGATTGAGGTTTACGCAGTTTTATAATAACGCAAAATGTACTACGACAAGGGCATCTATCTTGACGGGACTTTACCCGCGTAGGGGTAAAGGAGGTTTGTTGCGTGAGAATATGGTGACTCTAGGTGAGGCTATGAAATTAGCTGATTATCAAACGGCTTTGAGTGGTAAATGGCATCTAGGATCCGGAGAAAAAACACATCCGTACAGACGTGGATTCGATGAGTATTATGGATTACTCGATGGGTGTTGTAATTTTTTTAATCCAAAACAAAGAGATCCAAAGTATAAAGGAGGTAGAATTCGTAAATTTGGTTACAATAATCAGGATATAACTAAATTCCCCGATGACTACTATACGACTGATGCTTTTACTGACCATGCCATTGAGTGTGTTCAGAAATTTACCAAAAATAATAAACCATACTTTTTGCATATCTGCTATACGGCTCCTCATTACCCGCTGCATGCAAAGCCTAAGGATATCAAAAAATATATTGGGAAATATAAAATGGGATGGGAAGAGATGCGTAATCAGAGATATAGTCGTCTTAAAAAAATGGGGCTAATTGATTCCGGTTGGAAGCTTTCGGGCAAAGACTCTAGGTCATATGATTGGGATTCGGCTAATCAAGAGCATGAGGATTTACGTATGGCTGTTTATGCTGCGATGATTGATAGTATGGATCAAAATATTGGTCGGCTTATGAATGTAATCAAAAATAATAAAGGTGCGGATAATACTCTTGTACTTTTTCTTTCTGATAATGGAGGGTGCGCAGAGGAGCCAGGGGGGCGCTCTCCGGATATTATTCCCGGGCCGAAGGAGTTTTATGCGACTGTTGGGCCTTCTTGGGGGTGGGCTCAAAATTCCCCGTTCCGCCGTTATAAGAGCTGGGCGCATGAAGGGGGTATTGCCACTCCATGTATTGCTTGGTGGCCAGGTCGAGTTCCAAGTGGTGGAATTACCAAGGAGGTTGGTCATATTATAGATTTTATGCCGACATTTCTTGAGTTGGGAGCTGGTAAATATCCAAAAAAGTTTAATGGAAAAAAAATTATTCCAGTCGAAGGTAAGAGTCTTGTGAATGTTTTGCAGGGTGAAAGCCGCAAAGGTCATGATCAATTAGCTTGGGAATGGTCCGGTAACCGTGCATTACGCGAAGGAAAGTGGAAGTTGGTTTGGGATAAATACGATAAGCAATGGTCCTTGTTTGATCTTGTCGCAGACAGAACCGAGACGACTAATTTGGCTGGAAATCATCCAGGATTAGTCCGGCGCCTAGCTTCAGATTGGTATGCATGGGCGAAACGCAATGGATTAAATCCTAGAAAGTAAAAAAGTTTATCTGATGCCAAATATTCGTAATGTTTGCGTCTTTTGTGGTTCTTCGAAAGGAAAAGATCCCATACATGCAGAGGCTGCCCGAGGTTTGGGTAAAATGATGGTTGCCCGAGGTTTTAATTTAGTTTACGGGGCGGGAAATGTCGGCTTGATGGGAGAACTAGCTGATTCTGTCTTAGAGGAGGGAGGAGATGTGTTTGGAGTTATACCTGATAAGCTAGTCGGGCGCGAGTTGGCTCATCAAGGGCTAACAGAATTGTATGTAGTTGAAACTATGCATGATCGAAAAGCAAAAATGCATGAGTTAAGTGACGCGTTTATAGCATTGCCTGGGGGTATCGGGACAATGGAGGAATTTTTTGAGACGGTTACATGGCGTCAGCTTGATTATCATTGCAAGCCAATTGCATTATTCAATGTTAATGGGTTTTACAATGGTATCGAAGAGTTTTTTGATGCCATGTTATCAACAGGCTTCCTGCGCCCTAAGCATTCTGAATTATTTTTTGTGGAAACTGATTTGGAACGATTACTTGATCGATTTAATCTTTAGTTTCTTGAACGGAAGAACTGTCTAGTTTCATCAGTTGGTATTACTGCTGGGCTTTCTTGGTTCAAGTCTTTCCATGGGCCATTGACATTAGGTGATGATTGTAACAATCCTTCAAACCTAATAGTAATTTCGTTTTTATTTCTTTCCAGGCTGATCGTTGGTTCAGTGATGTCATTAATTGGTTCTGGGATGAAGAGAGGTAGGCCAGTTGTTTGAACTCCACCGAGTCGGCCAGCTTCTTCAGCTGTAATTTCACGATTATAAACAGCAATAGAGTGAACGAATAATTCTCCATTTTCGCCATCATTATCATTAAACAACCAAACACTATCAGTCATTGACTGGCGTCCATCTAGACCTCCATTTGACTGTTTGGAGTGGTATTTTCCATTCAAATATTTAGTATAGGAGCCAGATAAAAGATCGAATGAGAGAATAATTCTATGCCATTTTTCTGGGGTAAGTTTCACTTCAGGGTCTTCTGGTTCATATCCTCCTCCTCCTTGGCCTAAGCCTCCATCGTTTCTTCTCCAAAACACATCTCCGTCACCCTTGTTATCGAGGTTTGCAACTGATGCCCACCCATTACCTTTACCTGAAAAATAAATATCGTAGGCAATGCTGTATTGATTAACACGTTTGCCTCCGCCATTAGGTTCTATGTTGTGATATGCGATATAGCCAAAATTTGGATTGGATCCAATATGGCCCACCTTCATTATATTTAGTGTTTGCCCATCCACTCCCTCGATTCCAAATGACTCTGTTGTTCCGAAGTCAGTTGCGCCAGAGGTTGCGCCTTTAGGCCCGTCGAGAAATGTCAGTGATTGACCAAGAATTGCTGACAAGTCTGCTTCATTAAAGCTCCACAGACCTCGGACGGGTGTGGGCATTGGAATTCCAATAGCTGATGGAGTTCCAAGTGCTTTGGCTTCATCTTCACTGACTTTTCCATTGAGAATTTGGATCGCTGATACATAAATCTCACCGTTTTCTCCATCATTATCATTGAAAAGCCAAGAGGAAGAGTTCATTGATTGACGACCGTCCAGTCCTGAATTTGCCTGGCTTGAGTGATATTTTCCGTCCACATATTTTTCATAGAGTCCTTGTGCAAGATCAACAGCTAGTACAATACGATGCCATTGTCCCTTATTGACCTTGATTTCAGGATCATCTGGTTCGTATCCGTTTCCTCCTTGGCCTAAGCCTCCATCGTTTCTTCTCCAAAATACATCTCCATCTCCAAGGCTATCCATGTTTAGTAAAGAAGCCCAACCGTTTCCTCCACCAGTGAGCAGCACGTCAAACACGATTGAGTATTGGTTTACTTTTTTACCGCCTCCATTTGGGGAAATGCCATGCTCCATTAGATAACCAAAATTTGCGTTTGAACCAATATGGTTAACTTTCATCACTGAAGTGCTTTTACCGTTTATATCAGGTATTCCGAAATCTGTACTTGAGCCGAACTCGGTAGCTGATGCGGTAGCTCCCTTTTCGCCGTCTAGATATTTCAAAGGATTGCCAATAGTAGCATTTAATTCGTTGTTGAAATTCCAATAACCAGTAATTTGTATTTTGTCGCGGGCATCGACGCTAAAGCTCCATTCTCTTTTGATTGAATTACCTTTAGAGTCTTTAAATGTTATTTTTACATCGTAGTCTAGTTCGCTGAGGCTTTTATGCTCAGGCTGAAAGTTGATGAATGTGTGTTTGTCAATTTTTGATACGCTGGGCTTGGTTCGTCGGCGATTAACATAAAGTTTGACCGAACTAGGATCTACTTCGGTTTCATCATCTGCTAAGATAATAGAGATTTGGGTTTCCTTACTGTTGCCTGAAGAATAGGGGGCTGGGCCTGCAATGGCGACATAGGGTAGTCGAGTGTCTTCTACTGTAGTAAATGCTTTGATTGAATTTTCGTTTTCGAGATCGTTGATGAGAATTTTTTCCTCTGTATTTATATCGATTGAGTAAAACTCCAAAGCGGCATTATTGGACTTGTTCCAGTATACAATGCGAAACGGGTAAAGACCTTCCTTTTCAACTGTGAAATCAAATGAACAGTCGTTGGCTCCCTCTCGATAGCCAAGTAATGTTAGTTCGAATTCGCCTATCTCCTGTGCAAATCTATCTCGAGGACTTGCGGCGGCGAATACTTTGAATCGGTCTTCGTCGTTTTGGTCTGGTTTTCCTACGTGTGCAGTTATTCCTAGGCGATGAGTGCCTGGCTTAAGTGCAAGGTAAGTTAAAATCTCAGTGCTAAAATTCGTATCTTGTTCTTCTTCTCCAGGGATTCCGGGAAAGAAGTCGTCGAAATCAAAATGGCCAAATATTGATCCCTCTTTTTGAAAGTCGATAACTTCATAGACATCAAATCCATTCTCATTTTCACTTGGAATTGCGATGTTGTTGACGTTATTCCCTTCACTATCTTTAAGTAGTCCTTCAAGCTGGTAGATAGCTCTTTTGAAATCGTGTTGAATTGATGCTTCTGTTGGAGATTGGCTTGAGCGTGCAAGGAAGCCGGGATTGTTTCCTGCGTTAATTGGAAGCGCTATAGAGGCTGGTAGTTTTTGGAAATCGGTTACGGTAAAACGCCACCTTTTAGTGTGTTCTTCTCCCTCGCTATCATCAAACTTTACTAGCACCTCGTTGTTGCTTAATGGTTCAAGTAATGATTCAGGTTGTGCGGATATTGTAACAAGGTCTCCTGTTCTCTTAGTCGTGGATTTAAGTGGGTTATTATTCAGCCAGAGTTTAAGGGTGTTGTCTTTGAGTTTTGCTTGGCCATCTTTAAGGCTGCATTGGATCAATGTGCTCGGAAGAATATCTGTTGGAATTGGCCGTCGAAAAGGCGTTGGTTTGGGCAGGGTGGAAACTAGATATGGTTTGGCTGGTGGTTCCGATGGGATGCCATCAGCATTCGCTGTACCTAGCTCTTTAATAATTGATCCTGGTACTGCTTCATCCCTGTATTGAAGACTACTTATAAATCCTCCGTATGTTTCAGAAGTGTTTTTAAAAAGATAAAATACATCTTCCATTGCATATTTGCCGTCGTCGTCTTGCGCTTTTCCGATTTGTTCTGTTCCAACATGCTCGCCGTCTATGTAATATTTAGCCTCTCCTGATAGATGATCAATGGTTAAGGCGACTCTGTACCATCGATTAGGTCTCAGTTTTCCAGAAAATGAATTGCTGCCAATTCCATTACTGGTTCCAATTAGAAATTGAGCTCCCTCAAAATCGTTGAGAGTCACTAATGCTCTTACCTTGTTGTAGGATCTAACAGAGTAATAAAGGTCTAAAATGATGGTATATTGATTCAACAGCCAGTCTGAGCCGCCATTAGGTTCGCCTCCATGATACACGTCGAGGCCTGTAAACTCAGACTCGAGATCACTATTTGGAAAACTCATTACCATGGGGTCCTTCCCATCAAGAGGTTTTAGTTTAAAATCACTAGCTTTGCCGAACTTGGCTTCGCCTTGATCAAAATTCCATTCTAGATCTTGGCCGATAGTGGCAGTTAGTCCTTCGGTGAAGTCCCATTGACCTGTAACCTCAGCTTTTGGAGACTGGTAAGCACCTAGTAATAATGAACAGCAGATTACAAGGCCTAAGCGAGAGATATGATGTGGAAGGGAAATTTTCATTAGTAGTTGAATTTGAGTGGAAATCTCAACCCGACCATCAAAAATTTCAAGGAACAAAATTCCAAATTCAGCGTTGATAGGGATTATCTTTAACTGGAGGAACGGCCAAGAAAAATGAGTATTCCTATGAAAATTAAGACAAAAACAGCAGAGTAAGCGACAGGAAATGTTCCTGATGAAAATTTTGCTATCAATTCTTGTTCTCGTTTCTTAATGCTATTCTTATCTGCATCGAGGGATTCCTGCCAGATTGGGCGAAGCAGAAATACAGTGATTGTTGCTGGTGCGACTACGATAAATTGAACCAGTGTAGGGAGGAATGTTTTTATAATGATATGTTCGGCTGCTTTATTAATGCTATTGAATGCTTTATCCATGCTCCAATAAAACAATTTTGCCCCTTTACGATAGAACCAATCGAAATCAATCGAGATGGTCGGTGTTCGTCTAAGCATGGGTAGAAAAAGAAAAAACGTTAAACCTGAAAAAATCAGCATTTGGAACATTGTGACTACATGGTCGAAGTGATAAACGTAGATCTCATAAAATGAATTTTTTTCACTCAAGATTTCATTGTTTGGGAGAATACTGTATAGGTGATTAGGGTTTACACCTAGGTAGATGCAAAAAAATGCCATTAGCCCCATTCCAGCCACCATGGCCCGTGGAGCCTCTTTAGGTCTAAGTCCACGGTCGACATTAAAAAAAACGAAAAATGGAAATTTGATGCCTGCGTGTAGGAATACCCCGGCTGAAGCGACTTCAAGTGCTAACCAGGCCCAAATTAAGTTTTGGCTTTCTGCGGAAGCAGTGATGAGTGTCTTGCTAATAAAACCGCTTGTAAAGGGTACTCCGGAAATAGCTAGAGCTCCTATAGTTCCCAATACCATAGTAATCGGCATTGTTTTATAGAGGCCTCCTAGTTCAGTACATTTGCTTTTTCCAGTTCGATATAGCACGGCACCAGCAGACATCCAAAGGAGGGCTTTGTATATAATATGGCAAAACGCGTGGGCGACAACCCCAGCAATTGCTAGCTTAGTTCCAATCCCAACCCCACAAACCATGAAGCCAACCTGATTGATAATGCTGTAGGCTAGGATTCGTCGCATATCATTTTCAAGTAGAGCATATATGATTCCGTAAACTGCCATAATACAGCCAATTGGAATCAAAATTTCTTCACCAGGAAAACCACGGACAAGTGTGTAAACAGCTGTCTTTGTTGTGTAGGCGCTGAGGATAATGCCCCCGAAAACAGTAGATTCTGGGTAGGCGTCTGGCAGCCAACTTGAGAATGGAACAGCTGCCGCATTTATTAAGATGCCAATAAGTATGAAATTTTTGGCTGTAGCGTTTTGGTAAATATTTTCCTTTGTAAAATCGATAGATCCAGATTCGTGAATTGCAAGAAGGATGCCTGTAAGAAGAACTAGCCCGCCGGCCAAATGAACAAGAATATATCTTTGTGCTGCCAGTCGAGATGTCTTGGTATTCCGAGCGAGCACTAGAAAGGTAGATGATATTGCCATCATTTCCCAGAAGAGATACCAGCTAATCATGTCTCCAGCGAATACTACTCCCAGTGCACTTCCGACGTATGCCAGTGCTGCAGTATTTTGTAGTCGGCTCTGTTCGTTCCATGAAAAAACCAGTGCTCCAAAAGCGCTTAAAGTGAATATATACCCAAAAGCTTTACTGGTGGAATCTACACGCAACAGCGTAAGGTCAAATCCAAGGAACTCAGGCAGGACTCTGCTACCTTCGCTTAGTTGTGAAATGGCGTAAAACCCGAAGCCTGCCAGTGCTATAGCCCCAATTTTCCGAGCTGAAGAAGGTAAAATGAGCAGTATGAATGCCCCTATTATCAGTAAAAAAGCTGGGGGAATATTATCAAGGAGTGTCATCGTAATAATCCTCCTTTTCTTTCAGGAACACGCTAAGGCCTTTAGCCAAAAGTATGCAGCTGCTACATGCAAGTAATCCGAACATGCCATAGAATCCGAACCAATTACTCATGTTTCCTAATATTGATGATTCAAGTCCTTCGAAGTGTTTATGTCGATGAACGAATAACTCGAGTAGTACCGAAATAGAGCAAATAATCCACATCGCTTTCCAGAAAGAAGGACTTATATAAGGATTATCAATAGTAGGAGATGTATTTTTTGATGCCCTATTTTCGGGTTTTACCTTTTTAGTGGGTATATTTTTTCGTGTCGCTTTTTTCTTTGTTGCCATGAGTAGTTAGTTGTTTTGTGCGTACACTTTCAAAAATTGTTCCGCAAATTGGTATAAGGTATTTGAAAAGAAAAATACTAATACACAACCTGTTGCTGTAATTAGCATTGGGATTACCATTAGCTTAGATGGTTCAGTGGCTTTATTATATTTTGTTTCATCCGACGGGGATGCAAAAAACGCCTTATAAACAATCGGTAAAAAATATGCAGCGTTCAGTAGAGAGCTAATTAGGAAAAGAGCAAATGCCCACTGCTGACTGGAATCTAAAGTTCCATTAAGTAAGTGCCATTTACTGATGAAACCTCCTGTCGGAGGTAGGCCAATTACGCAAAGTGATCCAAGGAAAAATGCAGTCATAGTTAGTGGGATTTTACGTCCAATTCCGTGCATTTGACTGATATATTTGGCTCCACAGGCTTCGTATATTGCTCCAGCACAAAGGAAAAGAGTGATTTTGCCAACGGCATGCATTGGGATATGTAGGGTGGCCCCGGTAATGCCACTATGAGAAGCCAGTCCAACACCTAGTATGATATAAGAGAGTTGTCCGATGGTAGAGTAGGCTAAGCGTGCTTTTAGATTGTCTTGAGTCAATGCGATTAGTGATGCAGTGATGAGAGTGAAGCCTGCGATGATACATATTATAGTTGTTAGTGATGGAGTGTTGGCTAAGCGATCAACGCCGAATATACCAGTCATTACTCTAATGATAGAAAACACACCGACTTTGACCACGGCGACCGCATGTAGCAAAGAGCTGACTGGGGCGGGGGCTACCATGGCTCCAGGTAGCCAAGCGTGAAGTGGCATTAGCCCGGCCTTGGCGAAGCCGTAAAGGAACATTACCAGTAGTACTGTTAACAAGGTGATGCTGGTTTGATCGTTGAAAACTCCACCTTTATCGAAATCTAGACTGCCAGTTTGCTGGTAAACGATGATCATAGCCGGTAATGCCAATCCTACTGAAGTGGTTAGCAAGTAGGTGAGATACTTGCGCCCGCCCTTTATAGCTTCTTCGTCCTGATTGTGAGTGACCAGAGGGTAGGTGGATAACGAAAGTACTTCATAAAAAATGAACAATGTTAGTAGATTTGCTGAGAAGGCGACAGCGACAGTAGAGGAAATTGCAATTGCGAAGCAGGCATAAAACCGAGTTTGGGAATGGTCGCCATTGGGGCGCAGGAGTCCGATCGAATAAATGGTTACCGGAATCCACAATGTCACTGAGACTAAGGCAAATAAAAGACCTGCCGCATCCACCTTGAACGAAAGGCCAACATTGGGCAGGAGATTTATGATAGTAAATGAGTATAGTTTGCCATTTAAAACCCCTGGAGATAGCGATAGAAGCAGCACTAGTTTTATGCTTGCTGCAAAAAAGATAATTGTCTCACGTAAGTTAGGATTCTTGCCACATATTGAGATCAATACTGCTGCTATCGACGAGATAAGTATGACCCAAAGTGGAATGTTTGATGCTTCTTCCATGGCTTATGGGGAGGGGATTTCTGGTAGAGCTTTAGCGATGAAATCCGAAACCAATGTGTCAGAGAACAGGCCAAGTAAGATTAGGCTTGATGTAACAATCAATGTAGGAGCGAGCATGCTGATAGGGGCCTCCTTTCGAGGGATTATCTTGTTACCTGCCTTTGCGGGGTTTGGCACCTTGTTGTATCCGATTTCAATAATACGAAAAAGTATGATTGCTTTGACTAAGCTGGATATCAATAGTGCTACAATGAAGTGCCAAGTACCTGCCTCGGCAGCGCCTTGTATTAGATAGAATTTACTAAAGAAACCGCATGTTGGAGGCACCCCAATTAATGCGGCCATGGTGACTACTAAAGCTGCGAAAGTTAATGGCATCTTATAATAAAGACCGTCTAGTTTTTTGAGTTCTGATTGTCCGATTCGGTAGATAATGCAGCCTATGATCATGAAGATCGCTGAGGTCATCGCGGCATCAGCGACTATATGGTATATAGCCCCTTTTAATCCTGGTTCGTTTGCAAGCCAAGCACCGCCAACCATGTAGCCAATTTCAGACACTATAAAGTAACAGGCAATTTTTTTTAGATTTGTTTGTGTTAGAGAAAAGAATGAACCTACCAAAATTGAGATGGTTGAGAGAAGTAGAGCTGTAGTCTGGATGTTTGGGGATTTCAGGATGTAGTCGATAGAATAGACTGTGACCATGATTCGTAGCATTGCATAAACGGAAACTTTTGTTGCTAAGGGAGCCAATAATGCTCCGCTAGCAGTTGGGGCATAAACATATGCGTTTGGCAACCAACCGTGCATTGGGAAAAAAGCCATTTTTGTCCAGGCCCCAACCATTATCAGTACGAATCCTACAAAGACTGCCTGAGAATTTTGCAGTGTCTGGGGAATGATTTGTGAAAGGTTTTCAATATTAAGTGTTCCTGTTTTTACGAATACGAAACCAACTCCAAGAAGGTATAAGCAGGCTCCCATCGTGCCCATGAGGAGATAGTTGAAAGATGCCATGTATGAGCGTCCTTTGCCGTACGCGATCAACGCATAACTTGATAGTGCAGCGATTTCCATAAACACGTATAAGTTGAAGATGTCCCCGGTAATAGTGATGCCTAGCAGGCCTGTTACTGAAAGGGAAAATAGTGAAAAAAAGTATCGTTGTTGGCCTGTTAGTTCTCGTTCAACACTTCGTTTAGAAAAAACAGCGGTTAGTAAAGCGATAGTTGAGACAGCAGTCAGAATTAGACTGTTAAGATAATCGACACTAATCTGTATGCCGACAATACCATACTTACCCTCTTCAGGGGTTCCCCATCCACCGAGTTGATAGTGAATAACATCATATTCACTATTTGTAAGTTTAAATACGAGTAAGATTGAAGATAGGCATGATATAGCCAATCCAGTCGATACGATTGGAAAGGACAATTTTGGTTGGTACCAACCTGTTATCGAAGCAAATACCGATCCTAGAAGAGGTGCCAATACTATTAAAATGGGTAAGTGCTCAGTCATTTCGTCTGGTTATTGAGAATTTCATCCTCATCAAACGAGTTGTGTTGTTGGAAAACTTTTTGAGCTAATGCCAATCCAACACCCAGTGTTGCAACTCCAACAACTATTGCGGTTAGCATAAGGATTTGAGTGAGCGGATTAGTTATCTTGTCTACATCTGGATCAGGATAAGTATGATTAGCTGTTTCAGTGAGAATTGGGATTAGTGCATCATTTTTAGCTCCGATAGAGATGAAAAATAAAATTATTCCGGTTTGGAAAATGGCCATGCCGATGCATTTTTTTATTAGATTATTTTGAGCTAGCATTGACCAAAGTCCCGTCATCATTAAAATTACGACTACGATATAGTTGAATTTAGGAATAAAGTTTTCCATTTATTACAATCCTCGATCGAATCGGCCGTTTGAAGCCAGATTAATATAAATACCAATCATGCTGAACATGACTGTCATTCCAACGCCAATTTCAACCAGTAAAATACTGTGAGAACGTGCATAGGCCTCATCACCAGGAAGCAAGGGATTAAGAACTTTATAATTCAAGAATTCTCCGCCCATGATCATACAAGCTAAGCCTACTGCGGCATAAATTAAGACGCCTAGAGCAGTTAGGAGCATGATTTTCTTTTCTGTCCATTGACGAAGAACGTATTTTAGATCAAATGAGATACAAAGAAGGATGATGCTAGCTCCAAGAATTACGCCCCCTTGAAATCCTCCACCTGGGCTATAATGCCCGTGTGCAATAACATAAAGTGCAAAAATTTGCATAAAAGGTACCATGATCCGGCTAGCTTGTCGGATAATAAGGCTGTCTGTTGGGTCATAGGCTGGTGGGGGTGTTACGATATCCGGTTCTGTTACTTTCAATTTAGCGGCGTCAGTTCTAAGTATCGAGTATATAGCTATACAGGCTATAAAGACTACTGCTGTTTCAAGTAAGGTATCAAATCCCCGATAATCTGCTAGAACTGTAGTGACAATATTTGGAACATGTGCATCTCTGATAGTGTGTTCAATGTAATATGGAGAGATTGTGGAGTTTACCGGAGACTGAGGATCGCCCCAGTTTGGAAAGTCTGGTAGGGCGCTTAAAATAAAAGCTCCTGTCCCTAAAGCAACTAATCCTGTAGATAGCTTAAATGCTACCCGAGGCGTTTTAGGCTTAGCGCAAACGCCTGTATTATAAATTGTTGCAAAGATAAAAACGGTACTTACTCCTGCTCCGACTGCTGCTTCGGTGAACGCAACATCCACGGCGCCCATGGTGGTCCAGATTAAGCACATCAGAAAACTGTAAGCTCCGAATACAATTGCAGCTCCCATCAAGTTTTGCATTGCTAGTGCAGTGATGCCAAACAGCAGAGCTAAAGCTAGAAATAGTGTATCGTATTGCCAAATGGGTAGCTCGGGCATTACTTGCTGCCTCCTTTTCTTTTCCAAGGTTTAGCTCCCGCTCGATCGCCCACATCCATCATGGCATGTGTTGCTGTTGGGCTGCCGATAAAAACAAAATTGATAATTAGTAAAATTTTTAGGCTTAAAAGGAAGGTTAAATCCCCTTGGCTAAAGACAGCAAAAATACAGCCAAATAGGATTAAAACTGTTGAAAGGGTGTCACCTTTTCCGGCTGCATGCATGCGAGTGTAGAAGTCGGGAAACCTTA
>JAYZHR010000196.1:0-31847 GCA_036166355.1 Verrucomicrobiota bacterium | reverse complement strand
TATTGAAATAGATTTCTTAAAAAAAAGTTTGCATTATATTGCTATTTATTAGAGAAGTCCCTCGGCGGGTTTCTTCCGCGGGAGGGCATTTCTAGATCGTCGTTCCAGACATTTGCCCTTTTAAGTGAGATTTCGAGTGTTCTACGGCAAGCAGGCCGTTTGGATTACATGTTTTATTCGTTTTCAAATATTAACAACAATGGCTAATTACAACAATAGACGGCCTAGACGTAATAAAAAACCACCGATTAAGGTTCCGGAAACGGGCTCCGGTTATTTAGAGATTTCCGATAAGGGATTTGGATTTCTTCGCTCGGAGGATCATAATTATCAGCCTAAACCATCTGATATTTTTGTGACGCCCGATACGATTAAGCGAACAGCTATACGTGAAGGTGCTTTTATAGAAGGTAAATTGCAGCCTCCTCACCGAGGTACTAGCCCGCAACTCAAAGAGGTTATTAGTGTAAATGGCATCCCATTCTCTGAATATGGTGGTGTAATGCGATTTGAAAATCTCACAACCATTGATCCAATTCAGAAGTTCAACTTAGAAACCACACCAGATATTCTAGAGACACGAATTATTGATCTGGTTACGCCAATTGGGAAAGGAACGCGTGGTTTGATTGTTGCTCCGCCTCGTACCGGAAAGACTACTATTCTTAAGCAAATTGCTAACGCGGTGACAACAAATCATCCTGAGGTTCATGCAATCGTGTTATTAATTGATGAACGACCTGAAGAGGTGACGGATTTTTCTCGTTCAGTTGATGCTGAGGTTATTGCTTCGTCCAACGATCAGGATTTAGAGACTCATGTCCGTCTTTCTCGATTAGTAATTGACCGGTGTCGACGCCTAGTTGAATCAGGGAAAGATGTATTTGTTTTACTCGATTCCATTACTCGTGTGGCTCGCGCTTACAATTCTGTTCATGGTGGATCTGGTCGAACCATGACAGGTGGTGTTGATGCTCGGGCTTTGGAAATTCCTCGTAAGATCTTTGCTTCAGCCCGAAAAACCGAAGAGGCTGGTTCCTTGACAATAATTGCTACAGCCTTGATTGATACCGGTTCGCGTATGGATGAGCTCATTTTTCAAGAATTCAAAGGTACTGGTAATATGGAGCTTGTTCTTGATCGGAAGTTGGCAGAGCGTCGAATATATCCGGCGATCGATATTCCTAAGAGTGGAACTCGAAAAGAGGAAAAGTTATTTCTTCCTCAGCATTTGGATGCGGTTCATAAACTTCGAAGAACTATGATGGATATGAATCCAATTGATGCAATGGAGACAATTAAGCAAGCTTTGGGTAAATTTAAAACTAACGAGGAATTTTTATCTACACTAAAGTAGGTTATATTTACTATAAGATTATTTTAACGGGCCAATTGTGCCAGTTTTTTTGTGCCCGACTTTTGCTGGATGCTCGTAGTTACTTGGCTTATTTTTAAGTTTTAGATGGCAAAGCTTCGCAATCAGTCAGCGCGTCCTCCGATTGAGCGGATGTTAAAGATTCATAATCTTTTAAAAAGTGGAGTTCATCCAAATGCGACTCGATTGGCTCGTGAATTAGAAGTTACGACGAAAACAATTTACCGTGATATTGCGTTTATGCGAGATCGCATGGATTTGCCAGTGGAATTTGAACCAGCGTACAATGGCTACCATTACATCGAAGAGGTTAGCCAATTTCCCACAGTGAATATTACTGAGGGAGAATTATTTGCCATGCTTGTTGCGGAAAAAGCAATGCAGCAGTATCGAGGTACAAATTTTGAAAAGCCGCTAATGAGTGCCTTTCGAAAGATTGCTGATGGATTAAAAGATACAATTTCATTTAATTTGGATGAATTTGATCAGAGTATTTCATTTCGAAGAAGTGCTGAACCAGTATTGAATCTTGATGTTATTGATGCTCTTGCTAAGGCTGCTGCCAATAACCGACAATTACAATTTAATTATCGAAAGCCCGCTGCAACTAAAGCTGAATTAAGAGTTGTTGATCCTTATCATCTTGCAAATGTTAATGGTGAATGGTTTCTCTTTGCTCATTGTCATTTGCGAGGTGATATACGGACATTTTCTCCGGCAAGAATTAAAGATTTTCGAGAGACTGGAACTACGTTTGAGCCTCCTAAAAAATTTTCATTAGAACAGCGTTTACGTGGAAGCTTTGCGGTTGTAACGGGTGATAAAGAACAGGAGGTAGTGATCCGCTTCAACGATTTAGTAGCCGATTATATTCGTGAGAAAAGTTGGCATCCAACTCAGTCCCAGCGCGATCTGAAAGATGGTGGTGTCGAGTTAACCATGCGATTAAATAGTCTTATGGAAGTTCAGCGTTGGGTAATGAATTGGTGTGGTAACGCGCAAGTTATTAAGCCGCCTGAGCTCATTCAATCTGTTCGAGAAGCTGCCCGGAAAATTCTTCAGACTTAAAACGAGTTCTGCAATTATCGTTGGGTTACTTGAGGCGGATCTTGAGCGAGTAGACGCTTTGATTCTTTGAGAAGGAATTCCACTTCAGTAAATGGTTCATAACTAATATCTTGCCATCGGACTAGGCCTGCCCGGTCGATCAGGAATGTTCCATGAAGGGGTTGTTTTTCAAAATCATCGAAGACCCTGTATTTTTTGAATACTTTTAGTGATGCATCTGAAAGAAGTGGGAATGGAAATGGTTTCTTTTTATCCAATTGGAACGTTTCACGTAAGCCGCCTAAATTGTCTGTTCCGATTGCAACAAGGTTGATGCCCGCTTGTTTAAACCTATCTACTTCAGGTGTGAATGCGCTTAATTGTTCAATGCAGTGTGCGCATCCTTTGCCTAGGTAAAAAACAACGATGAGTGGCTGGCCTTTATAATCGGTGAGGGAATATTTTTTTCCTTGTCCGTCTGCTAAAGTCCATGCGTTTGCTGTTGAAGGGGTCCATCTAAATGGGCCAAGGGTATCGAGTAGGGGGCGTTCCCCAACGTCATTTGAGGGTTCATGCTTAATTCGCCAATCATCAGGCAGGTTGAGTTTTTTTGATATTGGAGATAGTCGGTTGAAAACGGCATGTTCAATATCTATATGCGGAGAAATCTTACGTAGTAATTTGAACTGTTCTATAGCTTCGTTTTCTTTTCCGCATTTCCAAAGAATATCAGCATAGTTGGCTAATGGATGAACTTCGCTGGCAGATTTCGCCGCTTGGCTCGCGAGTTTTTGGGCCTCTTTTTTGTTTCCCATTTTGAGATTGAGCTGAGCTTTCCGTTCACGGCTCATCCGGCTAGCTTTTTCGATCTGCTTCTTAAAGGAGTCTTTATCTTTATCAACAACGGATTGATACGCAAGAAGTTCAGATTTATATTGATTAATGATTTTAAATCGATTGTTGAACTTATTCATCGCATCAACCATTGCCTTGTTAGTGTCATTGTCATTCTTCTTTTCGTTTCGGGCTTTTTCTTCCGCTTTAGTGCCAGCTTCAATTTTAAGTTGTTTAAGTTTAGCTATAATTTCATCTAGATTCGTCAAGGCTTCAGCTCCTTTGTCCACTTGCCCAAGCGAGTAGTGTGCAGCTCCTATAGCTGCTAAACGCTTAGCTTGTTCTTCTGGAATAGTGGTTTTTGATAAGTATACTGTTTGTGAAAGATTAATAATTTCCTGCCACATTTCATACTTTAGCAAGGTTTCAATAAGTCGTGTTCTTCCGTATCTTGCGCTACCACGTTTGCCGTAATCGATTGGGGAATTAGGGTTGGCCATAGTGTTCATTTTTGGATGACGAGGTAGCTCAATCATGTTTTTAGCAAGGGCTACGGCATCGTTTACTCGACCAAGGAAATTAAGATTCCGAGTGAGCCATTCATTATTGTGTGCAAAGTTGTGTATTTGATCGGGCAAAATGCGATCTCGAATCATATGAGCATGATCTACCCGAGCACTGGCTTCCTGTTGCCAGACAGCATCCTGATATCTCTTCAGTTTAGAATAGATGTGACCAGGCATGTGCCACATATGTGCGATGCCTGGGGAGGCTTGGCCACAATTAGCTGCTGATGCAAGGGCCCTTTCAGGCTTTTCACCATCCCAGAGATGAATACGAAAATGATGGCATGGATGCGTTGGTTCGATTTCGAGTACATCTTCAATTAAAGTGTTTATAGCCATATGGCTACTGATTGTTAGTCCTTTGTGAGAGCTTTGCCATAGCCAAACAGCAAGGAAAGCTTTGGCTTCAATATCATCTGGAAAATCATAAATAATAGTCTCGAGATCGCGTACCATTTTTCGTCGTCGATCCTTTTCGCTCTTCTTTGTGTCAGCCCAGTAATTTACTTCGGAATTAATCCATAGTTTTTCACGTTTACTTGAATTTTTCTGGCGTTCTTTAGCTGAATTAATGAATTTCTTTGCGCGTTCCGCGTTATTACGGTTTGCCACAGCCATACCCCAATATGCCATGGCACAATCAGGATCAAGCATTGCAGCTTGTCTGAAACTGCGTTCCGCCTCAAAGTACCAAAATCCATGAAGTTGTGATACGCCTTGTGTAAAGAATAGTTGTGCTTCTTGTTTGTCTGTAGTGACAGGGAAACGAACACGACCCATGCCTTTCATTAAATAGGCTTTTTGACGAGGTCCTTCATTGAATGCTTCGCCATGAAAGGAGTGGCCTTCGAGAACTTTTTTTTCTGAGCCTTCAGCTTTATTAGCTGTAATGAACAATTGTACAATGATTATGATAGCATAAGGCAGCCAAGTCTGTCTTTTGGCAGGTCGATATTTTTTACCCGAAATCATAGGCGAAGAGTGTTTCATCCCAATCCTGATGTGGCAAAGAATTTGTGAAGAAGCAATAATTAAAAATTCAATCGCATTTTGCTGGTTTTGGTTTAATTTTGTTCTCCCGGCTTTAGTCGGTTTTCCCTGAGGAAATGAAAGTTACCTACAATTGGTTGAAGCAATACGTCGATTTTGATTCGACACCTGAAGAACTCGCAGATCACTTAACCATGATTGGTCTAGAGGTTGAGAATATTGAAAAAGTATCGGGTGGTTTTGATGGCATAGTAGTGGCAGAGGTGTTGGAAAAAGAGCAGCATCCTGATGCAGATCGTTTGTCATTGTGCAAAGTAAATGATGGTCAAGAGGTCCGCCAGATTGTTTGTGGTGCGACGAATTTTGATATTGGTAGTAAGGTGCCATTAGCTTTGCCTGGTTGTGAGATGCCTAGTAAGCCTAATGAGAAGCCTTTTAAGATTAAAGTTGGTAAAATTCGAGGAGTAGAGTCTTTTGGCATGATGTGTTCAGCTAATGAGCTTGGTATTGCTGAGGATGCTGATGGGTTACTTATACTTCCAGATGATGCTAAGGTTGGTCAGTCATTTTCAGAGCATCTTGGCCGAATGGGTGATGATGTAGTCTACGATTTGGAAGTAACTCCTAATCGACCCGATTGGAATAGTGTGATTGGAATAGCTCGTGAGTTAAGTGCGCTCACTGGTAATCCACTTCTTTTGCCTGAAATTTCGAAATTGCCTACCAATGATGAAGATGCTTTGGATTTATTTGATGTTATTCTACAAAATGAAGAGCAATGCCCAAGGTATAACGCTCGGATTGTACGTGGCGTGAAAGTTGGGCCAAGCCCAGATTGGCTTCGTAATACTCTTGAGATGGTAGGGATTCGAAGCATTAATAATGTCGTAGATGTAACTAACTTTGTTATGCTAGAGACTGGGCAGCCTTTACATGCTTTTGATTTTCATTTGCTGTCAAAAAAAGAGGGAGCTGAAAAGCCAGTGATTTTGGTTAGAAATGCATCAGATAAAGAAAAATTCACCACGCTTGATGAAAAAGAACATGATCTAAATAGTAGTGCTTTATTGATAGCTGATGAAACAAAGGGCGTTGCATTAGCTGGAATTATGGGCGGATTGAACACTGAGATAGGTATTGATACCAAAGATGTATTGATCGAGTGTGCGTATTTTAATCCGCAAAATATCCGTGCTACTGCTAAGCAGTTGAGTATTAGCACTGATGCTTCATATCGTTTTGAAAGAGGATGTGATCCGAATTGCTGTGATTGGGTTAGTCAACGGGCAGCACAGTTGATTATTGATACCGCAGGAGGACTTCTAGTTAATGGCAATATTGATGCCTATCCGGTACCCGTTGAGCCGAAAGAAATCTCGTTGCGTTTCTCCAAGACAGATAAACTATTAGGCATTTCTATTCCGGCAGATCAGCAGATTGCAAATTTGACTGGTCTTGGGCTTGAGGAGATTGCGCGAGATGGAGCTACTTCAGCATTATTCCGTGTTCCGACTGTTAGAGTGGATTTGAAACGTGAGGTAGATTTAATTGAGGAGGTTTTAAGAGTTTATGGTGTAGATAAAGTGCCATCATCATCGCCTAGTGGTTTTATCGGTACGCACCCATTTGACGTAAAGCATGATGCATTTGAAGAGATTCGCTCTATAATGATAGGTCTTGGTGTCTACGAAGCCCAAACCCAAACGCTTGTTTCGGGTAAATTCGCAGCAGCTCTTGGAGTCAATGAGGTATCTTTGGAGTATCCACTTAGTAGTGAGCAAGATAAATTGCGTACTAGTTTATTGCCTGGCTTGATAAACGTGCTGAAGCACAACGCTAATCATGATGTGTCCGATGCGGCAATATTTGAAATTGGACGAGTTTTTTATAATGAAAACGGTAAGACATTAGAAGGGTGGCGATTGGGTATTGCGTTAACTGGTCACCGGTTTATTCCTTTTCATGAAGGGGAAAATAGAGATGCTATTAATGAGTTTGCAGATCTCAAGGGCATGATTGAGGAATTTGCAGAACAATTTGGTATTCAGGGGATAAGTTATGTACGTGATGATTCATCAGAAGATTTTTTTGTTGAGTCTGGGAGTGTCTGCCTTGGTAATAATATTCTAGGTACTCTTGGCCAATTGTCACCATTGATCGCTCGTGGTTATGATTTAAAGCATCCAGTTTTTCTAGTTGAATTTGACATTGATCTTGTTTTTCAACGTCGGTCGAAGAGGCATAGTTTTAAGTCGTTACCCGCGTTTCCTGGAACACGTCGAGACATTGCAATGATTGTTGCTGAAGATATTACTCATGATGCTGTTTTGGCTAGTGCTCGTAAAGCGAATCCCAAAAATCTAAAGGAGGTGGAGCTCTTTGATGTTTATCGCGGTGAAGGTGTAGAGAATGGAAAAAAGAGTGTTGCTTATGCGTTTCATTATCGGTCGGATGAAGGTACATTGAAGGACAAGCAAGTTGATGCAATTCACGAAAAAGTTATTCATCAAATGCGTAATGATCTCAATGCAACGATTCGTGGATAATTATTGATGAGATATACGTTTGATTCCTCTTCTCTTGAAATTCATCGTGAGGCGCTGGTTAGCCATCCGGTTTTTCGATCTGTTACAACATTGCCTCGTTTGCGAGTTTTTATGGAACATCATGTATATCCAGTTTGGGATTTCATGTCGCTACTAAAAGATTTGCAGTATAAATTTGCTCCACATGGTTCACCCTGGCTGCCAGACGGTAATGGAGATATTAGGCGTTTTGTTAATGAGATAGTTACTGAAGAGGAATCGGATAAGGCATTACCTGGAAGCGAGACTGAATACATAAGTCATTTCGATTTGTATCGAAAATCAATGAGTGAAATAGGAGCAGACACAGCAGTAATAAATAACTTTATTTCGCGCGTTGCAATTGATGGTTTGGCTAAGAGCTTGAAGAACTGTGAATTACCTGATCCGGCGAGGCAATTTATGCAATCAACCTTTGATATGATTGCTGGGAATCAGCCACATTGCGTTGCAGCATCATTTGCTTTAGGCCGGGAGGATATTGTCCCCAAAATGTTTAAGTCGCTTCTTGGAGACATCAAAATTAGTGAAAAAGAAGCCCCCACATTTCATTATTATCTTAATCGTCATACTGAAATTGATGAGGAATCCCATGGGCCTTTAGCAGTTCGAATGTTGTCATGTCTTTGTGATGGCGATTCACAACGTTTAGAAGAGTCTATTGAAGCTGCTCGAATTTCATTACAGGCTCGTATTGTTTTTTGGGATGGAGTGCATAATGCAATTTCGAAAATTTGATTTTTGATGATGAATAGTGACAAACCAATTATTCAATTATCCAATCTTACAATTCAGAGGGACCAAAAAAAAATATTACAAGGTATCAATTGGCAAGTTAATAAAGGTGAGCACTGGGTAGTCCTTGGGGGAAATGGTTCCGGTAAAACAACTTTATTAAATGCTCTGACTGGTTATTTCACGCCAACAAAAGGAGAAATCGATTTACTCGGCTATCGTTATGGGGAAGCTCATTGGCCGACAATACGAAAAAAGATTGGGCTAGTTAGTTCTAGTCTGAGGCAAATGATGGCTGACGATGAACCAGCATTAGTTACTGTGGTGACTGGAAAGTATGCAGTGATTGATCTATGGGGAGCGCCTAAACCATCCGATTGTAACGAGGCGCGAAAGGTGATGCGTCATATCCGTTGTGGATATTTAGCGAATCGTAATTGGTCGGTTTTATCTCAAGGAGAGCGTCAGCGAGTTTTAATTGGTCGGTCGTTAATGGCTAAACCGAATGTGCTTTTGTTAGATGAGCCATGTGCAGGGCTTGATCCTGCATCTCGTGAAAATTTTGTGAAATTTATTGATGACCTTGGTCAAAAGAAAAATTCTCCCACTTTCATTTTTGTTACACATCATGTGGAGGAAATAACGCAAATTTATACTCATGCTCTATTATTAAAAGATGGACAAGTTTTTAATAGTGGCCCAATTAGCAGAATGCTTACGAGTAAGAATATATCCGCTGTTTTTGATCAAGATATTCGTTTAATTAAAAATGCCGGCCGATACCGATTGAAAATAAAACCTGTAAATAGTGTATCTTGTGAATCTTGATCGCTGTATTGTGCGGTCGATGTTGCAAACTTGATTTGAGAAGAGTACTTGTATCCCTGTTCTTGCCGGTTGGCGTTGTTGGAGTATTATGAATTCGGAGGAAAAAGTTCCTCAAAAAAGAAGGTATGTACGAGCTGTTGGTCCGCGTTTGCGGATTTTGCTGTTTGGTATTTTTGTTTTATTTGCTCTGTTAGGGGCGAATTCTGCGTATCTTTCGAGTATTACATTTCTTGAGTGGGTGCGTGGGGAAACTTACCAAAATTATTTTTACCAATTCATGTTCCTAGGCCATTTGATTCTAGGGCTATTGATTCTTCTCCCAGTAATTTTCTTTGGTGTTTTCCATATTAAAAACGCTTGGAATCGTCCAAATAAACGGGCGGCTTCAGTGGGGTATGCTCTATTCTCTATCAGTCTTATTTTGTTATTAAGTGGGCTGGCCTTAATGCGAGTCGAGGGTTTTGAAATTAAGAATCCTGATATGCGAAATATAATGTATTGGGCGCATGTAATTTCTCCTATATTAGCAGTTTGGCTTTATGTATTACATCGATTGGCTGGGCCGAAGATTAAGTGGAAGGCTGGTATTAGTTGGGTAGCTTCAGTTGGTGTTGTGGTTGTTATTATGGTTACGCTGCATACGCAAGATCCACGAAATTGGAATGTTGTTGGGCCTAAAGAAGGTGTTAAATATTTTGAGCCTTCACTTGCTAGGACATCCTCTGGCAATTTTATTCCTGCCGATACATTAATGATGGATAAATATTGTCAGGAGTGTCACCCGGATGTTTATGATGGATGGTTTCATAGTGTGCATCATTTTAGTTCATTTAACAATGAGCCTTATCATTTCAGTATATCTGAAACCCGGAAAAAACTTCTTGAGCGTGATGGAAATGTAAAGGCATCACGCTGGTGTGCCGGCTGTCATGATCCAGTTCCTTTTTTTAGTGGGGCCTTTGATGATCCTGAATTTGATACGCGCAACCATCCTACTGCACATGCAGGCATTACTTGTACAGTTTGCCATGCGATTACACACGTGAATTCAACAAAAGGTAATGCTGATTATACTATTGAGGAGCCAGTTCATTACCCTTTTTCGAAAAGTGAAAACAAAATTCTTAAGTTCATTAATCGTCAGATGGTAAAGGCAAAGCCAGAGTTTCACAAAAAAACTTTTCTTAAAAAGCTGCATAAAACACCTGAGTTTTGTTCTACCTGTCATAAGGTGAGCCTCCCATTTGAGCTAAATCAATACAAAGAATGGTTACGAGGGCAGAATCATTATGACAATTACCACTTAAGTGGGGTTTCTGGGCATGGCGCTCGTAGTTTTTATTACCCACCAAAGGCTGTGGAGAATTGTAATCAGTGTCATATGCCACTGAAGAATTCTAATGATTTTGGTGCGGACTTTTTTGATGGTAAGTCTAACGGTTTGAAGATTCACGATCATCTTTTTCATGGTGCGAATACAGGAATTGCTCACATTCGTAATGAACCTGATATAGTAAACATTCATCAAGAATTTTTGAGAGATTCAGTCTTAGTGGAAATATTTGGCATTAAGGAGGGTGGAGAGGTAGATGGGAAATTGATTGCTCCAATTCGTCCAAATATACCAAGCCTTGAATCTGGAAAGAAATATCTACTTGAGGTTGTTGTGCGAACAATGCAGGTAGGGCATTTATTTTCACAAGGGACAGCTGATTCAAATGAAATCTGGATAGATGTAGCATTAGAAAATGCAGGTAAAATCATTGGTCGTAGCGGAGGTTTGGGAAAAGGTCGTGAGGTTGATCCATGGTCCCATTTCCTCAATGTTTATATGTTAGATAAGAATGGTAATAGGATTGATCGTCGTAATGCAGAGGATATTTTCACTCCATTATATAATAACCAAATGCCTCCAGGAACAGGACAAGTCGTTCACTATCAATTTGAGGTCCCAGAAAATATTGAAGGTGAAATAGATGTTTCAGTCAAACTACAGTATCGAAAATTTGATGCGAAGTATATGAAGTATGTTTATCCTGATAAACCAGAGAACGATCTGCCAATCACTATAATGTCGAGTGATAAAGTGACTTTTTCTGTTGGTGGTAATTCTACAATTGGTAAGGTGCCGGCTAAGCCCGAGTGGCAGCGTTGGAACGATTATGGCATTGGGTTATTGCTTAAAGGTGACAAGGGCAGCGAGAAAGGTGAATTAATTCAAGCAGAGGATGCTTTCAAAAAGGTTGAAGGACTAGGATATGCAAGTGGATCACTCAATTTAGCTCGTGTTTATGTTAAAGAAGGACGGCTTGAAGAGGCTGTTGATGCATTAGGAAGAGCAGCATCGGCCGATCCTCCTGCCCCGGCTTGGACGATCGCTTGGTTTAATGGAATAGTTAACAAACAAAATGGATTCCTTGATAAAGCAATCGAGAACTTTCGGAGTATTATTGAGGATCGTTCTCAAGAACAACTCGACAGAGGTTTTGATTTTTCACAGGATTATGTGGTGCTAAATGAGCTTGGCCAAACATTGTTTGAGCGTGCTAAAATGGAGCGTTTTAATGAAGTTAATCGAAAGAATTTTCTTAATCGAGCAATTAAAAGATTTGAGAAAACTCTAACATTTGATTCTGAGAATCTGACTGCTCATTACAATTTGGGCCTAATTCATTCGCAATTGGGCAATGAAGATTTAGCTGCTAAACATAGGCGTTTGCATGGGAAATATCGTCCAGACGATAATGCAAGGGATATAGCTGTTGCTAATGCTCGTCGGGCGAATCCTGCTGCGGACAACGCTGCACAGGCTATCACAATATACAAGCTTCAGCGCTCAGGTGCGCCTGGTTATGATGATTCTATAAAGGAGACTCCCAATGTTGAACAGCGTTGACCTTGCCAACAGTCGTCTCGGCGTTGTTTAATGTGTGTCGTGTTGCAGCAAACTTTAGCTAAACCGGTGAGCTTTTCCGGCATCGGTTTGCATAGTGGTAATGATGTCTCGATGACATTATTACCTGCACCGCCCAATACAGGAGTGGTATTTCGTCGTGTTGATCTTGAAAACAGGACTGAGATTCCTGCGCAAGTTGAATATATCACAGAGACTTCACGTTCTACGACCATAGCTAAGAGTGAAGTCAAAGTTCAAACTGTAGAGCATGTTCTTGCATCACTAGCCGGATTCCGAATCACAAATGCCATCATCGAGGTTGATTCCAATGAGCCCCCCATAGCAGATGGTAGTTCTAGGGAGTTTTGCAAAATGATTCTTGATTCAGGCATACAAGAGCAGAAAGAAAAAGTTGAGCCCATTGTTATTACAGAAGCAATTGATTATCTACATGATGAGACGATTATGAGTATTTTGCCTTATGATGGATTAAAGATCACTTGTACAAGTTCTGATAAGTCTGGTCGATTTACACAATTTTTTAGCATAGATGTTACCGTTGAGTCTTGGAAAAAAGAAATAGCTCATGCGCGTACATTTTGCTTTTATGAGGAAATAGAATTCTTGATCAAAAATGGTTTAATACGTGGAGGTAGTCTTGAGAATGCTATTGTCATTCGTGAGGATGCTGTGTTGACAACTGAGCCGATGCGGTATCGTGAGGAGTTTGTACGCCATAAAATTTTGGATATTATTGGTGATCTTAGTCTGATTGGAGCGCCGCTATTAGGTCATGTAGTGGCAATTAAACCTGGGCATGCCGCTAACTGCGAATTAGCTAAACTTATTCTCCAAAAACGGATTAACTATTGTTAATCAAATGAAACTTTTTACTATCATTGGCAGTATGAACTAGCTGCCTTAAGCTGTACTTTAAAACTAACCTACATCTAAATAGTGAGTGACTTAAATAATACAACCTTATTGGATTCCAATCAGATAATGAAGATTCTTCCACACCGCTATCCTTTTTTAATGGTGGATCGTGTTATTCGAATCAAAGGTAATGAGATTACTGCAGAGAAAAATGTAACTATTAATGAGCAATTTTTTCAGGGTCATTTTCCAGATCATCCTATTATGCCTGGAGTTTTGCAACTTGAAGCGATGGCACAGGTTGCTGGCATTTTAATGTTAAGGCAGGCTGGTAACGCTGGGAAGATCGCCTATTTTATGGCTGCAGATAAGGTAAAGTGGCGAAAGCCGGTCAAGCCGGGTGATGTGCTTCTGATTGATATAGAGTTGATCAAAACTGGAGCTAAAATTGGAAAGGCAAAGGGAGTGTGTAAAGTTGGAGGCGAAATAGTTAGTGAAGCTGAGGTGACGTTCGCTTTGGTTGAAGAAAAATAAAGGAAAAAGGGAAATGTCAGATATCCACCCCACCGCAATTATTCATCCAGGAGCTAGCATTGGTGATGATTGCAACATTGGCCCTTATTGTGTGATTGGTGAAAATGTATCTATTCAAGAAGGAAACCGATTGCATTCTCATGTTGTAATTGATGGGTATACTGAGATTGGGGTAGGTAATGAATTTTTTCCATTCGCTGCAATAGGTCTAAAGACACAGGATCTGAAATGGGGTGGTGGTACTACTTGGACTCGTATTGGTGACCGAAATACATTTCGAGAAAATGTTACAGTACATAGTGGAACTGGTGATGGGGAAATAACATTAGTTGGTTCTGATAATTGTATCCTTGCCTATTGTCATATTGCCCACAACGTTGAGTTAGGTAATCACGTGATTATGTCTAATAATGGAACTTTAGCAGGTCATGTTATCGTAGAAGATTATGCAATTGTTGGTGGTTTAGCGGCAGTGCATCAGTTTTGCCGCCTTGGTAAAATGTCAATTATTGGAGGTTGTACAAAAGTTGTTAGTGATGTTGCACCGTATATGATGGTTGACGGCAATCCTGCCCGGACACGCATGCCCAACAAGATTGGCTTAGAGAGAAATGGTGTTGCTGAGCAGAGCAGGGAAGCTATTAATCGATTACATAGATTATTTTTTCGTAAAGGATTGGCAACGAGTAGTGCTGTTCAAGCTATTCAGGAGGAGTTGCCGGCATTACCTGAGGTGCAACAATTTCTAGAGTTTGTTGCAGGTAGTAAAAGAGGGATTACTAGATAGATCTATATATAAAAAAACCGCCTCATAATGAGGCGGTTTAAATTTATTAGATTAAAATATGTTATTTAACCTTTGCGATATGTTTAGCTGGATCTTTTTTGAATTTGCCTGAGCAGTTATTGCAGCAAAATCCAACAGTATAGGTTTTTTTAGGATCGATCGCTCTGCCACTGAGTGGGCACTTATCGTTCACTGTTGTACGTACTACTTTAACTTTCTTAATAAGATTGGCTGCATCTTTTTCAAATTTGCCCTTACAATTGTTGCAGCAAAATCCGACAAGATCTCCCTTGTAGCTAGCTGTAGCCTTAATGGGATCACCACTGAATGGGCACTTATCATTAATTGGAGCAGCTTTAACCTTAGCAATACTCTTGGACGGATCTTTGCTGAATTTTCCTTGGCAGTTACCACAACAAAAACCTACAGAGTAAGTTGCATCCTTACTGATAGCATTACCACTTAATGGGCACTTATCATTTACCGGACCGGCTATTACGCTAATTACAAAAACCAAACTCGCACAACCTAACAAGGTTCCGAGCCATTTGATCGCTTTAGATTTCATAGTTCTCAATATTTTTGCCTTATTTCTGGCTTCAGAAAGAAAATAAAGATCAACCTACTAAGGGTCAACTTCATTGTTTTCATGATTATGATACTACGAAACTCTTATAATGTTCTTCTAAACTACTGTAATGAAAGTGATTTAGGTTTCCATGGATATGGTATTTTGAAATAACCTTACTAAAGAAATTCTTGTAGAGGTTTTACTCCGTATCCCTTTTCTTTTAATGCGGTTATACCGTCCAGCGCAGCCTTAGCACTGCCAATCGTGGTTATAATAGGGGTGTTTGTGTATACGGCTGTAGTTCGAATTTTGATTTCATCTTCCCGTGGTGTTTGCCCGGATGGAGTATTTATTACTAGTTGAATTTCGTTGTTTTTGAGTAAGTCAATTGCATTTGGCCTGCCTTCGGCTAGTTTAAATACTGTATTCACCTTAAGCCCGGCATCATTAAAGGTAGCAGCAGTTCCGCTAGTTGATATTATTTCAAATCCCAAATTAATGAACTGTTTAGCTAAGTCGATAGCAGCTTCTTTGTGAGTATCACTTACACTTATAAAGACACAGCCATCTAATGGAAGGGACCCTCCTGCTGCCATCTGAGATTTTGCATAAGCAGTTCCTAAGTCAGCATCGAGGCCCATTACTTCCCCCGTGGATTTCATTTCAGGTGATAAAAGTATATCTTGTCCATGAAAGCGATTGAATGGAAACACGGACTCTTTAACTGCCCAGTAATTCGGTATTATTTCTTTTGTAAAACCTAGTTCTTTCAACTTATTTCCAGCCATTACTTTTGCAGCTAATTTGGCTAAAGGTTTACCAATAGCTTTGCTTGTAAACGGCACAGTGCGTGAAGCACGCGGATTTACTTCTAAGACATACACTACCTGATCCTTGATAGCATATTGTACATTCATTAGTCCGGTGACTTTCAATTCTCGAGCCATTGCATCGGTATACTTGCGTATAGTATTCATCAGCTCGTTAGATAAAGTATTTGGGGGTAAGATCATAGCTGCATCGCCGGAGTGAACGCCAGCGAACTCCACATGCTCAAGCATGCCTCCTATAATTACGGTAGCTTCAGCAGGGTCTGTGTAGTGCCCAACGTCTGCAATGCAGTCAACATCTACTTCGATTGCATCTTCTAGGAATTTATCTACTAAAATAGGGCGTTCAGGCGATGCTTCAACAGCTGAGCTCATGTATTCACAAAGTTCATTATCAGAATACACGATTTGCATGGCGCGACCGCCTAGTACAAAAGATGGTCGTACCAATACCGGATAACTTAGTCGAGTCGCTGCGGATAGTGCTTCCTCCTCGTTAGTTGCTAAACCATTGGGTGGCTGTGGTATGTCTAGTTTATGAAGCATTTCTGCAAACATTTCTCGATCCTCAGCTCTTTCAATACTTTGGGGTGATGTCCCTATGATATTGACTCCATTTGCTTGTAGCCCAAGTGCGAGATTTAATGGGGTCTGTCCACCGAACTGTGCAATTGCGCCCCAGCATTTTTCGCGATTGTAAATATGCAGTACATCTTCAAGGGTTAACGGTTCAAAAAAGAGTTTATCACTCGTGTCATAGTCAGTTGAAACTGTCTCAGGATTAGAATTAACCATTATCGTTTCAAATCCTTCCTCCTTAAGGGCAAAGGATGCATGCACACAGCAATAATCAAATTCTATTCCTTGGCCAATACGGTTGGGACCACCACCAAGAATTAAAACTTTTTTCTTTTCGCTGGGGGTGACTTCATCATCGCCACGATCGTAGGATGAATAATAATAGGGTGTATATGCTTCAAATTCTGCAGCACAAGTATCCACAAGTCGATAACTAGGTTCTAGACCAAGAGATTGCCGTTCACTCCTTACTTCTTCTTCGCTTTGTTTTGTGAGGTTGGCTATTTGTCGATCGGAGAATCCTAGCGACTTGGCTTTGGTTAACAAATCTTTGTCCATTTCATAAGACCCGCGGTGAATCGGGCAAACTCAGAAAATTAATCCACAAACTAGGGGGCGTGTCGAGCGATTCAATTAATTTGACTTTTTAATAATGTTGTTGAACATTTTTCTATATTGTGAATCTAAGTTGCAATATGCATGCCATTATGCAGTTTTAATTAATAAATGAAAAAAAGCGTTAGTAATAAAATTATAGTCCCCGCAATGGTTATTGGCTTACTGGGAAGTAATTCAGCAATAGCAGCTGAACCCTCTGATGCCTTGAAATTAGCTCAGCAACTTAATCAAGCTTTTGTAGAGGTGACAGAGAGTGTTTCTCAGTCGGTTGTAGAGGTTCGGGTAGCAAATAAGTCCGAGACTCAGGGAGAGCAATTCCGGAATAGCCCTTTTTTTGACCAATTACCTGAAGATTTTCGCAAATTTTTTGAGCAGCAACCCCAAGAACGTCAGCAACCAAATAGGTCGCGAGAGCCGATTTTTGATGGGCAGGGTTCTGGTCTAGTATATCGCGAAGATGGGATTATTATGACCAACTGTCATGTCGTGGAAAGATCTGACAAAGTCAAAATAGTTTTTAAGGACGGGAGAGAGTATGATGGTCAAATTCTTGGTATTGATCGTGAATCTGATATAGCGGTGGTAAAAATCGATGCAACGGGTCTAAAACCTGTGAAAATAGGAGATTCCAGTCAAACAAAAGCCGGTGAGTTTGCAATTGCTATCGGTTCTCCGTTTGGGCTCAAGTATAGTGTTACTGTTGGCCATATTAGTGCAAAGGGTCGCCGGGTTTTGTCCGATCAACAAATGTTTGATCAGGATTTTATACAAACTGATGCAAGTATTAATCCAGGAAACAGCGGGGGGCCATTAGTGAATATTTATGGAGAAGTGATAGGTATAAATACACTAATTCGTGGCATGAACACTGGGATAGGTTTTGCCGTGCCTATTAATTTGGCTAAGCGTATTTCAGATATGTTGATTGAGGATGGTAAAGTAACTCGAGCTTGGTTGGGTGTGAGCATTACCACTTTGCGTGAAGATGTAGAACTTCGCGATTTAGCAGTGGGAATTGAGGACGGGGTTGTAGTGAGGCAGTTTATTCCAGGTGGTCCGGCGGAAAAATCGGATCTTCAATTGGCTGATATAATTACAAGCATTGACGGTAAAGCAGTAAAATCTGCGGAGGAGCTTAAGCGAGCAATTCGTTTTAAGGCCGCTGGGGACTCTGTGAAGATAGGCTTGATGCGTGATGGAAAGCCTAAGGAGATTCAATTCAAGACCGGAGCATTTCCAGAAGAATTTACAGCTGTGGGTCGCACTAGACGTGTTGAGGAAAACACTTCTCAACAACCTATAGAAGCCGAATTGCTCGGTATGAAAGTGGAGGAGATTAGTGAAGATTTGGCTGAAAGATTTAAGCTTGATTTAAAAGAAGGTGTTATTGTCGTTGCTGTAGAAAAAAATAGTGTAGCGGAAGAAAAGAATATTTCACCTGGTGATGTAGTTACTCGTATTAATAGTGTTGAGATTAGTTCGATCGAGTCTTTTATTAAGTCAATCGAAGGGGAAGATCTAAAAAAAGGTATTTTGGTTCACATTAAGAGTAACGGTAGTCAAAGATTTGAAGTGTTAAAAGAGTACGAGTAGTTCTTCTTTTTAGCTGATCAAGGGCTTAATTAGGTTTCCTCCGACGTCAGTTAGACGGAAGTCTCGTCCTTGAAAACGATATGTTAGTTTGGTGTGTTCTATACCAAATTGGTGCAGTAATGTTGCATGCAGATCATTAATGTGAACGGGGTTTTCATCGATACTCCAGCCAATTTCGTCCGATTTCCCATAGACTTGTCCTCCTTTTATGCCTCCGCCTGCCATGAACATAGAGAAGGCAAATGGATGATGATCTCGACCGGTATTCATCTTTCGACCGCCTCTATTTTCACCCAAAGGTGTTCGTCCGAATTCAGCACCCCAAACTACTAGTGTTTCGTCAAGTAATCCTCTTAGTTTTAAATCCTTGATAAGCGCCGCTACTGGTTGGTCTGCCATGGTTGCATTGTAAGAGATTTCTTTATCTAGATCACTGTGGTGATCCCAAGACGCGTGGTATAGATTAACAAAACGAACACCGCGTTCAATTAGCCGTCGAGCTAAGATACAGTTACGAGCAAACTTGGAATATTGTCCTGCTGGCCCTCCTCGACCCGGTGAAAGCGTGTCTTTTCGTTCAGCTCCATATAGGTCGAGAGTTGACTGAGTTTCGTTGGTAAGATCCATTAATTCAGGTGCGGCTGATTGCATTCTGAATGCTAATTCGTAACTTGCGATTCGACTGGCAATTTCAGGATCCCCTACAGCTGAATACCTTATGCGATTAAGATCATTAATTGCATCCAATCCGAAGTGTTGCATTTCTGGTGTTATGCCAGGAGGGTTTCCAAGGTTTAGTACAGGATCCCCCTGATTACGGAATAGGACACCCTGGTAGTTTGATGGTAAAAATCCGCTTGACCACAGTGAGGCGCCTCCGCTGGATCCTCGTCCAGCTGTTAGTACTACATAAGATGGTAAATTTTTGGATTCGCTTCCTAGTCCATAGGCTAGCCATGAGCCTATGCTTGGCCGTCCGAAGAGTGGAGACCCGGTATTCATCATCAATTGACCTGGGTGATGATTGAATTGGTCTGTATGCATTGAACGAATTAATGCTATTTCGTCTGCAACTGATCCAATATTTGGTAAAAGATCACTAAATTCCATCCCGGATTGTCCATATTGCTTGAATTTTCGCTTAGTTCCCATCAGTACTGCTGAATCTTTTTTGATGAAGGCAAATCTTACATTTGCGGTCATCTCTTTTGGCAATGGTTGACCATCTAACTCATTTAGTTTTGGTTTTGGATCGAAAAGGTCGACATGGCTAGGTGCTCCTGCCATGAAAATGAAAATACAGCGTTTAGCTTTAGGCGCAAAGTGAGGACCATTTGCAGTCAATGAGTTGTTTGAGTTTGCTAGAAGATTGTCTTGTTGCATCAACGAAGCGAGTGCAGCCAAACCAATACCACTGGCATTAGTGGCCAGAAAATCACGGCGGGTAAACTTAGCCCATTCTTGGGCAGTTAATGGATCTATATGCTTCGACATAATAATACTAAACTTCTTTGGGATAAACTACTACTCTCTATGATTCATTTAATAACATCTTCATCATAGTTTAAAGCAAGTCCTCTAATAACTCGATAGGTCTTGCAATCAGGGCCTTGCGGCCCTTAACAACGATTGGTCGTTCAAGTAAAATAGGGTTTAATGCTATAGCCGTTATTATGTCTTCCTCAGGTGTTTGGGATGACAAGCCGAGCTCGCTGTATTCGTCTTCTTTCGTTCGAAGAAGCTGATGAGCGGGGATTTTTAATTTTTTTAGCAAGTCTACAAGACTGTTTTCATCAAGTGGTGTTTTGAGATATTCGACTATCTTTGGTTCTTCCCCGTTTTCTTTTAGTAATTGCAGTGCTTGACGACTCTTTGAACAACGTGGGTTATGATAAATAATCATAAGTTTAATTTTTTTTAAGGAGATGTCTTACTCGATCGTATTCGGGATTAACGCACTTATCTCCCCATCGTTTCAACACAGCCAAAAGGCCAGGGTCGCTTTCTGTTTTTAAGCCTTTGTCACCAGTTTGTTTTATCCATCCATCAAGAATATCTCTGTGGCGTTTTAATTGTTTTTTGAATTTGGGATTTTTCGCCAAATTATTTATTTCGTGTGGGTCATTATGAAGATCATAAAGTTCTTCCGGTTCCTTTTTTGAACCAAAGAAAATTAACTGTGTTTCGTTCATTTCCCCATTGGCCATCATTTGTCGGAAACGTTTTGAGACAGGCCATGGATCTTTGTAGCTTGGTTGCATAAATGGTCGATCAGGCAGATAATTTCTTAGATACTTAAATTTCGGTGTTACCAGAGCTCTAATTCTTTCTATTGTGTAGTCGCAGCGGTCGCGAGCGGCTACGACGAACTCTCTTTGGGAGTGAGATCTTGAGAGGAAATCCATTCCTTCCATATATTTAGGAATTTTAATTCCTGCTGCAGCTAGACAGGTAGGAGCAATATCGATTCCACTAATCAAGTCCTTGCGGATTTTTTTTCTAGAAGCTCCTTTTCCAGTAACTATCAACGGCATTTGTATCCCTCCTTCGTAAAGAAACTGCTTATGTCGATGTAGTTTATATCCGTGATCACTGAAACATAAAATTAATGTATTTTCATAAAGGCCATCACGTTTTAGCGCTGTGATGATCTGTCCGACTTGCTCATCAGTTTTTATTAAGCAATCATAGTGGTGTGCGATTTCCTCTCGTACTTCAGGGATGTCAGGATAGTAGGGAGGAACGGGTACTTTGTCCCTTGAAGTAATCCTATTTACACGTTTTCCAAGTTTGCCGCCCCCGAGTTGTACTTGACCAAAAAATGGTTGGTTCTTTTTGCGTCCTTTCCAGCAATCTCCTGCCACTAATGCTGATGGTCCC
Source organism: Verrucomicrobiota bacterium (assembly GCA_036166355.1). GTDB lineage: Bacteria > Verrucomicrobiota > Verrucomicrobiia > Limisphaerales > UBA1096 > UBA1096. The sequence goes on along the minus strand of JAYZHR010000196.1, from coordinate 10,723 downwards.
CAGCCTCTTTTTTTAGGGATTACATCGTACATTTGTTTAACATCATGTTTAAAATTATAATCATCCTTTCCGCCTTCGTTAAATGTCCAGTAACCAGCTGTACGAAATATTTCGGGTAATGTTTTTATGCCTTTTGGCAGGCGTATGTCGTCAAAAATTGGTCCTAAGTTTTTGCCACGAAAAACTGCCCGGCCACTTCGATGGTTATGAATACCTAAGCTGGTTTGCATTACTCCTGTAATTATTGAGGAACGAGTTGCGGAACAAACGCCGGCAGGAGTGTAAAAACGATCAAAACGAATGCCGTTTGACGCAAGCTTATCAATGTTTGGTGTCTGGATAATTTTATCTCCGTAGCAACTAAACCAACCACTGACATCCTCGAGGTAGATCCAGAGTATATTCGGCCTTTTTGTTGCTTGTGTTTGGCCAAGTGCTACGAATATGGAAAAAAGTAGAACTAACGTCCGATTCATTCTGACCAGAAAATGGCATGTAATAATATTCTAAACAAGTTCTTCATTTATGTTGATTGATCCCTGCTTGTTTATTCTACAGTAAGTGGCCCGTCGAAATGAGTCAGGCTGATTACATCGGTTTTTGCTATATGAGGGCCATGTTTTTTTCCTTTAGGTGCATGGAATAATGTTCCTTTGGAGTAAACAGTTTCCGACTCTTGCCACTCACCACTAATTATATAAGCCCATTCATTAGCTTTTGGATGAGTGTGCGCTGGAACCTTAGTTCCGGCTTCGAATTTGCGAAGTGTAACAATCCCGCCGGTTTTTTCATCCTTATGAAGGATTTTAAGTTTTACCCCTTCATACGGGCCTAGAATCCAATCTTTTTCGTCAGCTTGACTAGTATATTGAAACATTATTCGTCCTGAACAGGATTTGTGAGAGAACCAATACTTTCAATCTCAATAGTGATTTTGTCTCCATCCTTGAGTAGCACAGGAGGATTGCGAGCAAAGCCTACACCATGGGGAGTGCCTGTAAGTATTACGGTGCCAGCAGCTAATTTTGTACTGCCACTTAGAAATTCTATTAGTGTAGGTACATCGAATATCATATCGTCAGTGTTCCAGTCTTGCATCACCTCTCCATTTAAGATTGTTTTAATGTTGAGAGAATTTGGATTTGGAATTTCATCTCGAGTTACCAGTGTTGGTCCAAGAGGGCAGAATGTATCGAATGTTTTGCCGCGACACCATTGTCCACCTCCACCATTCTTTTGCCAGTCGCGCGCACTAATATCGTTTGCACATGTGTATCCAAGTACAAAGTCGAGTGCGTTTTCTTTGGAAACATTTTTACAATCTCTACCAATAACTACGGCTAATTCACATTCGTAGTCTACTGATTCACTTTTGAGTTTATTAGGTAATAGAATTGGGTCTCCAGGATTTTGTGCAGAGCTAGGCATTTTCATGAATAGCACAGGATGCTTTGGTATTTCCGCTCCTCCTTCTTCGGCATGTTTTCGGTAATTTAGACCAATACATAAAATTGTTGATGGTTGAATTGGGCTAAGAATTTTTTTTACTGAAACTACTTCTTTAGTTTCTTGGTAGTCACTAAAAATACAACCTTCGATTCGGTTTACAGAACCGTCATCCTGTTGAGTGCCGAATTGAATCTGATCTTGATCACTTAGAAATCGAACAATTTTCATATTTTATTTTAGGCTGAGAAAAGCTAACAGTGCTCTTGATGCTGCTACAAGTAAAAGCCTTCTTGAATTAGGACAGCCAGTCAGGATTAATGCCAATACGTTTATCTAATTCACGCAATTTGCCAACGACATCTGGTGGTAGTTTAATACCATCAATTAGGGCTGCCTCTCGCCTTTTCCACTCCATTTCACCTGGTACCAATACATGTTCTATCTCGTCTACTGCTGGGGCATCATGAATTTCGTCTATTAAACGATCAACTCGTTTGAAAAACTTGGTCAAAGGCATCATTACCTCAGGATTGATGACGATAAATGCGGCTCCGTGACCCGTTGGTTTAGTTTGATCATCGAAGATCCAATTAAGTACCTGCCAACTAACACTTGCTCCAGTTAATACACCTGCAAGATTTTCGTGTAACAAAGCCATTCCGTAGCCTTTATGGCCTGTCATTGGCGCTAATGCGGCTTTTAGAGGATAAAGAGAACAGTCGGTTGTTGGCTGACCATTCGAGTCTATAATCCAGTCTTTAGGAATCGTTTCTCCTCGTTGCATTGCGGCATAAATTTTTCCTCCTGCTACTGTACTTGTGGCAATATCGAGTAGTATTGGTGGGTGTTTTTCGGCAGGAATTGAATACGCTAAAGGGTTTGTTCCCATTACTGCTTGAAGTGATCCGGGAGCACAAACACTTGGAATATCGTTAGCCATTGCTATGCCAATCATGTTTGCTTCTGCCGCCATTGCAGGGTATACGCCAGCTGCTCCAAAGTGATTAGTGTTTCTTACCCCAACATAGGCGATTCCAGTTGATGTAGCCAATTCGATTGCCTTATTCATTGCGTAGTTACAACCGATCTGACCTTTGGCATTATCACCGTCCACAATTGCCCATGCTGTACCTTCGTTAATAACCTTAGGTTGTCCTATTGGATTGGTTCCTCCAGCTTCAAGTCTAGCTAGATAGTCATTTAATAATTTGTTTCCGTGGGTGAAGGTTCCCCAGCTGTCGGTTAGCACTAATTTATCAGCTACAATATTGGCATTTTGTTCACTCATGCCTATTGATTTCAACGCTGTCACCCCATAAGAGTGGAGTTGGTTGGTGGATACAGTAATTGAATCATTCATTGAGCTGTTTTTCTACGCTTAGCTCTGGGTTGGGGCTTGGTAGTACCCCATTTAGCCTGACGATCTCGTTCGTGTTTAGATCGCTTTGGATCTAGATATTTACCTGTAATGACAGGCTCATGTGATGATTTCGCAAAAGACTTCATTTCAGCCAAGATTTTGGGATGTTTCTCAGCTACGTTTTCAGTTTCACTGATATCATTTTTTAAATCATACAATTCCCAAGGACGGTTTGGTTTAGTTTGGATTGCTTTCCAATATTCCTTTCGAACGGCTGTTTGACCTCGAAATTCCCAGTATAGCATCTTATGTTTTTTCTGTTGCCCTTGGTTAAGCAGAGTTGGCAAAAAAGAGATGCCATCTATATCGTTTGGAGCCCTTGCTCCGGTTAGTTCAGCTAATGTTGGTAATACATCAGGTTGATAAAAAATTAGATCGTTTACTTGCCCTGATTTAATTTTGTCTGGCCAACGAACTAGATAAGGAATTCTTAATCCTCCTTCGAATAAGTTTCCCTTGCCACCTCTGAATTCTTTGCCGTTTATTGGATTCACATTTGGCCCAAAAAAGCCGCGGGGATTTTTTGGGCTGCGAAAACGATCTTGGCCGCCATTATCACCCGTGAAAAAAACTATAGTGTCTTTTTCAAGTTTTAGTTCCTGCAACAATTTGAGGATTTGACCAACATTACGATCCACCATACTAACCATTGCAGCATAGTTTTTTACATCATTTGGAATAGATGAATCCTTAATCCATTTTTCTCCTTCATATAATTTCCAAGCTGGATCATCTCTGGGGATATCATACATTCCATGAGGCGGTGTGATTGGAAAATAACAAAAAAAGGGCTTGTCTTTATTTCTTCGAATAAAATTTAGTCCGGCTTCCATGATTTTATAATGCGAATAAGTAAGGCCTGAGCGGCCGCCTTTGTTTCCTTTAAGCTCCACCTCAATGCTGTTTCTGATTAGATAAGACGGATAAAATGAATGTGCATGTACTTGATCATAGTACCCGAAGAATAAATCAAATCCGTGTTTTTCTGGTATGCCAGTAGAATCACGTCCTCCACAACCCCATTTACCAAATCCTCCGGTTGCATAGCCGATATCCTTAAGTATCGAAGCGATAGTAGGTTCGTTTGCTCGTAAAGGGGTTCCTCCATCATTTGCCCTAATTGATGCATGCCCAGCATGCTTCCCTGTCATTAAGTTGCAACGTAGAGGTGCACATACTGGTGCTCCCGCTAGTGCAGATGTGAAGCGGATTCCTTGAGCTGCAAACCGGTCTATATTTGGTGTCTTAATATGCTTATTGCCCATATGCGACAACTCATAATAAGCAAGTTCATCAGACATGATATAAATGATGTTTGGTTTTTCTACTGCGTAGAGATTTGCTGTAAATCCAACACAGAATAAAAAGAAAAAATAACAAATCCGCATACAAATATTATATATTTACAGCGTATTTTGGAAAACGAAAAAATAGATAAGCATTAGACAGTATTAATTTTATTATTTGATTTTATGTTAATTAATAGATATTGGTTCTGCATGCTTTTGCGTGTGATGATGCTTGTCCTTATTGGGCAGATATCTCTTATACAGGTATCTGCGGACGATTCCATAAAACCAATGCTTTCTATTTTTGGAAAGCCATTGGTAGCAGCTGAGATCCCAAAGGATAAAGTTGCCAGATCTTTGGTTGAATTAGGCAGGACCTTATACCATGAAAAAAGGCTTAGCCGAGATAATTCCATTTCATGTAATTCGTGTCATGATACGAAGGGTTTTGGAGTGGATGGGGAAAAGTTTTCTATTGGTTTCAATAATCATTTAACTGGAAGGAATTCTCCCACGAGTTTTAACGCATTCATGCATTTAGCTCAATTTTGGGATGGACGTGCGCCAACTGTTGAAGAACAAGCTAAAGGACCTATTCTTGCAGGTGGGGAAATGGCGATGCCATCTGCTGAAGCTGTTGTAGAGAAGCTTAACGGGATTAAAGGTTATGAAGATCTTTTTAAGGCTGCTTTTCCAAAAAGTTCTCCAGCGATTACATACGATAATGTGGGGAAAGCAATCGGCGCTTATGAGCGACTTTTTATAACCCCGGCTAAATTTGATCAAGCTCTTGCAGGAGACTTGTCAGCTCTAAATGAAAAACAAAAGAGAGGTCTTAAAACATTTGTAACTAGTGGTTGTGTTACTTGTCATACTGGTAATCTTTTAGGTGGAAATATTTATCAAAAATTGGGATTGGTGAAACCTTGGCCAAATCAAAAGGATCAAGGTCGTTTTGCTATAACTAAAAGAGAACAGGATAAGATGTTTTTCAAAGTTCCAAGTCTGAGAAATATTGAGAAAACAGGGCCATATTTTCACGATGGATCAGCCGAAACGTTGCCTCAGGCTGTAGATGTTATGGCAAGACATCAGCTTGGCAGGGAAATGTCCAAGGAAGATATTGCTGATATTGTGGCGTTTCTGAAAACATTGACTGGCAAATTAAAGCCAAGCATAGCTTCTGCTCCAAAGAAATTTCCTGATTAACTTCACTGTAACAATATCCAGAAGCCTTTAAAATAAAGCGGCCTTTTTTGTTTTTTTTATTCATTCGATAAAAAGATCGTGATCTGGCCACTTGGATATGGAATTTGCTGCCTTGTGGATAAGTGGATCTATTTTTGATGAGGGTTTTTTACCATCCTTGGTAAGGTTCGAATTAAAAAGAACTGCCCAGCAAAGACCATCGTGTCTCATAACCAAAATAGTTGATGTGCCAGACAATGAGCCGGTGTGCCAACGGTTGGTCTTCCCATCTTTCATAGGCCGTACTGACCAACCGTAGCCATAATATGTTGGATCTGGTTCGTCTTTCTTATGATTACCAAAGTGACCATTTTTTGGTCTTTCAATCATGGCTCTGATCGTCTTGTCTTTCAAAATATTTGATTGTTCATACTGGTCCACTGCAGAACCAAATTTCACCAGATCTGTTGCGGAAGCAATCCATCCTCCAAGCGAGTCCAAGCTTTCTAAATACCATGCTCCGTAAGGCCAAAGTACTTTTGCTCCTATTGACTCTCCAGTTACAGCGATTCCATATTTATCCCCTTTAGGGTAATATCTTACTTCATTTTCAGCTCGATCTATCAGAAGTGTTTTTCCCAGTTGCATGGATTTGATGCCAATTGGTTTTAGGAATTCGTTAACCATATATTGTTCATAGCTTTTACCGGTTATTTGTTCAATTACGCGTCCAAGCAGGCAGTAACCCAAGTTTGAGTACTTGTAGTCTTTTCCTGGATCAAAGTCTAATTGCCAGCCCATCATGAAACTTATGACATCGTCTTGTGTTGCGGGAGGATTTTTTCCAAGAGCAGTAGAGATTTCTATAGGATGGAAAAGTGGGTCAATCGTTTCTTTTCGGTTCCATCCACCCTGATGCCGAAGTAGATGGGCGATTGTAATTTGGTTAAGACGAGGATCAGTATTAGCACCTTTAGCTAAATGTGGTTTATGGGGAAGTAGTTCAAATACGGGGGTATGGAGCCCTATTTTATTTTGCTCAATAAGTTGTAGTATGGCTACGGCAGTGAAGGGTTTGGAGATACTGGCAATTCGGAATAGGGAGTTAGGTTGGACGGGTTTTTTTTTGTCGACTTCAGCATAACCAAATCCTCGAGCGTACACCAAACGCCCATCTTTAGCTACGGCAACTGATGCTCCTGGTATCTCGTTTTTTAAGATGAATTCTTCCATTAATTCATCAAATGGCTTGAGTTCAGAAATTATTCTGCCGGTTGATACAATAATTTTACTTTCCTTGGCCAATACGTTTGACCAAACGAGAGTAGAGAGAGTTAGTGTAGTTAGTATTGTTTTAGTTAATTGCATCTTTAAATTGTGCAGGTAATTTGTGGGAATGTGCTTTATGAGACAATATGTAATTTGCCTTGGCAGTTGACTGACGCAGTAACTCATGACATTTCTTGTTTGGCTTTAATCTGTTTTATGAAAAAAAATGCCCACAATAAAGTTCATGTTTCAACTGGATTTACCCTGATTGAGTTGTTGGTGGTAATAGCCATAATAGCAATTCTTGCTAGTTTGTTATTACCTGCATTAGGTAAGGCCAAGGACAAGGCAGTGGGCATTAGTTGTATGAATAATGTTAAGCAAATGGGTTTGGCTTTAATTTTATATGAACAGGATACAGGTCAAGTTCCTCGCTGCTGGCCGAGGTTTCCAACTGCTCATGGAGAAAAGCTATGGTATTATATGATTCAGCCTTACCTTGGTAAAAGTGTCGATGATTTTGGCATGGGCGTTTTTATTTGTGCGGGCACATCAAATCGTGAGAGAACCAAAGATTGGAAGGACGTATATAACTATGCCATGAACGGAAAGTTTCAGTCTGGAAGTCCTTGGGCAATGAGGCCGAACGGTACATTCAAGATGTCTTCGCTTGATAATCCTTCGGGAACCATCTTTGTTGCAGATATAGACGGTTATAATTCATGTCTTTATCCAGACGAAACTGACAGTGGCAGTAGAATTAATAGCGGTAACGTTCTTTACCGGCATAGTGGTGGTACTGAAAAAAGTTCCTTTTATATGGGAGCTTCCTCCCGGGCGAATTTTGGCACAGCGAGTTCTAATTATTTTGATGGTCATTCAGAGCCGCTAAAGAAGCGTGCACCTGAAGAGCTCTTCCGAATTAAAAAGAAAAAAAGATAAAACAAGAATTCTGATTTCTCTATATAAAGGCAATTGATCTTGATTTATCTAGTCCGGTCAAAGTCTTTTTTTATGTTAATATATCAAAGGATAACTAGGGATTAACTGGGATTTATGAATAATTATTATGAGGATTAGAGGGAGAGAATTTCGTTATCAATTATTTTTGGTTTTGTTGACTCTACTATTTGTTGTTTACCCTCAAGTTGAAGGTGGCCTTAAAACAATAAATATCCTCGGCAAGATATCTCAAAAAAAAATCAGTTTTGATATCTATCTTCCTGATGGTTATAGCAAGAATGGAGTGGGCTATCCGGTTATTTATAATTTACATGGTCGAGGTGGTTCTCATAAAAGTGGTGATGCATTTCGCATTCCAATGGAAAAAGCTATTAGTAATGGAATACTGCCGCCTGTCATTGCAGTTTATCCTGATGGTACCAAAAATGGATGGTATGCCGATTCGAAGGATGGATCCATAATGGTTGAAACCCATATTATCAGGGAAATAATACCGTGGGTGGATGCCAATTATAACACCAGAGCATCAAGGGAATTTCGTGTCATCCAAGGTTTTTCTATGGGAGGTTATGGAGCGTCTCTGTATGCCGTTAAGTTTCCCGATCTCTTTAGTATTTGTATCAATTATGATGGGGGTATGTGGAATTGGGAAAACATGTTAAGAAAGAGTAGAAAATGGGAGCCTGTAGCTCCAACGCTTTTTGGAAATGATAGGGAATATTATAATCGCACATCATCTCCTTGGGCACTTGCTTCTATTAATAAGGATAAGATTAGGGGTAGGATTCAATTCCGGACGTTAGTTGGCTCATTAGGATCAGGACTTCAGAGATGGCGAGATCATATAGATTCTCTCAATATTGAAATGGACTATGTCGATACTAATTGTAGACACAATTTGAAATGTCTTCATGAGGAAGAGGGTAAGGGGAGTTTTCGTTTAATGGCTAAACAGTTTTCAAGAGCAGTTAAATCTGAAGGCAAGGCTATAAAGAAAAAATAAAGTTAAGATATGTTTCCCTTTCGTTTTAGCAGTGGGATCATTGACCCAATAAGAAGTACAGAAATAACACTTATAGATATCCAAAGTGTTAGCGAATTCCTCGAATCTTTTGATATATTCTTTGGCTTTGGATTTTTCTGAGGTTTTTCTTTTGTATTTATAGTTTTACCAACTGACAGGCTGCCAGTTCGATAACCTGTCAATAATTCGTCTAATGTGTCGCCAATAACTTTTGAACGATTTGCTCCTTGAGCATTACTTCCTTTAGCTAAAATTTGACTCATCTCAATTCTTATTTCAGGGCTTTCTGGATTGAAGCCTAACTGTTTGGCAATCTTTTGTTTTCTCTCCTTGTTCCATTTCAAAGGAACCATAGTGCCTTGCATCCATTTTCGGTCTAGACCACATTCACAATTTAATCCAATGGTACTCAATATTGCACTAGCTGCTGCTTTGTTGATGTTTCTCCCTTCAAGCACTGGGCCAATTTTTCGACCACGTCCGTAAAGTGTGACTACCTGTGGATTTGGTTTTTTGTTCGATATATTTAGGCTCCAGAGAAAAGCTTTTTCATTTTCAAATTCGTCTAATGTAATAACTTCAACTATAGGTGGAATTTCAATCTCTTTTTCCAATTTAGGCAAATTTGCGGTGGTGTCGGAGATGATTTCTTTAGCCATTGTTTTAACTTGTTCATTTTCATTAGTATCCTCACCTTCAATGATAAGGATAACTCCGTAACAACTGAACACATTTTCTAGTATGGCATTTCGTCGAGGTGAATCCACTAGTGCTTCCAATGCATCCCAAGCTGTTTTCATTAAGGGTTCTCCATCTTTATGTAAGGTAATGTTTAGAGTTTTTGTTTTATCCGGAGAAACAAGTACTCCTGCTGGGAACTCACCTTTAAAGTTAGATGGGATAAAATCTTTCGAGTCATTCTTTAATGCTTGAGATAATGGGATCAATTCGAATTTAATATTTGTATCATAGAAGGTTGCTACGCAGATCGATTGTAATGCGTCTTGTTCGCTTTTTGGCATGTCATCGCCAACGAAAATGTAAAGAATATATGGTTTAGATCCGAGATCAACGAAGCCGACATCGCGTACATTAAACCTACAGCATATTGCCTGTAATTGTTGCAGGAAAATTAACAGAACAAAAAACCGTTTTAGCCAGTATAATATATTACGATTAGTTTGAAGCACGGAAATCTTCACGAGTTATCTCTAATGTTTGAATAACTGTTGATGCTAATTTGGCATCATCAATATTCTTTGGGACTAGTTCAATTTCAAGATTTTCAAGAACATCTACACCATTAAATTTGTGAATAACAACCTTTTCAAAATCTCCAGCAACTTTAGCTATATCAAGTGATTCATGGACAGTTTCTCCTTGGATCTTTATATCAAATATTCGACTACCCTCAATATCTTCTGGGAGTTTGGTAAAGCCTAAATTTACAGTGTATTTCCCTTTTTGTCCTTTTTCTAATAATGGCACTTTGATTTTTGTTAATCCTTTTAAGCCTGAAGTGTAGAGCCAAGGTTTATTTGTGCCTGCGAATTTTTTACCAACCCAATCTCGTTGCACGACTTCTGGTTCGCCTTTTTCGTTGAGATTAAATTTGATTCCGTAGTTGGCGAAGGCGTTACGGCCTTCTTTTGTGTTTGGTCGAGGGTATGAAAACCAAACTGTACCGTCCTTGGCTCGCATGTCGCCTGGTGCACCAAAGTTAATTGCTAGATGCTTCACAGGTTTGGTTGCAGCTTGGCTGATGAAAACAGCCCATTCAGCGTGTCCTTTTTGGGGTTTATTTTTAAGGACTACTGTTGTCCTTAATGAGTAGTTGCAAGTACAGCCAGCACTAGATTCCTGCATGCTTAATACTCCATTGGCTGGAATCATGCTATTCCAACAACCCGGGCGCATACCTCCAAATAATTGCAAGCCACTATCTTGTTCCGTATTAACGATGGCACCACTATATGATCTAAAAAAAAGATTGTGTGGGCTTGCTGTTACAATTCCGCAACTATGACCAGGTCTAACAAATTCCCAATCAACAGTTTTTCCTGTAATAGGATGTGTTCGTTTTTGTATTTTACCGGTTGCTAGGTCGCAGCGTCTGGGCTC
>JAYZHR010000195.1:0-11425 GCA_036166355.1 Verrucomicrobiota bacterium | reverse complement strand
TCAGCGCGGAGAAGGCCAAGGTCAGCCGGGTGAGCAGGAAGAGCAGGGAGAAGGGCGAGGGCGAGGACGGTCGCAAGAGGGAGAAGAAAATCAGCGAAGAGAAGGCCAAGGTCAGCCGGGAGAGCAGGGAGAGCAGGGAGAAGGGCGAGGGCGAGGTCAGCGACAGAATCCCAATTTTAGGAATGAAAACAACCGAAGAAGCAACCGTGACAATGCAGGAGGTAGTGGTGGTTCCGACCTTTTTCGGGATTTAGATAATTTTGATTTAGACGGCCCGCTGACAGGTCTCGACTTTCGGGAATGGGAGGATCGACTTCGAGAAGTCGAAGAAGTTATAGAGATTCCCGAACTTCGTAATGAGCTATCAGAGGTGCGTCAGCGTGCCCGGGATATCCGTCGAGAAAACAAGGAGAATGGAAAGCCGCCTAAATGGGATCTTGTTGACATGCAGATTATCCGTCCTTTAACCGAAATAAACAAACGACTCGAGGAAGAGTTGACACTGCGTCAGCCTAACCGAGAGCTTGTTCCTGTTGATCATGATCCAGTTCCAGAGGAATACTCTGAGTTAGTTCGTCGATATTATGAGCGTCTTGGTGGACGCAATGAAAAGGCTAGGCCTAAAGAAGAAGGGGCCAACTAAAAGCATCCCTTTCATTTGCCAATGATAATGTTTGGGATTGATTCCATTATTTTCTTGAGTCGCGACTGGTTGCCGGTGGCATTGGTAGTTGCCATATTGGTTATCCTAGTGTCGATTTGGGGTTATAGCCGTTCTCGGTTACCGATTCATCTCAAGCTTACTGGGATTACACTCAAGACTTTGGGTATTCTATTACTATGTTTTTGTCTTCTTGAGCCTCAATGGGTGGAAAAAAAAGCTAAACCTAAGGCCAATTTTATTGCCGTTCTGGCTGATAACAGTCAAGGAATGGAAATACGTGATGCTGGCAGCACCACCTCTCGGTCTGAGCAGTTAGCTGCTATCCTGAAACAGCAGCCAGGTGATTGGCAGGAGGCCCTTGATGAGAATTTTCAGGTGCGACGCTATTCGTTTGATAGTCGGTTGCGTGTTACTGGTGATTTCGATTCTCTTGATTTTAAAGGTCGTTCCTCAGCGATGATTGGCTCCACTCGCAATCTTGGTCAGCGGTTTAGTGGTCGACCTCTTGCAGGAATTCTTTTGTTTAGTGATGGGAATGCTACCGACATAGAGAGTTTAAATGACGGTCTTGGCCAACTTCCGCCAGTTTATCCAGTTGTTATGGGTAAAAGTTCACCGATTAAGGATATTTCCATAACTTCGGTACAAGTGACCTCTTCGACATTTGAAGATGCACCTGTTGTGATTCATTGCCAATTGATGTCCACCGGATTTTCTGCCGAAAAGATTGTAGCTCGATTGTTAGATTCGGAGGGTGATGAGTTGGATAGGCAATATCCTTCTCCTGGACAAGCAATGAAGGTTAAGTTTGAGATAAAGCCGAAGGCATTGGGCGTTTCTTTTTACACAGTTGAGTTGATTCAGGCGGAAACGGCGGATGGAGAGGTAGATGAAGAGGAGGCTACGTTAGCAAACAACCGTCGTATTGTTGCGGTTGAGCGTCGCAAGAAACCATTTCGTGTGCTTTACGTGGCTGGTCGTCCCAATTGGGAGTATAAGTTTTTAAAGCGGGCTCTTGATGATGATCCTCAGGTTGACATGGTAGGATTGATTCGAATTGCGAAGCGGGAACCTAAATTTGTATTTAAAGGCCGTGAAGGCGAAACTGGAAACCCTTTATTTAAAGGATTTAGAGGAGATGAAGAGGAGGAGGGCAGATATGATAAACCAATTTTAAAGAGACTTAATGTAAAATCAGAGGAAGAATTAAAAGACGGTGAATTTCCGAAAATTGCTGGAGATTTATTTAACTATCACGCGATCATTCTAGATGATTTAGAGTCTGAGTTCTTTATGCCATATCAGCGTGAATTAATCCGCCGAGCGGTTTCTGAGCGTGGTGCGGGGTTTATGATGTTGGGAGGGCAGGAATCTTTTTCCCAGGGAAAATACGAAAATACTCCAATTGCCGAATTGCTTCCGGTGTATTTGCAGCGCAATGGCCCTGTTTTGCCGTTGGATAATCTTGAGTTTGGTTTAGAACGTGATGGTTGGTTGAGTCAGTGGGTGCGGCTACGCAAAACTGAAGCTGATGAGAAAGATAGACTAGAAGATATGCCTAAATTTCGTGTTCTAAATCAAGTTGATCGAATTAAGCCAGGAGCCAGCGTGATGGCTTCGGTAATAGGGGAAAGTGGTAAGCGTATTCCTGCTTTAGTAGTTCAGCGATATGGGTATGGCAAATCTGCTGCTTTATTGGTCGGTGATATGTGGAGGTGGCAAATGGCTGGTAAGGGTAAACGTGATGATTTGCCCCGGGCTTGGAGGCAGATTGTAAGATGGTTGGTATCTGATGTGCCTCGAAGGATTGAGTTGACTACGACTTCTGATTCTGGGGCAGCTGGGCTTGGACGCAAACTGGTTGTGCGTGCTCGGAATGAGGAGTTCAAGCCGCTTGGATATGCTAATGTGGAGTTAAGTGTTATGCCCGGAGGGGATGAGTCAAAAGCAGTTGATCTCAGTGTTGAGCCTGCTGGTAGCGAGACTGATGCATTTGAGTCAGTTTATCTTGCCCGGGAAGAAGGAGGATATGTTGCTAAGGCTACAGTTAGAGATGAGAATGGGAAATCCATAGGCGATGTTGAAGCTGGATGGGCCAGTAATCCGGCAGCAGACGAATTTCGTTCTTTACAACCTAACATTGCTCTTATGAAGGATTTGGCTAACAGGACCGGTGGTCGTGTGTTGGATATGAGTGAGTTGAAGGATTGGGCGCAGGATTTGCCTTCCAAAAAATCGCCTGTGATGGATTCATTTCAATTTCCATTATGGCATCTACCTTGGATGTTTACAGCAGCATTGCTCTTGTTGGTTGCCGAATGGTGGTTGAGAAGGAGGCACTGGTTGCCATGAGGTTTTTTCTTTTTTGTTTCTCCGTCATTGCTTTGGCCAATTTAGTGGCTGAAGAAGCGGAGTTTAATACTACAAAAAACAGGAGAGTAATGGTTGTTGCTGGTGCTGGTGGAGAAGAGGAATACAAGAGTCTTTTTGCTGAATGGGCAAATACTTTAGCCAAGGCATTTGATGGTAATTCAGTTGAATTAGTGAACATTAATAATGAACTTGAGGATACTGATTCGAAAAACATCATTGAAACTAAATTAAAAAAATGGGTTAAATCCAAGACCGATGAGATTTGGATTTTACTTGTGGGCCACGGTACTTTTGATGGCAAGCAAGCCAAATTCAATCTGGTTGGTGACGATGTGTCAGATTTGGAATTTCAAAGCTGGTTAAAGCCTCATCAAGGGTCTCTTGTCTTTATTAATACTAGTTCCTCCAGTGCTCCTTTTATTCGCACATTGTCTGGGCCAAACAGGGTTATAGCGACGGCGACCAAGAGTGGCTATGAACAGAACTTTTGTCGCTTCGGGGGTTTTATGGCAGCAGCTTTGAGTCAAGAAGGGGCTGATCTTGATAAAGATGGGGCTGTGTCTGTGCTTGAGTCTTTCTTAATCGCTTCACGCAAAGTGGAAGAATATTATCGTGAGAATGATCGGCTTGTATCTGAAAGCGCGTTGCTGGATGACAACGGTGATGGACGAGGGACTCCAGCAAACTGGTTTAGAGGTGTCCGCATAGAGAAGAAGGTTCAGGAAATAAACGGTGCCGATGGAAAACTCTCTCGGCTTGTTTTTCCAGTCGTTCCTCTAAAGGAGCGAGATATACCTCAACCTCTCCGGAATAAGCGGTCTAAGATAGAAACTAAGATAGAAACACTTCGTTCGCTGAAAAATAGCTTGAATGCCGATGTTTACTATCAGGATCTTGAAAAGCTTTTTATTGAGTTATCTAAGGTTAATGACCAAATTGAGTCTTCCCAGACGTCTTCCTTGAAAGAATCTAAGTAACGATAGAAACATTTAGTTTGGTTTAGTAGCGGTAATGTTCAGGTTTATATGGTCCTTCGACCGGCACTCCGATGTAGTCCGCTTGTTCTTGAGATAATTCCGTTAGTTTTGCTCCTAGTTTGTCTAGGTGAAGTCGGGCCACTTCTTCATCCAATTGTTTGTCCAGGCGATACACACCCACCTTCCGGTCCGGGTTTTTCTGAATGTCGATTTGTGCGATTGTCTGGTTAGTAAAACTGTTAGACATTACAAAACTTGGGTGGCCGGTTGCACATCCTAGGTTGATTAATCTTCCTTCTGCTAGTAGGTAGATTGAATGGCCATCAGGAAAGGTAAAACGACTTACTGGACCTCCAGGTATGGAGTCATCCTTTATTACTTCACGAGTAACACCATCCATGGCTTCTAGTTGTGCAACTTGAATTTCGTTATCAAAATGACCGATATTACATACGATAGCCTGATCTTTCATTCGGCTCATATGGTCTGCTGTTATAATATCCTTGTTGCCTGTTGTTGTGACGAAGATATCAACTTCGGATAAGGCATCCTCTACGGTGGTAACTTGATAACCAGCCATACAAGCTTGCAATGCGCAGATTGGATCTATCTCTGAAACCATTACACGCGCTTTTTCGTTGGCTAGCGACTCCGCAGATCCTTTTCCTACATCACCATAACCGCATATCATGGCAACTTTTCCAGAGACGAGAACGTCAAGAGCTCTTTTTATACCATCAACCAATGAGTGGCGACATCCGTAAACGTTATCAAATTTCGATTTGGTCACAGAGTCATTTACGTTAATGGCTTGAAACAACAACTCACCTCGTTCCTCCATTTGTAACAAACGATGAACTCCGGTTGTGGTTTCTTCAGATACACCGACAACTGATTCAGCAACCTTGGTCCAGTGACCGTCCCGCTCTGAATGTACTTTTTTTAGTAAATTTTTTATTACCTGCTCTTCTTCACTTTCAGATTCCGTGTTTATCCAGTCGCTTCCTTTTTCAAGCTCAACTCCTTTGTGAATAAGCAAAGTAGCATCACCCCCATCGTCGACAATTTGATCTGGTCCTGTGCCATCCGGCCAAGTGAGGGCCTTGAAAGTACAGTCCCAGTATTCTTCTAGTGTTTCCCCTTTCCAAGCAAACACTGGAATGCCTGCTGCTGCAATTGCAGCAGCTGCATGGTCTTGGGTTGAAAAAATATTGCAGGAACACCAGCGAACATCCGCACCAAGAGCAGTGAGTGTTTCAATAAGTACGGCTGTCTGCACTGTCATATGGAGCGAACCCATAATCTTAATGCCGTCTAGCGGTTTTTCGGGGCCATATTTTTCTCGAGTGGCCATAAGGCCAGGCATTTCCTTTTCGGCAATTTCTATCTCTTTTCTACCAAATTCTGCCTGATTAATGTCAGCAACCAAGTAGTCTTTAGTATCCTTATTAGTTAATGTTTCAACCATTATTTTAAATCTTTCTTTTTAAATTATTTAGTCAAATTAGACTGATTTCTTTAGTGCTCTTACCTTATCCGCTTTCTCCCATGTTATTGCATTTAGATCTTCTTCCTTTCCAAAGTGTCCGTAGTTGGTGGTCTTTGAGTAAATAGGCCTAAGGAGTTTAAGTTGTTTTACTATGTTCGCTGGTTTAAAGCTGAATACATTTTCCGCAGCTTTAGCGATCTTTGAGTCATCAACTATGCCTGTTCCAAAGGTGTCAACACATACGGATACGGGATTGGGATAGCCTATTGCGTAAGCAAATTGTATTTCACATCTTTTGGCTAAACCGGCAGCTACGATATTTTTTGCAACATATCTGCCCATATAGGCAGCACTGCGATCTACCTTGCTTGGGTCTTTTCCGCTAAATGCACCACCGCCATGGCGTCCCATGCCGCCATATGTATCGACGATTATTTTGCGTCCGGTTAGCCCACTATCACCTTGAGGGCCTCCGACGACAAAACGCCCGGTCGGGTTAATTAAGATTTGTGTGTCTCGTGATAGCATCTTTTTAGGCAAAACTTTTTGAATAACCTGTTTGGTTATAAAGTCACGAATAGTCTTGTTTGTAGCAGAAGCTGCATGTTGGGTTGATATTACAACACTGGTGATCTTTACAGGTTTGTCATCAACATACTGAACAGAAACCTGACTTTTGGCATCTGGCCTAAGCCAATTGGCTTTCCCTGCTTTACGTAGCTTGGTTAAGTGTCTACCAAGCTGATGTGCATACATGATTGGAGCCGGCATGAGTTCCGGAGTTTCGTCGCATGCATATCCGAACATTAATCCTTGGTCTCCAGCTCCCTGTTCTGCAGTGGTTTTTCCTTTTGCGGCTTTTGCATCAACGCCTTGGGAAATATCAGGGCTTTGTGCGGTAAGATAGTTGTTGATAAAGACTTCGTCGGCGTGAAATACGTCGTCTTTGTTTACATAACCAATTTCTCGGATCGCATTTCGAACAACCTGTTCGACGTCGAATTTGGCTTTGGTGGTTATTTCTCCGCCAACACAAACAACATTGCTTTTCACAAAGGTTTCGCAGGCGACACGACTAAATTTGTCCTGTTCAAGACAGGCATCTAGTATTGCATCAGAAATTGTATCTGAGACTTTGTCTGGATGGCCTTCGCCAACCGATTCAGAAGAAAATATATAGTTTTTGCCCATGATATAATATGTTATCTGAGTTATGGATAGATTAATATCAACAAATCAAGATATGATGATATGTTTAGATTTATTGGCTTTCAAGACGATTTTTTATGGTTTTTGGTTATGAGGTTGGAAAGGGTGATTTGATTTTTCTATGTTTCTCGGGCACTTTACCCCGATTCCGTTCTTTCAGCGGAATTCCCTTTTAAATGACACTTAAGAATGACAGCGGTGAGGAGCCGAAGTTAGCCAAAAATGAGTACATAAAGCAGGAAAGCAATTTTCTGCGCGGTACAATTTCTGAAGGGCTGCTTGATGAGTCGACAGGTGCATTAGCTTCGGATGATACCCAGCTCACTAAGTTTCATGGTATTTACCAACAGGATGATCGAGATGTACGTCGAGAGCGTCGTAAAGCCAAACTTGAGCCTGCATATTCATTTATGACACGTGTTCGTTTGCCTGGTGGTGTTTGTTCTCCACAACAATGGTTGGATATGGATGAAGTTTGCACGAAATATGCCAATGGCACCTTGAAGCTAACTACACGACAGGCCTTCCAATTACATGGTACAATAAAGAAGGACCTTAAGCTTACCATAAGGCGGATTAATGAATCTTTGATGGATACGGTTGCGGCGTGTGGTGATGTAAATCGTAACGTAATGTGTAATCCAAATCCTTATCAATCTAAGTTGCATGCGGAGGCGTTAAGTGTAGCAAAGGCCATCAGTGATCATCTTACACCTGCTACTAAAGCATATCATGAGATTTGGCTTGAAGATGAGCATGGGGAGAAACAAAAAGTCACTAATGATCCCAAATCAGAGGATGAACCTATTTATGGCAAAACTTATTTGCCTCGAAAATTAAAAACAGTTGTTGTTTTGCCTCCGAATAATGATGTGGATCTTTATGCTAACGATCTTGGTTTTATTGCAATAATAGAGGATGGAAATATAGTTGGTTATAATGTCACTGTGGGTGGTGGCATGGGAATGAATCACGGACAGGAAAAAACCTTTCCTCGTTTGGCGGATATACTTGGATTTTGCTTGCCAGATCAGGTCACAGATGTGGCTGAAAAAATTGTTACTACACAACGTGATTATGGTGATCGTACCGATCGAAAACATGCCCGCCTTAAGTATACTATTGAGGATCGTGGCCTTGATTGGTTTAAAGATGAAGTTGAAAGCCGTCTAGGATATCAGCTTGGTGAGGCAAAGCCGTTTCATTTTGAACACAACGGTGACCGTTATGGCTGGGTGGATGATGAGAATGGCAATAGTCATCTTACATTATTTATTCAAAATGGATGTGTGTTTGATCAAGAAGATTTGCCGATGCGCACTGGTTTGCGTGAAGTTGCAAAAATTCACGAAGGTGATTTTCGTTTAACAGGTAACCAAAACCTTATCATAGCAAACGTTTCTCCTGCGAAGAGAAATGAGATTGAAGTGTTGCTTTCCAAATATAAGTTGACTGATTGTTACAATAGGTCTGGTCTAAGGCTAAATTCGATGGCTTGTGTGGCATTGCCAACTTGTGGGTTGGCTTTAGCTGAGAGTCAACGATACCTTCCGGACTTGATTAGTGAGATTGAGGAAATTCTCAAAGAATTTGAGCTCGAGAATGATCCGATCACCATAAGAATGACCGGTTGTCCAAATGGTTGTGCACGTCCTTACATTGCAGAGATTGCGTTTGTTGGACGTGCCCCTGGTAAGTACAATATTTACCTAGGAGGCGGATTCACCGGAGATCGATTAAATAAGTTATATAAAGTTTCAGTTAAGTCTGAGGAGATTGCTGGAATTCTTCGTCCGATCTTTCAGAGATATTCCAAAGAGAGAGTTGATGGAGAGCGTTTTGGTGACTTTGTTATCCGTGCAGGATATGTGGCTGAAACACGAGTTGGTCGTGAATTTCATAATGATTTTAGGGAAGGATAATCCACTTGGTTGAGTCTGTGCCAAGTCATGTTTTACCGCGAAATTGCTTGAGGCAGTTAGGGGTGATGCGTAGGATGCGCCTCCCTTTCGAGGGATGGCTGGATAGCTCAGTTGGTAGAGCAACGGATTGAAAATCCGTGTGTCCCCGGTTCGATTCCGGGTCCAGCCACCACTTCGTTTCAACCATCCGAAAAGCAGACTGCGGCAGACTTATGGTGGATAAGGCCAAAACAAATCCTATGCCTGGTTTAAAGGACGGGCGTAAAACAGATGAGCCTTGTACGATTGTCATTTTTGGTGCGAGCGGTGATCTGACAATCCGTAAGTTAATACCTGCACTCTATCATTTGTATACCGACGGGCAGATGCCGGATTCGTTTCGTGTTGTTGGTTTTGCGCGCAGAGAAAAAACCGATGAAAGTTGGCGTGAGGAAATGCGCACGGGTATCGAAAAATATTCTAGAACCAGTAATGTTGATTCTTCGCAATGGCAGTCTTTTTCTGAGAATCTTTGCTATCACTGTGGAGATCTCACCGATACTGCTGCCTATGACGGTTTAGCGGATCGATTGGCTGAGTATGGAGATGATCAGCTTTCAAGTAATCTTGTATTTTATCTGGCAATTTCTCCTAGTTTGTTTGGGGAAGTAGTGGATCAACTGCATACTGCCAAATTACTGAAACGATATGAAGATGGAGATGCGCAATGGCAGCGTGTTGTAGTGGAAAAACCTTTTGGACATGACTTGAAGTCAGCTCAGTTATTGAACAACCATCTAATACGTCATGCCAGAGAGCGGCAGATTTTTCGGATCGATCACTACCTAGGCAAGGAAACTGTGCAGAATATTATGATGTTTCGCTTTTCAAACGCTATCTTTGAACAGCTATGGAATCGCGAAGCGATTGAGCATGTGCAGATAACGGTTAGTGAAGACATCGGGGTGGGTAGTCGTGGTGGTTATTTTGAGGAGGTCGGAACATTGCGTGATATGATGCAGAATCATTTGTTACAGATCATGTCGTTAGTTGCTATGGAACCACCACCTTCGCTTGAGGCGGAGGATATTCGTAATGAAAAAGTCAAGTTGCTGAAATCTATTCGAAAGATGACGCCTGATGTGGTGTCTAAAAACGTGGTGAGGGGTCAGTATTTTGCAGGAACCGTCAATGGTGATTCCCGTAATGGGTATAGGCAGGAGGAAAGAGTAGCCGATGAGTCCAATGTTGAAACTTTTGTGGCTATGAAATTGTTCGTTGATAATTGGCGTTGGAGTGACGTTCCTTTTTATTTAAGGACTGGAAAAAATCTTCCACATCGAGCCAGTGAGGTGCGTGTGCAGTTTCGGCCTACGCCAAATGTTCTTTTTGCGGCACAAGACAATTTAGATTTACATGCTAATGCATTGACTCTCAGGTTGCAGCCAGACGAAGGGATTTCTCTTAGATTCAACGGAAAGGTTCCAGGCAATAGTATAGAGACACGCCCAGTGCGAATGCACTTTGGTTATGGTGCAGAGTTTGGAGCTTACACTCCCGAAGCCTATGAAAGACTATTGCTCGAGGCCATGGCAGGTGATGCCACGTTGTTTATTCGTCGTGATGAAGTTGAAACTGCATGGCAAATCGTTGATGAAATTCGTGAGGGATGGGGGGGGATTCCGTTGTCTAATCGGGAATTTTATGCTGCTGGAACTTGGGGACCAGTTGCTGCAGATGATTTGCTCAATGCGGATAATCATGTATGGCACACCCCAATACCTGCCAGCTAATGAGTGGTTACATCTCATTCGATGACAAGCATGAACTAGCGAGATTCGCAGCAAAAAAGTGGCTTGATCTATTGGCTATAAGAGATTCGGTGAAACCATTTACCGTGGCGCTTTCTGGAGGAAGGATTCCGAAGCTATTATATCAAGCAATAACGGAATTGGCTCAGCCAGATTTATTTGAAAATGTTCATTTTTTTTGGGGTGATGAAAGATTGGTGCCTCCAACTGACGATGAGAGTAATTTCAAGCTAGCAGATGAAGGATTATTAGGTCCGCTAGGAATCCCGAATCAACAAGTGCATCGAGTGTTTACCGAGTATGGTGAATCGGAGGCTATACAAAGAGTTACTGCTGAACTTCATCAATTTACTGAGAGTAAGGAGGATGGCCAACCAGTGATAGATCTAGTTTTGCTTGGAATGGGCGAGGATGCCCATGTGGCTTCACTTTTTCCTGGGGATGCTGAGGCACTGCAATCTCAGGCTGTTTATAGGGTTGTAACTGGTCCTAAACCGCCAGCTAGAAGAATCACTCTAGGTTATCCTGCGCTAACTGTTGCACGCGAGGTTTGGGTTTTGGCCTCCGGCCAAGGTAAGGTAGATGCATTACGTAATTCTCTGTTAGCCGAAGCATCGACGCCTCTAGCTAGAGTTATTCAGAATCGAAAAAGAACTGAAATATTAACTGATTTTTCATTTTGAAGTCATGTTTTAAGTGTCATTTCCTTGTTCCATTAATTTGGTTGTGTGACTCTGTTGCCTATGCGGGTTTTTAAATTGAACAGAAGGTATTTACTCAAGATTGCTTTAGTTCTGTTTAGTCTTGGATCTTTGGCTGAGGTTTCGGCTGCTAAATTGGTTAAGCCTAACATTATTTTCATAATGGCCGATGATCTTGGTTATGCTGAGTTGGGAAGCTACGGTCAGAAAAAAATTAAAACTCCGAATCTTGATCGTTTAGCTAGGCAAGGAATGCGCTTTACGCGCAATTATTCTGGTAACGCCGTTTGTGCGCCTTCG
>JAYZHR010000194.1:0-3346 GCA_036166355.1 Verrucomicrobiota bacterium | reverse complement strand
TTATTAACACCCAAGAAACCAAATCAAAATCCAAGCTATTTCAGAGAGCTTAACGCACCGTATAACCGGCAGCGCCATAGTTCTAACTTACAACGAATGAGTTTTACCAACGGAAATGCGCAAAAGCCTTATTCGACTGAGCCATTTTGTGCATCTCGTCTCTCTTGCGGATACAACTTCCCTGACCGTCACTCGCTTCACGAATTTCAGTAGCCAACGCATCCGTCATAAGCACACCTTTACGGGCATGCGAAAAATCAACCAACCAACGTAGTGCTAAAGCAATTTGACGACTACCACCAATCTCTAGAGGCACTTGATATGTTGCCCCACCTACCCTGCGGGACTTAACCTCTAAACGCGGACGTGCATTACCAACAGCCCTTTCCAAAACTTCAAGTGGATTTGACCCCTGATTCTCTATAGCTATTTTATCAAAGGCACCATAAACAATTTTTTCCGCCACACTTTTTTTACCCTTTCGCATGGTAAAATTGACTAAAAGAGTAACCAACTTACTCCCGTAACGGGCATCAGGTGCTACATCTCGTTTCTCTGCTCTGCGACGGCGGGCCATATCTTGTTATACCTCTTTCTAATAATTATTTCTTAGCAGCCTTAGGTCTTTTAACCCCGTACTTCGAACGACTACGACGACGCTTTTCAACGCCGGTTGCATCCAAAGCCCCACGAACAACGTGGTAACGAACACCAGGAAGATCCTTCACACGGCCTCCTCGAACCAAAACTATGGAGTGTTCCTGAAGGCTATGACCTTCATCTGGAATATAGGCAATAATTTCAAAACCATTGGTTAACCTAACTTTAGCTACCTTACGCATAGCTGAGTTTGGTTTTTTGGGTGTACGGGTATATACCTGCAGACAAACACCTCGCTTAAAAGGACAATTATCCAACGCCCGTGACGCTGACTTGTTCTTTATCTTTGTCCGCCCTTTGCGAACCAGTTGGTTAATTGTCGGCATTAATAATCCTGTAATCGATTAATATAAGAGCAAAAACACCCTTTTCCCACCAAAGGGGCGGGGAGAGTACCAAAACACATTTTCGATGCAACAGGTTTTTTAAACATTTTATAATCAATTACCAATTACACTTAAATCATCCCAAAAGTGGATTATCGAATATCGGTTCTTCCTGTTCTTCTTCCTCTATCTCTGGCGCATCAATTTCCTCCACCAAAGGCTTAAGTTTAACATCACGATGCAGGTCGGCACCTGTTCCAGCAGGAACAATATGGCCCATAATGACATTCTCTTTGAAACCCTTGAGATTATCTGTTTTCCCAAGAGTAGCAGCATCCGTAAGTACACGTGTCGTATCCTGAAACGATGCAGCACTTAGGAAACTATCCGTTTCGAGAGAAGCCTTAGTAATCCCAAGCAATACTGGTTGACCTTCAGCCGGCTGACCTCCCATTTTTTCTATTTCTTCATTCTCTGCCTCAAAAGTAAGTTTTTCAATTTGCTCACCCCATAAGAAAGAAGTATCGCCAGTTTCGGTGATACGAACTTTCCTCATCATTTGCCGTGCAATAATCTCAATATGCTTATCATTAATCGTTACTCCTTGTAGTCGATAAACTTCCTGCACCTCATTGACCAAATGATCCTGCAATTCTTTCGGACCACATACATCAAGAATTTCATGTGGATCAACAGGGCCTTCTGTCAACTGCTGACCTCGCTTGACCATATCACCCTTAAACACAATGACATGCTTTCCTATTGCAATCAGATGTTCTTCCTCTTCCTCTGATTCGACATCTCTTATAATGATGGAACGCTTACCTCGCACAGTCGAACCGAAATCAACCACTCCATCTATTCTAGAAATTTCAGCACCATCCTTAGGCTTACGAGCCTCGAATAATTCTGCCACACGAGGCAAACCACCTGTAATATCCTTTGTCTTTGATGCCTTACGAGGCGTTTTAGCCAACAAGCTACCTGCAACAATACTATCTCCTTCCTCAACAACACTATGAGCCCCTGAAGGAATTGGATAGTTAGCAATCGGTTCTCCTTTGCTATTTTCTACTATTACCTGCGGATGCAGATCTTCCTGATAATCAATAACCCCCAATCAGAACTGGCCGGTAGCATCATCCATTTCCTGCTTAATGGTAACACCCTCAATAATATCGTGAAATTTAATGGTACCAGCCTTCTCTGAAATAATCGGGACATTGTAAGGATCCCACTGAACGAAAACCTCTCCTTGCTTAACCTTACCGCCATCTGGAATAGTAATCACAGAGCCTATAACGATATTATAACTTTCAAGCTCGTCTCCCGACTTTTCATCGATCACATATACCATACCATTCTTATTTAGTATAATACTATTACCATCCTCCAATTCTACCTGACGAAGGTCCTTATATTTAATAATACCATTATTACGAGATTCAATTTGCGGCTGTTTAAAGACAGAGGATGCTGTACCTCCTATATGAAATGTACGCATTGTTAACTGCGTACCAGGCTCACCAATCGACTGAGCAGCTATAATACCAACTGCAGTTCCCATTTCAGCAGGCTCACCAGTAGCCAAATTGATGCCGTAACATTTTTGACAAACTCCTCGCTTCGATTCGCACGTTAATACTGAACGAATTCGTACTCGATCCACACCAGCATCATCTATTGCTTTAGCATGAACTTCATCAATGACTTGACCTGATTCACAAAGATATTCTTCTGGATTAACTGGATCTGGAATATCTTCAACAGCGGTACGACCTACAAGGCGGTCCTGAAGTTTGACCACTTCATCCTCTCCCTCGTAAATAGCATGACGCCAAATACCATTTGTAGTTCCACAATCTAACTCCCAAATAATAAGATCCTGCGAGACATCTACTAACTTACGCGTTAAATAACCAGAATCAGCTGTTTTTAATGCTGTATCAGCTAAACCCTTACGAGCTCCATGAGTTGAAATAAAATAATCTAATACTGTAAGACCTTCACGGAAATTGGCCAATATTGGTTTTTCAATAATATCTCCAGAAGGTTTAGCCATAAGACCACGCATGCCTGACAATTGACGAACCTGCTGGCGATTTCCACGAGCCCCAGAATCAACCATTAACCAAACCGGATTAAACTCATCACTTCCACCATTATGATCTAAAACTTTAAGCATAACATCTGCAATCTGATCAGTACAATGAGTCCAAATATCAATTACCTTGTTGTAACGTTCACCAGGAGTAATAACTCCACGCCGGTATTGTTTATCAACATCGGCTATTTGCCTGTGAGCTTTTTCTATTTCCTCGGCCTTTTGCGATGGGATAATCATATCCTCAAAACCCATT
>JAYZHR010000193.1:0-2896 GCA_036166355.1 Verrucomicrobiota bacterium | reverse complement strand
AAAACTTCTTGGGCTGTTTTGGTGGGGGATCCAAATTGTCGTTTTTCAGCTTTAATTAAATCTTCTCGTCAGCAAGGTGGTATTGTTTCGCCTCGGCAATTTAATTCTGATTGTAGAATTGTCGAATTAACTTATTTGCCTAACGATGTAAATCTCCGCCCCGGTCAAGTGGTAGTGACCAGTGGATTAGGAGGTGCGTTTCCGAAGGAAATTCCTGTTGGCCAAATAGAAGATTCTTGGTTGTCTAGAGATGGTTTGTATTCGGAGGCAAGGATTAAACTTTATGCAGATTTAAATCGATTAGAAGAAGTGCGGATTTTGACTGATTTCTAACATGTTTACTAGAATCAATAAAATACTCATACTATTTTCAGGAGTTTATCTTTTGACTTTCATGCAGTCTCATTGGTCAGGTCCGAGGCTATGGTTAGGTTTTCAGCCTGATTTGTCGCCTGCGCTTTTAGTTTTTGTAGGG
This sequence comes from Verrucomicrobiota bacterium, assembly GCA_036166355.1. Lineage (GTDB taxonomy): Bacteria > Verrucomicrobiota > Verrucomicrobiia > Limisphaerales > UBA1096 > UBA1096. The sequence continues at coordinate 2,421 of JAYZHR010000193.1, read as the reverse complement.
CTTACTATGGGGGCCGGATATGTTTCAACTCTGGCTATATTTACTGGTCTGTTATTAGATAGTCTTTCTGCTAATCCTCTTGGTGTTAGCGCGTTGCCATTATTTTTTGCCGGTTGGGTGGTGTTTTGTTTTCGAGAGAAAGTGATGAGTCGGGAATTATTCGCACAAGTTTATCTTGGTATTATGGCTGGATTGATTGTGTTCTTGTTTCAATTAATTCTTTTAATATTAGTACAAGCTAATCCTATGTTTGGTTGGGGAATGGGTTTTTGGGCTTTGTTAAACTCGCTTTTCTGTGGAGCGGCTGTGCCGTTATTTAACTTATTATCAAAAAAATTTGAGCAATGGTTTTCACATCCATCATATAATCCAAATAGATGGCCAAATAGTAATCGTCAAATTGTAAGGGGAAAGGATTAATAGATTGCTATGTTTCTTTTTGATCAGCTCAGAAGTAAAGATGCTCCGATAAAAATATCGGTCTCATTTATACTTTTTTGTTTTTTACTCTTAGCCGCTAAATTATGGAAATTACAAGTTTCCTCGACGACTAGTTTTCAAAGCCGGCAAGAAAATCAATCACTGAGAGCTATTCGGCTGCCTGCTATTCGAGGTAAGATTCTTGATAGGAATAATAAACCATTAGCAGTAAATCGATTAAGATTTGATATTCATGTGTATATAGATGAATTGAGGTTGTTATTTCGTGAACATTATTTTCGGTTAAAAAGAAATCGGAAAATGAGCCGCTCTGAACAGCTTGAGCTTGGGAAGGAAGCTCGTTATCAGGTTGTTAGTAATCTCACAATGCAGGTTAGTAAGCGTATAGGAAAACCTTTGCTGCTTAATAAGGATCGATTTCATAGCCACTATGCAAATAGGCTATATATACCGCTGGCTGTTATTAAGGACCTTTCGCAAAATGAAGTGGCAAGATTTGTTGAGCTGACACATGGATTTCCTGGGGTTGGTTTGTCTGTTAATCCCGTGCGAACTTATCCTAATGGGGGAATGGCATTTCATACCCTAGGATATCTTCGCAGGGATGATGATCCTGGGTATGATCCGGAAGTGCCTTTTTCATATCGTTATCGACTACCCGACTATATAGGCATAGATGGTTTAGAAGGGATTTTTGATCGTTTACTTCGAGGTGAAGCTGGCGCAAAAGCTATTCGAGTTAACAATATCAGCTATAGAGCCAGTGAGGATATTTTGGAGTGGCCCGAGTCTGGTCGAGATATTAATTTGTCTATAGACCGTGAGATTCAGTTGGCTGCTGAAGAAGCGTTAAAATCTAATGGGCCAGAAACCCGTGGTTCAATTATAGTTATGGATCCTAATAATGGTGATCTATTAGCTATGGTGTCTAAGCCTGATTTTGATTCGAATAAATTTATTACAGGTTTTTCACGGGAAGAAATCACTACATTAAATGATAGTCGCCTCAATCGATGGATAAACCGTTCCACTGGGAGTGGGGGAGTTGCTTATCCCCCGGGTTCTATTTTTAAAATAATTTCTGCTATAGCTTATCTTGAAGAGGGGGTTATAGATGATCCTGAGAGATATATTTATAATAGGGGGTTCTTTAGAAATGAAAGGCTTTATCCTAATTACTCATTAGATGATACAGCGCCTCCGGGCGATTATGATTTTGTTCGAGCATTTAAATTATCGAGTAATTCGTATTTTATTCGTTTTGCATTAACTCCGAATGATCAAACTGATCAGTGGCGTCAGGGGAAGCGAGTATTACTAGATTGGGGTAATCGCTTCAGATTAGGGCAGAAAACGATGGGGCCTTTACTTGTTTCTGGAAATGAGTTTATTTCTCCTTTAAGAGAAGGTTCCGGCTATTTTCCATCAATTGATAATCAATATAAAAAGGTCGACCAGTTTGGGAATAGAGCTAAGTGGTCTGCTGGGGATGTGGCAAATTTATGTATTGGCCAGGGAGAGATTACAGTAACTCCATTGCAAATGGCTGTAATGACTGCCGCGGTGGCGAATGGTGGGAAGTTAGTTCAACCGCGTTTAGTTTTGAGTATTAATTCTTTAAATAACGAGGCTCAATCTAACACAACAATTATACCCAAAAAAATATTATTAGATCTGAATCTTAAGAATAGCACGGTGTCATTGCTTCATCAGGCAATGCTTGCTGATGTGGATGATAGTGATGGTAGTGGTAGGGGAGCTCGAGTTTCTGGGTTGTCAATTGGTGGTAAGACAGGGACTGCGCAGAAAAAAGTACCTACAGGTAAATTTAATCCCAAGACAGGGTCTAGGCTCTTTCGCATGGATCATATCACATGGTTTGTATCATTTGCCCCGGTTAATAATCCTAAGTATGTGGTGGTAGTGATGGTTGAGAGTGGTGTTTCAGGTGGTGCAATATGTGCGCCTATTGCCGGTCGA
>JAYZHR010000192.1:0-4857 GCA_036166355.1 Verrucomicrobiota bacterium | reverse complement strand
AAGGATGTTATGATAGCTCCAATTATATTTGATGGCCGTAATTTATTTGATCCGGTTGTAGTTGAGCAGCTGGGTTTTACCTATAAAAGTATTGGGCGCTAATTTCGTTAAAGTTGCTGCCGCGCTAGTTTTTTCTGAGGGAAAGTTGCTGGTTTCCCAGCGCAATGAGGTGGTGCATTTAGGGGGTTTGTGGGAGCTTCCGGGCGGCAAACTAGAGTCTAACGAAACTTATGAGGCGTGCGTAATTCGTGAAGTGCGTGAAGAGTTAGGTGTAGATATTGAAGTGTCATATAAATTTGAAGAGGTTGAGCATCGATACACTGACAAGTCCGTTTATATTAAATTTTTTATTTGTAGATTGATAAAAGGTCGTCCGAAGGCGATTCAGTGTTCATGTTTTCATTGGATTAATCGTGACGAATTGTCGAAATACAATTTTCCAGAAGCTGATAATATAGTGATAAGCCGTCTGAAAGAAAGTGATAATCTTTTTGAGTGATCATATAATTAACTCATATTTTGAGTCTAGTTTTTATTTTTTCACTTATCAATATCTTGCAGTTTGAGATGAGGTCAGGTAAGGCCAAGTGCCCAATTTGTGGAAGAGCGCTCATTTAAACTTGATTCAGCATTTGATCCGGCCGGAGATCAGCCGAAGGCCATACAAGATCTTACAGATGGGCTTCGTTCTGGCCGGAAACATCAGACACTACTTGGGGTAACCGGTTCAGGTAAAACTTTTACTGTTGCGAATGTAATTCGCAATTTGAATAAACCTGTATTGATTATTTCTCATAACAAGACTCTGGCAGCTCAACTTTATTCGGAATTTAAGGGATTCTTTCCTGAAAATGCAGTCGAGTATTTCGTTAGTTACTTTGATTATTATCAACCTGAAGCATATATTCCTCAGACAGACACATTTATTGAGAAGGATTCAAGTATTAATGATGAAATAGAACGATTGAGGTTGTCGGCAATGAGTTCATTATTATCTAGGCGCGATGTAGTAGTAGTGGCAAGTGTGTCTTGTATATATGGCGTTGGGGAGAAACGAGATTTTGAGGATATGGTTATTCGCCTAGCGGTTGGCGAAGAATTTAATAGGGATCGTTTTTTAGCTCGTTTAGTCGAGGTTCAATATGAAAGAAACGATGTTCAGTTTGACCGTGGGAATTTTCGTGTGCGAGGTGATACTGTAGAGCTTAGGCCTGCTGAATTATCCGAAGCTATTCGTGTTGAATTTTTCGGTGATGAGATTGATCGTATAACTCGATTTGATCCTGTAACTGGTAATATGTTGGAATCTTTACCTGCCATTATTGTTTTTCCAGGGAAGCAATTTGTTACACCTATGGAAAACATTAAACGTGCCTCTAAATCTATTCGTCAAGAGCTAGTTTTACGTGTTGCGGAACTTGAAAAAGAAAAAAAACTAATTGAGGCTCAGCGTATTAAAATGCGGACTGAATATGATCTGGAGATGATGATGGAAATGGGTTTCTGTTCTGGGATAGAAAATTATTCCCGTCATTTGAATGCTCGTGCTCCTGGTTCGCGACCAAGCACACTACTTGATTTTTTTCCGAAAGATTTTTTATTAGTGATTGATGAGTCTCACGCGACTATACCACAAATTGGAGGGATGTTTGCAGGTGATCAGTCCAGAAAGACTGTTCTTGTTGAACATGGGTTTCGTTTGCCTAGTGCTCTCGATAACCGGCCTCTGAATTTTAAAGAGTTTCAGTCTCTTCAAAATCAAACACTCTACATTAGTGCCACTCCAGCAAAACAAGAGATTGATTGGTCTAAAGGTAGAGTTGTAGAACAAATTGTTAGACCTACCGGGTTAATCGATCCTGTAATTGCACTTAAACCACTTGAGGGGCAAATAGACGATTTAATTGAGGAAGCTCGGAAACGAGTTGATAAAGGGGAGCGTGTTTTGGTTACAACTCTGACAAAAAGAACGGCTGAAGAGTTGGCTGACTATCTTACAGAAATTGGAGTTAATGTCCGCTATTTGCATAGTGATATTGGAGCAATTGATCGAGTGGAGATACTACGTGAATTAAGACAAGGTGAATTCGATGTACTTGTAGGTATTAATTTATTAAGAGAAGGGTTGGATATCCCAGAAGTGTCTTTAGTAGCGATTTTGGATGCGGATAAGGAAGGTTTTTTAAGGTCAACTACCAGTTTGATTCAAACTGCTGGGCGCGCTGCACGGCATATTAATGGTAAAGTTATTCTTTACGCTAATAATGAGACTCGAAGTATTCAGGAATTTTTGAAAATATCCAACTATCGACGGAAACGTCAGATAGCCCATAATAAAAAACATGGGATTAGCCCTAAAAGTGTTAGTCGTCCTATTGAGGAGCGCTTAGGAGATAGGTTTGGAGGAAGTGGTAAATCAACAACATCAATGGGCGTTTCAAATGAAGTTGACGATATTGTTGAAACAATTCGTGAGCTTGAATCGGAAATGCTCGATGCTGCTGAAAGTCTTGAATTTGAAAAAGCGGCACTACTCCGTGATCAAGTAAATGAGCTTAAAAACTTGAGCAAAACAACTAAAAAAATATCTAATCGAGGTGATTCTTCAAATAAGAATGAAAGCTGTAAATAGCACTATGCTTATCTAGGTATTATACTTTTGAGTATAATTTAGAGCCATGTTTGCTGAATTCTTCTGATTTTTCCCTCAATCCTTCTTCTAGGGCGCGATCTTCGGATATACCTTTTTCTGCTGCATATTTTCGAACATCTTCTGTAATTTTCATAGAGCAGAAATTTGGTCCACACATACTACAAAAATGAGCTTGTTTAGCTCCGTCAGCTGGCAATGTTTCGTCGTGAAATTCCTGAGCTCGCTCAGGGTCAAGTCCAAGATTAAATTGATCTTCCCATCGAAATTCGAAACGGGCTTTACTGAGCGCATTATCCCGATATTGAGCGCCAGGGTGTCCTTTAGCTAAGTCTGCGGCATGAGCAGCAATTTTATAAGTTATAACTCCTTCTTTAACATCATTCTTGTTAGGGAGTCCGAGATGTTCTTTAGGTGTGACATAACAAAGCATGGCGCAACCGTACCAGCCAATCATAGCCGCCCCAATCCCGCTAGTAATATGATCGTAGCCTGGTGCAATATCGGTTGTTAATGGCCCAAGCGTATAAAATGGAGCTTCATGGCACCATTCTAATTGTTTGATCATATTTTCTTGTATCATATGCATAGGGACATGCCCTGGTCCTTCATTCATGACCTGAACCCCATGTTTCCATGCGCGTTTTGTTAAATCACCTTGAACCTTTAATTCGCCGAATTGTGCTTTATCGTTTGCGTCAGCTATAGATCCTGGTCTTAGTCCGTCTCCAATACTAAAGCTAACATCATATTTAGCCATTATCTCACATATATCATCCCAGTGTGTATAAAGAAAATTTTCTTTGTGATGAGCTAGGCACCATTTCGCCATAATTGAACCACCACGACTAACTATTCCGGTCATGCGTTTGGCGGTTAATGGTATAAATCTTAGTAATACGCCTGCGTGAATAGTGAAATAATCCACACCTTGTTCAGCTTGTTCAATTAGTGTATCTCGAAAAATTTCCCAACTAAGATCTTCTGCTCGCCCATTAACTTTCTCAAGTGCTTGATAGATAGGCACTGTTCCAATTGGAACAGATGAATTTCTTATGATCCATTCTCGAGTGGCATGAATATTTTTTCCCGTTGATAGGTCCATGACCGTATCTGCACCCCACTTTGTGGCCCATCTCATTTTTTCTACTTCCTCTTCAATGCTTGATGCGACTGCTGAGTTGCCGATATTGGCGTTTATTTTGACTAGAAAGTTTCGGCCTATAATCATCGGTTCAATCTCAGGGTGATTGATATTTGCTGGGATAATCGCTCGACCATTGGCGACTTCATCTCGTACAAATTCTGGAGTAATTTCTTTTGGTATTTTTGCTCCCCAAGGGTTGCCGGTATGCTGGTGATGAAGATTGTTAGGTGGTGCTTGTTTGCTCAGTTTTTCTAGGCCTATGTTTTCTCGTATGGCAATATACTCCATTTCAGGAGTTATGATTCCTTGTTGAGCATACCATAATTGAGTAACTGGATGACTACTCTTGGCTCGTAATGGATATTTGTTTAGGTTTGGAAATTCCGTAAGACGATTTTCTTTTTTGCTTTGAGTTGCATTTTTTGCGTGTATCTCGGATAGGTATCCATTGTCAATGGGTTGAACTGTGCGCCCTTTATATTCTTCTACATCTTTTCTTTTTCTGATCCAATCATTGCGAAGTGAAGGAAGGCCCTCAGTTACCTTGCCTTTAAAGTCTGGATCCCCCCATGGTCCACTTGTGTCATAGACGCGAACAGATTCGTTTTCTTCTATATTTCCATTGATTGACTTTGTTGGATTAAGTGAAATTTCCCGCATAGGTACGCGAATATCTTTGTGGATTTTCCCTTTAATATAAACTTTGGTTGAATTTGGAAGTTGATCTCGGCTTGATTTTTCGAATGAGTCTTTAGGCGCAATCATTGATATAATTGTATAGTGGAATATATAGTCAAAATACTAGTTGATATTTTGTTTTAATTCAAGTTGTTGATCATTATTTATTACCAATAAACTCTCGATCACAACGCGAAAATCCGTGACTTATATGAATGTGTCAAGGCAACTCGGAAATCGATTAATATTAAGTTATATTAATTTGAATAAGAGCAGGATTTTTTATCCTGCTCTTTAAGAATAAAATTTTAGTACCAGTTGGGATTTTCTGGCAGGCAATTATCGAATTCAGAGAATAGTTTTTCCTCATATTCGCCAGCAT
>JAYZHR010000191.1:0-4194 GCA_036166355.1 Verrucomicrobiota bacterium | reverse complement strand
AAATTGATGAATTACTTCGCAATCGAACTAGCAAGTCAAAAGCTGATTTTGAAACAGTAAAACGTTACTTGTCTTCGGGTGCAGACGTTAACCTAAGGAATCAATTTGGAGGCAGCCTTTTACATATCGCTTCAGCTCAAGGTGACAAGCCGCTCGTTAGATTACTAATATCAGAAGGAGCTCAACTGAATGTAAAAAATAATAGAGCAATGACCCCTCTAGACCTATCTATCAAATTCAAACGAACAGAAACAATAAACATCCTCCGAAAACACGGAGCCAAGAAAAATAAAGAAATAAAAACTGAAGAAAAATCAACTAAACCAATTACCAGTCGATCAGTGCTGCCATCGGATTCGCCCGCAAAAGTGAAACCAGTTGTCGAAAATGAAAAGCTGGAACAGTCAACACCAAAAACACGAAGTATCTCAATTCAACATGCTTCCAGAAAAGGAGACATTGAAATTGTAAGACAACAGATCGCGTCTGGAGCAGATGTGAATGTAAAGACAAGTGATGGCCAAACCCCTTTACATTGGGCAGCTTCGTTCAATCACGCGGGAGTAGCTGAACTACTTATTGCCAATATGGCGGATGTGAATGCAAAGAATAAGTTCGGGTCTACCCCATTACACTATGCGGCTTCTAAAGGGCACAAGGAAATAATAACACTACTTATCATGGCAGGTGCGAATGTTAATGGAAAAATGAATAATGGCATAACCCCGTTAAGCTCCGCCTCTTTTATTCATGAACGCACCCCAGATAGCAAAAAAACAAAAAACGATATCATCGATCTCCTCCGAAAACACGGAGCCAAAACGAATGCAGAATTAATAGCTGAAGGGAAATAAATTCAGGTTATGGAACAAGATATTTTCGTTAGAGGCAATCGACTCGTATTCAAAAAAAGAGCATACGATCTTAAGGAAATAACCGTGTCAGGAGCTTCAGTCTATAAAGGAGGTCCAAAAACAATATTCGGTATTAATATAGGCCAATTAGCACATTGGTGCTGGCTAGCAGGAATATATATTAGTGTATCTGCGATTCTGTGCGGACTGGGGTTAGCTTTTTTTATGCTTATAGGCCTCCTCAAAACTGGCCTTATATTTGGCATTCTTAATCTAATACTGAATATTAGTTTTTTTTTATTTAGTATTGCGTTTACGGCTTCAATATTATGGGTGTTTTGTTCAAGTGATATACACCGAATCGATCTAATGAATATTTATGGCGATAAAATAGAATTGAATTGTGATAACAAGAATGAAGTCCAAAGGCTCTGTCAGGAAATCAACTACGCAATCTTTGAAAACTTAGCATCAAATAACACCTTTACCCGATCCTCTTGGCTTTAGTTAGCGTAAATGAAACAAATACTAATCACAATCGCAGCTGTTCTTTTGGGAGGATGTTGCACTAAACCGGATCCCCCAACAATCAAAGCACAAGAAATACTGCCCTCTTCAGCTACACTCATACCTTTAACAAAGATCGAATTACCTACAGAGAGGGAAAAATCAGCCTTAATTAGCAAAACAATAACCGTATTTGGAATAAAGGTTTTTGCATTAGAAGGGGTTACTGACAGAGATCTAAAACTAGTGGCTAATGTTTTAGCCCAATGGATTGATAACGATGAAAATGGCACTCCAGATAATCCAGATGTCCTCGCTGAAATAGTTAGACAGAAAAGCCGTATGATCCTTGGCGTCACTTTTGATCAAATCGGCCCGTGGCATGAGAAGTCACAGAAAATGTTAAAGCATGCACATGCCTCTACCTACGGATTGGATGTCACAACTATCAACCATAACTGGTATGGCCTGCCTCGTAGTGAATATTCTCAGAGTCATTACCTTACCGAAGGACTTTTACCGCCGGATGCGGCAACAGAAGAAACCTTCCACCTCATAACAGATATTGGTTATGCAAACGTATACCCGTCCTCCTTCTGGCATGGCGACGTTGGGGATAATCCCTCAAATGCCCTTCGCTCTCATATCACAAAGCGTGGAGAAGATCAAAAGAACGCCTCCCTGTTAACAGTGGCGATGGACAAGGCTCGTGGGGGTTATTTCAAGCATATGCCAAAACAATATCCCGATGACGCTTGGTATACGCGATCAGACGACTGCGGTTATAAATGCTTTGTAGGTGAATACATACATTGGGGAATAATCACACTACTTGGTTACAACGAAAAACGTGGAAATGGTATTCAAAATCAGTGGCAGATAACAAATGCCCGTTCACTCCGCAACAGAGACGCTCCATTGTATGAATTACTCTCGAGCGTCGAATATAGGTTTCCTAAAATAGCCCCGGATGGATCTTACGGCGATTTAAACCAATGAATGAAATAGAAATCAGCTCTAGAAAACCTCTCTGCTAACACGGCGGCAAGACTACTGAAGAACTGAAAGTTAAAGGGAAATGAAAACTGAATCTAGACGGGCATTCACACTAATAGAACTACTGGTGGTAATTGCCATAATTGCCATCCTGGCAGCCTTGCTATTACCCACTCTTGGAAAAGCGAAGGAAAAGGGAAGACAGATCGCATGCAAAAGTAATATGCGACAAATTCAACTGGCCTGGTTCCAGTATGCCGATGACCATGACGGGAGAGGTCATCCACGGCGCAATTGGATGCGCTGGATCCGGGATGGCGGTGATTTTACAGATCCGACCCCTAACAGGAGCCAAATGATTTCTCCTTCACATGAACATGCTTACTGGGGCGTTGCCTATGCACCGTATCTAGGAGGATCTCCAAATATCTTTTTCTGCCCAACCACTAAATTTGTTGATGATCAATATATAGGCCCTCCCAATCAGGACGGCTTATTTAAAAATGGTTTTAAATATATTTCATATGGTTTTAATGGGTTTTATTCTACCCCCAACCGTCAAGCGATGGGCTTGGACCTTGCCGTTTGGGTAGCTAAGGTTAATCAAACAGGTGCCGGATCTTCGGCAACACAAGCCAGAAGAATCAGTAACTATCCGAATCCTAGTGAAACACTCATTATTCAGGACGCATGGGAAACAATGCTAGACGGGGCAAACGACACACCCATCTTTCTAGGTCAATGGGCTGCATTTAAGGAACGCGTAAACGAATATTACCGTCACGGTGATATTGGTAATATTATGTGGGGTGATGGACATGCATCACAGGCCAAACGAGGGGAGATACACTGGAAAGAATCATGGTATATTGGAAGACCCTTACTGGGAGGAGGATGAAGTGACAGCTGAAGGAACAAGTAAATGTTTGCGCTACTGCCAATATTAATAATGACTATCATCTTCCATCTAATAGCAACGGGCATTGTATGGATTAGCCTAAAGGAACTCACAAAGAAATTTAGTTTTTGTAATACCGGACCGCCGGACAAACCAGGAAACCGTTACCCATGGATACTGTCCCTACTTTTGACAGTATCCTTTCTATTGCCATTTGTGATGGGTTCCCCAGAGGCAGATATTGATAATTACGGAATTACTTTAAGTAGTTTTCTGTTTATTGCATGTGCTAGTGGCCTATTTAGTTTAGGTTGTTGGATACGCATGATAATAAAACCAGAACTCCGAACACTCCATCTCGCGATTATCGGAATGCTAACTTCTGCCACCGGATTGATCTTTCTTTTTATTGCAGGCGCGGCGAGCCCCGTTTAGTTACAACTATTCTTCTCTAGCAAACAATTATGCAAAGCGACTACTAAAACCAAAATCTGAATAGAAAATGAAATCAAAAAGCCAACACTTACCACCCTTACCATTAATAAAATTGAAACAGCGATTGATAGTTGTTATTTAAGGGTTTAGCTTTAATAAAAAATGAATCAGCGCTCTAGATTTCATGTTATTTTGGTGCCTGTTTACTTGATCTTAGTTTCAATTTTATCCGTAACAGGCCAAACAAAAACAACACTCCGCGTCGCAACAGCACAAATTCCTGTGAGTAATGATATTTTGAAGAACAGTGCAACTATTATAAGGGCTTTGCATTTTGCCATCAAAGAAGATGCAGAGGTATTACTAACACCGGAAGGGGCACTAAGCGGCTACAGGCCAAAATTTGATCAAGCAGTAGTCGACAAAGAACTGAAGAAAATAGTAAAGCTAGCTAGTGATGCAGGTATAGCACTGGCGTTAGGAACATGTTTTGTAGAGCCAGAT
>JAYZHR010000190.1:0-2991 GCA_036166355.1 Verrucomicrobiota bacterium | reverse complement strand
TTCGACTGGAGGGAAAAACGTGAATTTCAAATGGCCTCCTCCAACGAGACCCATCGTGACAAAAAAGACTGCACTAGCGATAGCCATGGTTAGATAACGCCACTCCAGACACCAACGCAGGCTAGGTTTATATATTTTCAGAACAAACTGATCCATTCGAGTGACGAATCGATGTTGAAAGCGCCGCCAGCTTCCAACAAAGCCTTTGCCCTCTTCTATATCATCGACTCTTTTCAAATGACTGAGATGTTTTGGCAATATGAACAATGACTCTATTAGTGAAAAGAAAAGGGTAGGGATTACTACTAGTGGTATATACTTCATTATTTTTCCGGTATTGCCAGACACGAAAATGAGAGGTGCAAATGCTGCTATAGATGTTGCAATTGCGAACGATACGGGTTTGGCCATTTCGATAGCACCAGCCACAGCGCCTTTTAATCCCGGAGTACCTTGTTCGTGATGAGCATGAATATTTTCACCTATCAGTATGGCATCATCAACCACGATACCTAGCACCACAATGAATGCGAAAAGAGAAATCATACTAATGGATACATCGAGTGCAGGCATTAGCCAAAAGGTGCCAAGAAAAGAAATTGGGATTCCAAGACTTACCCAAAAGGCCAATCGAAAACGGAGGAATAATGCCAAAACCATAAATACTAAGCAAAAACCAGTAAGACCGTTTTTGATCATCAGATCCCGTCGACCGGCGAGATACACCGAATCATCCTGCCATGTCGTTAGTTCAATTCCTTTCGGGTATAGATGAGATGAGTCTTTAATGAATTGTTGCACGATATTGGAAATTTCTATCGCATTCTCTTCACCCACTCGAAACACCTTAACCAGAGCACATGGTGTGCCATCAAAAAATGATTCTCTGTCGTTTTCCTCAAATCCGTCGATGATGTTGGCTACTTGGCCAAGTTTTATTTGAGTACCATCGGGTAGCGTACGGAGAATGATTTGTTCAAAGTCAACTACCTCCTTTGCTTGGCCCTTGGTCCGAAGTAGTACTTCACCACCACGTTCAACCTTGATTGAACCACCTGGTAGATCAACTGATGATTTTCGAATTGCTATTGCCAACTCATCAAAAGACATGCCGTATTGTCGAAGTGTGTTTTCGGAAACTTCGATTGAAATTTCTAGTTCACGAACGTTAGCTAGCTCAACCTGCGTGATTCCTTCAAGTGCCATTAGTCGATCCCTTACATCGGATGCATAATGTCTTAAGGTTGTTTCTGGTGCATTTCCAGAGATGGCTACATTAATTACCTGTTTGCGCATCATGATTTCTTCGATCACCGGTTTTTCTGATTCCTCAGGAAAAGTATCGATGGCATCAATTCTGGTCTTTATTTCGTCTAAAGCTCGTGCTGCAGCGGTGCCAGGGTTTAGTTCAATCATTAACGAACTGGAGTTTTCTCGTGAGGTAGATGTTATTTTTTTAACATCGGTTAACCCGTACACGGCTTCTTCTATTTTTTGACTTATACCCTCTTCGATTTCTTCAGGTGCAGCGCCAGGGTAAACAACCCGAACATAAATAATATCCGAAGAAAATTCCGGGAAAACTTCTTGGCGGAGCGTCCCAATAGTCATGAAGCCAACAACGGCGATAAAAATTGCCAGCAGATTTGCTGCGACACCGTTCTTAGCGAACCATTCAATTAGGCTGTTCATGAGTTGATAATTTGGTGGAATTTATTTTTGGATATTTACTCCCATTCCATCAATAACTCCGGCTAGAAGTGAGACAATGACTTTTTCGTCGGATTCTATTCCTTGTGAAATAATCGCCAGATTTTTATCGAGATAGGCAGTTGTTACTTTTCGGTAAGTAAGTTTTCCATCGTTAGCAATCCAGACCTGATCTTTGCCTCGTAGTGCTGTTCGTGGTAGTGAGATTATTCCTTTTTCTGTACGACCGTGGATGATGGCTTTTAGAAATGTTCCTCGACGAAGTAGATTGCCCTTATTTTTGGCTAAAAGATAAGGGTCGTCGACTTTTGCAACGACGTAAATCATTCGGTTTACCGGATCTACATTTTGCTCAGACCGTACTATGGATCCAGTCCATTCAATTGCATCTTCACCTGATTGGCTGGTAAGGGTGACTTTGGGTCCTTTATTAAGTTCTAATGGTTCGCCTGGGTCTGGTAGATCGATGAAACGTAAATCGCTAGCACTTAGTGGGAGGCGTATTTCTGCGACATCCGTTGAAAAGATTTCTCCTAGTTGCACGGCAAGTGATACGAATTGTCCTGAGCGAACGTTAGCTTTGGCTACCATGCCGTCGAAAGGTGCACGTATTTTACATCGCTCAAGATTACGTTGTGCAGCTTCTTCTGATGCTTTGGCAGCAGAGAGAGCCGCTCTAGCTTCTGCTAATTGAGGTTCTCGGGCTTGTAACCCTGTAGGCTCACCATTGTTTAAGAGTTTCCATTCTCGCCGAGAAACGGTTGCCTCCTTTTCTTCCATTTGTAGACGTAAATTTGCTTGTGCGACCTTTAACTGAGCTTGTGCGACTGCCAGTTCGTAATCACGAGGATCGATCGTTAATAGGACGTCATTTTTTTGAAACACTTTTCCAGTATTAAACTTATTTGAAACCGATATAATTTTTCCACTCACTTCACTGATTAGTCGAATTGTTGTTCTTGGTAGGGCGGTGCCTTGAGATTGAATCTGAAATGTGTGCTTGCCGACCTTTGCGTCAATTACCTTGACGCTTGGTAGTTTGCGCTCACTAGTTATTGATTCAGCTTCGGTTTTAAATTTTATAAGTAATGACGCAATAGCTACTCCTATAATTAGGGTGGCGATTGTTAGAACAACTTTGAATAGCTTGTTACTCATTTAGTAGTTAAGTATTTGATTATCTGTAATTTTAAATCCACCTCCAAGGGCGAGATGTAAATTAATACGGTTATCAAGTAATCGTCGTCGTATTGACCACCAGCGACTTTCAGCTTCTATTGC